>JBEVLE010000694.1:0-8823 GCA_040509335.1 Longimicrobiaceae bacterium | reverse complement strand
GGGGGCAAAACGCCCCCGCCCCGCTCGCCGTCCACACGACCCCAGGCCGATCCCTACCCCTCGCCGCCGCCCTCCAGCGCCCGCTCCATCTCCTCCAGCTGCTCCTGCACCTTTTGCAGGTCCGCGCGCGCCTTCCGGATCGACTCCGCGTCGCGCATCATCTCCGGCGGCAGCGTCAGCTTCACTTGGAACGCCCCCGTTTTCGTCGTCCCCGAGGAGAAGCGCTTCCGCGCCTGCCGCCCCGGCTTCTTGCGGGGGGCGAGGTCGCGCAGCGCCACGCGCACCATGCGCTCCGTGGGGCGCTCGCGCGTGAACCGGTCGATCGCCGCGGCGCGCGCGGGCGCGTCCAGGCGGGAGCCGTGCTCCCCCAGCCACTGCACCAGCGCGTACAGGGGGCGCAGCGGCGCGTCCGGCCACGCCTCGCGCAGGCTCGCGCGCTCACCGTCCGAGAGCCCGCCCACCACGAACAGGTAGCGCTGCACCACCCGCTCCTCCGTTCCGGTGAGCTCCGCCAGGCGCGTCGCCGCCAGGGGCTCGGCGCGGCCGGCGGTGGCGATCAGGTGGAACTGCTCCGCCGTTTCCATGGGGAGCAGGCCGCGGCGCACGTTGTTCTCCACCACCTGCGCGATGCGCAGCCGCTGCTCCCCCTCCGGGGTGCGGTCCGGCGGCGGGCTCATCAGCACCGGCACCTGCCGGAACCGGTCGTGCCCCTCCTCCAGCAGCTCGCGGAGCGCCCGGAAGCGCCGCTCCCCGTGCTTGATGGTGAAGCCGACGCTCTCGCGGTAGTAGATCTGGATGGGGTTCTCCAGCCCGCCCAGCGCCAGGATCGCGCGCTTCAGCTCGTCCAGCCCCTCGCGCTCGAACGCCTTGCGCGGCTGGTCCGGGTCCGGCTGGATCTGCTCGATGGGGAGCGTCGCGTTCCCCGTGCGCGCCCCGCTCAGCAGCTGCTCCGTTTCCTGCTTCGCCGCCACCGCCGGCGCCGCGGACTGGGCCAGGTTCTGCTTGGCGCGGTCGCGCAGCGCCGCCGCGTTGAACTTCGCCATCAGACCGCCGCCTCCGCCCGCCCGATCGCCTGCATCCACTCCTCCGTGAGCGCCGTGAAGTCGCGGATCGCCTCGCGGTCGCCCATGCTCTGCACGCTCACGCGAAAGGAGCTGGCGCGCTGGATCGCCTTGAGCGTACGGATGCGCGCCGCGTACACGCTGTAGTAGGGGAGCACCTCCGCCAGCGTGTCCGCCGCGATCTGCGCGTCCACGTCGCCGCGCGGTCCAGCCGTGGAGATCACGATCCCGTCCACCTGGAGCATGGGATTGGCCCCGCGCCGGATCTCCTCGACCATCTCGAAGAAGTCCATCGTGCTCTCGATGGAGTTCCCCCCCGGCTGCAGCGGCACCAGCACCCCCTCGCTCGCCACCAGCGACGAGCGGATCAGGCGCCCCGTGCGCGACCCCGGCAGGTCGATGAAGACGAAGTCGTAGTCCGCCGCCACCAGCGCCAGGTTGTCCTTGAGGTCGAACTCCTTGCCGCGGACCCCGTCCGCCCCCTCCAGCCCGTCCGCGTGGGCCGGGATCAGGTCCACCGGCTCGTTCTCCGCCCGCCGGATCGCGCCCCGCAGGCGCTCCAGGTGCGCCTCGCGGTCGCCGCCCCGCGGCACCGCCTGGAAGAGCACGGCGCTGCTCTGCTCCGCGGACGGCGCCTCCACGCCCAGCCAGCGGCTGGCGGTGCGCAGCGGCTCCAGGTCGATGAACAGGACGCGCTGCGGCGGCAGGCCCCCGATTCCGTGCCCCAGCATGCAGGCCAGGTTCACGGCGTTGGTGGTCTTTCCGGAGCCGCCCTTGAGGTTTCCAACGGTGGTGACGCGCGCGAGACGGGGCTGCGGTGTGTCGGTCATTCGTGTACGGCGAGAGGGTCGGTGTGAATGCCCGGTCGGGCGCGCACAATGTTATTTCCGAGCATGCGTCGTGACAACCCCCGGTCGTCGTGTGTTTCGCGTCCGACTCGCGGTCGGAGTGTCTGCAACATTGTTTCTTCGTGGGGGTTGCGGGGTGTGAAATTCGGTTTCCGACGCTTCCTGGCCGCTGTGGGCGTGCTTGCGTGTGGCACCGGGTTCTGTGCGTGGGGCCGCTCCGGAGCCGGACGATACAGCCGTCCGTCTCCTACGCGGGTCGCGGAGCCACCCGAAACTGTCCGGCTGTTTCCCTCCGCAGAAGATTTGATGGATACTGGGGAACTGCCACGACGCGACGAGCCCGCGGGTCAGGAAGCCCTCCCCCAGAATTGGGGGAGGGTGGCGAGCCTAAAGCGAGCCGGGTGGGGGCCGGGTGGGGGCCGTCGGGCCTCCGCACTCGCCACCTCTTGCCCGGGCGCCTATACTTCCGGGGAAGGTGCCGGCGTCCGTGAGGCGGCCGCCACCGGCTGGCAGAGGACTTGCTTCCGCCGGCACCCCACGCACGCGAACGGAATGGCATCGGTGAGCACGCAAAGCGACCCGGACGAGCATCCCCTGGAAGAGATCCTGGAGCAGGCCGCCACCCTCGGCGAGGAGGGGCGGTGGGACGAGGCGCGCGACCTCCTCCTGGAAGAGCTGGAGGACCACCCCGAGGACCCCGCGCTGCTCGTGGCGCTGGGCGTCGCTTCCCGCGAGCTGGGGAGCGACGGCGAGGCGTACGAGTTCTTCCGCCGCACCCTGGCCGCCGAGCCGCAGGACCCCTTCATCCTCGCCACCGCGGGGAACGGCGTGGCCGTGTACGACGATCCCGACGCCGAGAGCGCGCTGCGCCTGGCCGCCATCACCGCGCCCGACCTGGCCTTCGCGCGCGTCTCGTACGGCGCGTACCTGGCGCGCGAGGGGATGTTCGAGGACGCCGTCCGCGAGCTGGAGGCCGCCCGCGGCCTCGCCCCGGAGGGCGCCGAGGAGGTCGTGGTCCGCGCCGAGCTTGCCATCGCCTACCTGCTGGCCGGGCGGCGCGACGACGGCATCGCCGAGCTGGAAGAAGCCGTCGCCGCCGACGCCGAGGACGCGTGGCTGCGCGGCCTCTTCGGCATGGCGCTGCTGGAAGCCGGGCGCAGCGAGGAGGCCGCCGAGGCGCTGCACCGCGCCGCCGCCGAGCGCCCCGGCGACATGGAGGCCCAGCTGCTTTCCGCCCTCGCCTCCGCCGGCGAGGGGTGGGAGGACGAAGCGTGGAACGCCCTCGCCCGCGCCGAGCTGTCCGCCGAGGAGATGGACGCCGCGCTCCTCCAGGAGGTGGAGGAGGTGATCGGCGCCGGGCCCGACGAGGCGCGCGAGTTCCTGGCCACGCAGCTCGCCCCCACCGTCCTCCGCGAGCGGCTCCTCCAGCGTCCGTGAAGCCCCGCGTGCCCGGCCCTTTCGCCCCACGGCGCCCATGAAGCGCCTGCTCCGCGTCCTCGGCGTCGCCGCGCTCGCCGCCCTCGCCGGCTGGGGCGCCGTGCTCACGGCCATCGTCCTGTTCGCCCGCCGCGACGAGGCCCGTCCGGCCGGCGCCATCGTCGTGCTCGGCGCCGCCCAGTACGACGGCAAGCCGTCGCCGGTGCTGCGGGCGCGGCTGGACCACGCCGTCGAGCTGTACCGCAGCGGCATCGCCGACACGCTCATCATGACGGGCGGCACCGGCCCCGGCGACACCGTCAGCGAGGCCGTGGTGAGCAAGCGCTACGCGGCGCGGCGCGGCATCCCCGCCGGGGTGATCTTCACCGAGGAGCGCGGGATGACCTCGCTCCAGTCCATGCGCGCCGTCGCCGGGATCATGGACGGCAACCGCATCCGCTCCGCCGTGCTGGTCAGCGACCCGTTCCACATGCTTCGTCTGCGCCTGCTCGCCATGCGCGTGGGGGTCCGGGCGCACAGCTCCCCCACCCGCAGCAGTCCCATCTCGCGGAGCGCCGACGCCGAGCGGCGGTTCATGCTGCGAGAGAGCTTCAGCTTGCCGTTCGCGCTGATCGAGCGGGATCCTTGAGTGTCGGGGCGGGGCCGCTCCGGAGCCGGACGATACGGCCGTCCGTCTCCTGCGCGGGCTCCGGGAGCCACGGGAAACTGCCCCCGTGTCTCCCTTCGCCGGAGTGAGCCTCGCCAAACTGCCGGCGAGTCTCCCTCCGAACATCCTTCGGGAACGGCAGGGAACTGCTACAACGGCCCGCGCAGGCGGGCTTTGTGCTGTAGGGACCCGGCCCGGCGCGTCCGCCGTATCGTACTCCGTACTTCGTACTCGCATGCACATACCCATCGAGCGCTACACCCTCCCCAACGGGCTGCGCGTGGTCCTTTCCGAGGACCACACCAACCCGGTCGTGGCCGTCAACCTCTGGTACAACGTGGGGAGCCGCAACGAGGTGCCGGGGAAGACCGGGTTCGCGCACCTGTTCGAGCACCTCATGTTCCAGGGGTCGCAGAACGTCGCCGACACCCAGCACGTCGCCCACGTCGAGCGGGTGGGGGGCTCCGTCAACGGCTCCACCTGGCTGGACCGCACCAACTACTTCGAGACCGTGCCGGCCAACCGGCTGGCGCTGGCGCTCTGGCTGGAGTCCGACCGGATGGGCTTCTTCCTCCCGGCCATCAGCCAGGAAAAGCTGGACAACCAGCGCGCGGTGGTGAAGAACGAGCGGATGCAGCGGGTGGACAACGCCCCGTACGGCGACTGGGACGAGCGCCTCCAGGCGATGGTGTTCCCCCCCGACCACCCGTACCACCACTCCGTCATCGGGAGCATGGCGGACCTGGACCGCGCCACCCTGGACGACGTGCGCGGCTTCTTCCGCACCTACTACGCGCCCAACAACGCCGTGCTCACCCTGTGCGGCGACTTCGACCCCGCCGAGGCGCGCGCGCTGGTGGAGCGCTACTTCGGCCCCATCCCCCGGGGCCCGGAGATCCCGCCGCTCCCCGGCCGCCCCGACATCCCCCACCGCATGGGCGGGGAGGTGCGCGCCCGCGTGGAGGGCGACGTGGCGCTGCCGCGGCTGTACCTGGGCTTCCGCATCCCCCCGTACGGCACCCCCGATTTCTACGCCGCCGACGTGCTCGCGGGCGTGCTGGCCACGGGCAAGGCCTCGCGCCTGTACCGCACGCTGGTGCGCGAGCGGCGCCTGGCAAAGGACGCGGGGGCGTTCGTGTTCCCCATCGTCACCGGCGCGGCCCTGCTGGTGGTGACGGCCACCGCCACCCCGGGCACCACGGTGGAGGCGCTGGAGGCCGCCGTGCTCGCGGAGCTGGAGGCGGCCTCGGCCCCTTCCAGTGGCGACCTCGCCGCCGAGATCGAGCGGTCGGTCACCGGGATCGAGGCCCGCCACGTCATCGGCATCCAGCAGGTGAGCGAGCGCGCCAACGACATCTCCATGTACACCACCCGCTTCGACGACCCCGGCCGCATCAACACCGAGATGGACCACTACCGCGCCGCCGGCGAAGAGCAGGTGCGCCGCTTCGCCCTGGAGTTCCTCGCCGCCGACAACCGCGCCGTGCTGGCCTACGTGCCGCGCGCGCAGCAGGAGGCCGCGTGAGCGCCCCGCGGCCGGACGCGCTCGACCGGAGCGTGCCGCCTCCGCCCGGGCCGCTCCGCCCCTTCCACTTCCCCCCGGTGCATCGCCGCCCGCTCTCCAACGGCATGAGCCTGCTGGTGGCCGAGGCGCGCAACTTCCCCGTGGTCTCCATGGGCGTCTCGCTCCCGGCGAGCGGGCTGGACGACACCGCCGAGCGCGCCGGCGTCGCCTCCCTCGCCGCCGACCTGCTGGACACCGGCGCCGCCGGCCGGACCGGGCTGGAGATCGCCATCGAGCTGGAGGGGCTGGGGATCCTGGCGGACACCGGCGCCTCGTGGGACGCCACCTACGTGGGCTTCACGGCGCTGCGCGCGCGCGTGGAGCCCGGGGCGCGCATCCTCGCCGACCTGCTGCGCCGCCCCGACTTCCCGGAGGCCGAGCTGGACCGCGTGCGCGCCCAGCGGCTGGCGAGCATCGCCCAGCGCCGCGCCGACCCCGGGCTGCTCGCGAACGAGGCCTTTCTCCGCTTCGTCCACGCCCCCGGATCGCCGTACGCGCGGCCGCTCTCCGGGACCGCGGCCTCGCTACGGGGGCTCACCCGGCAGGACGTGCAGGCCTTCCACGCCGCCCGCTACCGCCCCTCCGGCGCGACCCTGATCGTCGCCGGCGACCTGGGCGCCGACGAGGCGGCGGAGATCGCCGAGTCGTGCCTGGGCGACTGGGCGGGGGCGCCGGACCCGTCGCCCGAGCCGGACATCCGCCCCCGCGAGGACGCCCCGCGCGTGGTGCTGGTGGACCGCCCCGGCTCCGTGCAGTCCGAGCTTCGCGTGGGGCACGTGGGAATCGCCCGCACCGACCCCGACTACTTCGCGGTGACGGTGATGAACCACGTCCTGGGCGGGAGCTTCTCCTCGCGGCTCAACCTGAGCCTGCGCGAGCGGCACGGCTACACCTACGGGCTCAGCTCCTCCTTCACCCTGCGCCGGCACCCGGGGCCCTTCGTGGTCAGCACCGCGGTGCAGTCCGGCGCCACGGCGGCCTCCGTGCGGGAGATCCTCCACGAGTCGCAGGCCATCCGCGAGGCGCCCGTGACCCCCGCCGAGCTGGACGACGTGCGCAGCTACCTGGCCGGCGTCTTCCCGCTGCGGCTGGAAACCACCGTGGGGCTGGCGTCGCGATTGTCGCAGATCGCCGTGTACGGGCTCCCCGACGACTACTTCCAGGACTACCGCGAGCGCATCCTGGCGGTGAGCGCCGACGACGTGCTCCGCGCCGCCCGGGACCACCTGGCGCCCGAGCGGATGGTGGCGGTGGTGGTGGGCGACGCCGCCGAGCTGCGCGCCCCGCTGGAGGAGATCGGCGAGGTCCGGGTGGTCCAGCCGTCCGACCTGGAGCTCTGATCCGCCCCGGCGGGAAGCGGGCGCCCCGTCCATCCGGCGGGGCGCTCGTCGTTTGGCGCCGGGTTAAAACTTCGTTAAGGCATCGGGTTACGGGTTGAACGCCCGCCCGGCCGTGTCCATCTTTCCAACCACGGAGACAACAGATGAGCGAGCAGCCACCGCAGGACGGGGCCCCGCGGGAGCCCGGGTGCATCTCCTCCAGGCCCGTCCACAGCGGGCGGATCGTGCACCTGAACCTGGACACCGTCCGCTTCCCGGACGGCTCCACCGGCGAGATGGAGATGATCCGCCACTCGGGTGCGGCGGCGGTCCTCCCGGTGGTCGGGAGCACCGACGACGAGGACCCCGAGGTCGTGCTGATCCGCCAGTACCGCTACGCCACCGACGGCTACATCTACGAGGTGCCGGCGGGGCGGCCCGACGCCCCGGGCGAGGACTGGGAGCTGTGCGCGCGGCGCGAGCTGGAGGAGGAGACCGGGCTGCGCGCCGGGGCAATGCGCCGGCTGACCACCATCTACACCACCCCCGGCTTCACCGACGAGCGCATCCACCTTTTCCTCGCCACCGGGCTGGAGGAGGGAACCCAGGCCCGCGACGTGGACGAGTTCATGGACGTGGTGCGGCTCCCCTTCTCGCGGGTCCTGGAGATGGTGCGCGACGGGGAGATCGTGGACGCCAAGTCCATCTGCACCATCCTGTACGCGGCGGGGTTCGTGTTCGGGATGTAACAGAACGGGGTCTTCGGACGTCCTTAGATTTGGGGCCGCTCCGGAACCAGGCCAAACAGCCGGCCTGTTTCCTACGCGGGTCGCGGAGCCAGCCGAAACTGCCCGGCTGTCTCCGCTCCGGCTCCGGGAGCCTCGCGCAAACTGCCGCGCGAGTCTCCCTCCGCAGAAGGTGGGGGGAAAAGAATCCGGAGCGGGGCGGGCCGCGTAGAGCAGGGCAGGGGGTCGGCGCGGCGGCGGATAAGGGTACGGACGGCGGCGGGTGTCTTCACAGGAGCAGGAGGTCCGCGGCGGGGCGGGTGGGAGTGTCCCTTTCCCGCGGGCCGCGTCCTCTCCGGAGGACGGAGGGGCGGGCGGCGAGATCGGTGATCGGGCGGTGTAAGTGATTGTGAGCGCGCGGTTTGCGGGTGGTGCGGCACGGGGAATGGAAACTGCGCTTCCAGCATGGTGAAGGCGAGCCCGGGCCGCGGACGCGGACGGGGCGCCTCCCTACCTTCGAAAGTCTACCAGGGGGTTCGCATGTCGGAATCATCGTTTGCCTTGCGCCCCAGGGATGCGGACGAGCCCCGTTCCACGCGGGTCGTGCTCAAGGAGCTCGACGACAGCGGCGTGGTGGCGCAGTTCCTGGCCGGCGAGAAGCGGGCGTTCAACGAGCTGGTGGAGCGCTACCAGACCCGGCTGCTGAACTTCGTCTACCGCACCACCGGCGACCGGGAGCGGGCCGAGGACCTGGTGCAGGAGACCTTCATCCGCGTCTACCGGCACCTTCACCGGTTCGACCAGACCAAGAAGTTCTCCACCTGGATCTACACCATCGCCTCCAACCTGGCGAAGAACGAGCTGCGCAACCGCTCGCGCAATCCGCTCGTGCTCTTCCAGACGATCAAGAAGAACTGGCAGGACGACGACCGGCCGCTGCAGTTCGAGGACCTCAACTCGCGCCCGGACGACCTGTACCGCAAGCGCCACCTGCGCGAGCTGGTGGAGGAGAGCGTGGCCAAGCTGCCGGCGCACCACCGCGAGGTGTTCGTGCTGCGCGAGCTCGAGGGGAAGAGCTACGAGGAGATCGCGGAGATCACCTCGACGAACCTCGGGACGGTGAAGTCGCGGCTCAACCGCGCCCGCGCCTCGTTCGCGGAGCTGATCGAGCCGAAGCTGCGCTGAGGCGTCTTGGCAGGATGATGGGAGCGCCCGGGGGCAAT
>JBEVLE010000693.1:0-5066 GCA_040509335.1 Longimicrobiaceae bacterium | reverse complement strand
TGTTCGTAGTACCCACAAAAAGATGTTACGGAGGGAGACTCGCCGGCAGTTTGGCGAGGCTCACTCCGGCGCAGGGAGACAGCCGGGCAGTTTCGGCGGGCTCCCGGAGCCCGCGCAGGAGACGGACGGCAGTATCGTCCGGCTCCGTAGCGGCCCCGCCACCACACGAAAAACCCCTCGCTACACCCCGCGCTCGCGGAACAGCTTGAGCCGCAGCACCACCCGGTCCACCAGGCGATCGGGAGGCCACGCCTCCGCGTACTCCGCCACGGCGAGCGCGATCTCCGCCTTCACCCGGCGCCAGGGCGTCTGCCCCTTCCGCACGTCGGCGATCCACCACCCCGGCACCAGGTCCGCCAGCGCGAACAGGTCCGCGATGCGCTCCGGCATGGCCATGTACCCCTCGTCCGACAGGTACACCGCCCCCTCCACGTCCCCCGCCAGCACGTGCGCGATCTCGTGGCGGAAGGCGAAGAGGCGGTCGGTACGCTCCGCGCTGCGGTTGACGAGCACCGGGTACGCGTCCGCGCACCGCGGAAGCGTCATGGCGATGGTGTCCGACTGGAACGGGAACACCTCCACGTGGCACCCCGCCCCCCGCAGCAGCGCCGACAGCTGGTCGGTGCGCAGCGGCGCGTAGTGCCCGGCGTAGTCCGCGACCATCCCCCGCGCGTCCTCCACCAGCCGCGCGGCCGCGGACAGGATGCGCTCCTCGTCAGAGCTCATCGCCTTCCACGCGGTCGCGCAGCTCGTACCACCAGTTGGGAAGGAGCCCGCGGGCGGTCAGCATCCGCCGCAGCCCCTCCAGCGCGTCCAGCTTGCGCAGCTTCTCCTGCCCCGCCGGCCCGATGCCGCCCACGAAGCGGGCGATGGAGTCGAGCGAGGCGAACATCTCCTCGGCCTCCTCGCCCCCGTCCTCCCCCGCGGGCGACGCGCCCAGCTCCACCCCCCCCGCCTCCTGCCCCGTGAGGAGCCAGTCCGGGTCCACGTCGCCCCACTCGGCGATCCGCTCCACGTGGTAGCGGTGCGGCACCGAGCCGCCCGTCTCCCAGCGGGCGATGGAGCCGGGGTGAACCCCCAGCTTGTCCGCCAGCTCCGTCCGGTCCCAGCCCAGCCTCTCCCGCACCTTCCGGAGCCGGAATCCGACCGACCGCCGAATCGCTACATTCATAACACGTCAACACTCCTTTCTACACGCCCTTGACAGGCGCTCACAAGGGGTTAAGATTGTTGCAGGATGTTTACAGCCACCCCGACCACCCTGCCACAAATGTTAGGCAGGATAGTCGCGGCCACGGCCACATGCAAGGGTTTGGCCCACCGTCCACGGGCGGCGTGCCGGACGCAAACAGGAGGAGTCGCAGTGCTAGACGCCACCGCATCGCAGAGGCTCGATCCCGGCGAGGGGACGCGGTTCGCCGCCCGCACACGCCCGCCGGCCCTGTGGGACCCGGAAAGCGCCGCGCAGGAAGGAGAGCCCGCCGGGGCACAGCTGCTCCGCCTGGCCTCCAACTGTCCGCGCTGCGGCTCGCGTCCCGCGCTCCGCATCACCGGGGAGGTGGCGCGGCTCCTCGCGGACGGGGCACAGGGAGCCCGGCTGGGCACCTACCAGTGCCAGCGGCGCGGCTGCGGGGCGATCTACGACCTGGTCGCGGGGGAGTTCCTCGCCGAGGAGTAGGCATGGGCCTCCGGCGGCTGCCGGAGTGAGCCGGAAGGCGTCACGGAGGAAGCCGAAGACAGACCGAAACTAAGCTTTGGAGACCGGCCGGTAAAGGCCCCCAACTCGGCAGAGTGACCGAGCCAGGGGGCCTTTTTTTCGTGCCCCCCGATGCCCAACGCGGGACCCGGGTCCGTGCCGGGCGGACCACGACGCCGTCCGCCGCCGCGCGCTCCCTCACGCGGGTCCCGCACCCCCCTCACGAGAGGAAGTGCCATGCGCCGGATTCAGACGCTCGCGTCCGCGGGGCAGCGGTCGGCCGCCCCCGCAAGCAACGTTGCGCCCCTCGCCGCCGGCGGCGGAGGGGTCCCCGGGAGCCCGGGGCAGCGTGGAGGCCGCCTGGTGCGCCTCACCACGAGCTGCCCGCGGTGCGGATCGCGCCCCGCGCTGCGGGTGACGGAGGACCTCGTCCGCGGCATCGACGCGCCCCAGGAGCCGACCCGCATCGGCACCTACCAGTGCCACCGCCGCGGGTGCGGCACCATCTACGACCTGTACGTGGACACCCGGCTCCTGGAAACGGAGCCGGGCGGCGCCCACTGAGCACCCGGCCGTCGCCCGGCGCGCGCACGGCGCCGCCGGCGGGCCCACCCCCCGACAAGGAGGATCCCATGCGTCGCACCCGCCACGCCCCGCCCGCGCGGGGCGCTCCCGGAGGGGGGTGGAGATGAGTGCCCCGCCCCTGTTTTCCTCGCAGCTCCCCGGCCCCCTGGTGCAGCCGGGGAGCCCCGTGGACCCCGCGACCGGCCTTCCCGGGACGTCGTCCGCCGGCCAGCCCGGGGACCCGCTGGGCACGGTGGGCATCGCCCTGCTCGCCTACGGGCTGGTGCAGCTGCTGTCGCGCGTGGTGGACCGGCTCCCCTTCGGCCGTCCGGCCGCGGCGGAAGGCGGGGAGGGCGGCTTCGGGCGGGACGACCGCAAGCGCATCGAGCGGCTGGTGGAGATCGCGGCCGCCGACCACGCGCGCATCGAGCGCATGCAGGAGGAGCTCAAGGAGGTGTACGACTACGCCCGCTGGGCGACGGAGCAGCGCCGCCGCCTGGGCGGCGCCGCGGAGGACGGCTCGTGGCGGCACCGGGCGGAGGGGCTGCTCGACCAGACGGCCACCAACCAGCGGCTCATCGGCCAGGCGCTGGACGAGCTGCGCGAGGTGCAGGGCAAGCTGGACAACGTCCTGCGCAAGCTGCGGGCGCTCTGGATCCGGGTGGGCCAGCGCCGCAACGACCGCAAGTAGGGCCGCGCCGGAGGTCCGGCATGCTCCCCCCGGGCCGCGGGCGTGCCGGACGCCGCGCCGGCGACGGGCGGGGCCGCCTTTCCCGCAGCGGCCACGTGATTCTTGACACACCGTTAGGCGTAAACTACCTTGACCCGCCGTTGGCACCAGATCCCATCATCGCCGCCGCCCCGCCCGGCCACGCCGGCCACGGGCGCGCGTCCATCAGGTCCCGCTCTGGTACGTCCTTTCGGAGACACCCGTGTGGCCGTGTGAGGAAGTCGGGGAGAATGGATCGGCCGGGCCTGGCGCTCCGCGGATGACCGCGGCCCGCCCGCTCGCTCCGGGCTCTGGCCTGCGTGCGCCCGAAACGCGTCCACGAAACCCGGCGACGTCGGGAACAACAGCGCCGTGGCCGCCCTGCGGCACAGGCTGAATCTGCGCAGGAACGCCCAGCGTGGGGGGCGCGGCTCGTCCGGATGGCCCACGAGTACCTGTCGGCTGGTGCGGCGCTGCCGAACCCCGATCTAACCACCACACAGGAGTCGTAGTATGAGGATCAGCGGAACGGTGAAGTGGTTCAACGACGCCAAGGGCTTTGGCTTCATCACGCCGGCCAACGGAGAAAAGGACTGCTTCGTCCACTACTCCGCCATCCAGGGGAACGGCTTCAAGTCCCTGGCGGAAGGCGAGGCGGTCGAGTTCGACCTCGTCCAGGGCGAGAAGGGCCCGGCGGCCGAGAACGTGGCGCGCGTCGGGGCGGCCGGCTGAGCCGGTCCAGCCAGCACGACAGCACGAGGCGAGGCGCCGGGCTCCCTGCGGGTCCGGCGCCTCGTCGCGTGTGCCGCCTAACACCCGGACGCGTCAGAACTCCCCGATCATCCCGATCTCGGTGCGCAGCTCGTAGCCCAGCTCTCGCTGCACCGTGGTCTGCGCCAGCTCGATCAGCGCGCGCACGTCCGCGGCGGTGGCGCCGCCCAGGTTGACGATGATGTTGGCGTGCTTGTGGAAGACCTGCGCGTTCCCCAGCACGTGCCCCTTGAGCCCGCACTGGTCGATCAGCCTCCCCGCGCCCACCCCCTCGATCTTCTGGAAGATGGACCCCGCGCTGGGGTACAGCCACAGGTCCGGGTGCCGGTCGTCGCGCCACTGCAGGTTCTCGCGGATCACGTCGCGGAGCGTCTCGCGCGGCTCGGGCTCCAGGCGGAAGGTGACGTCCAGCACCACGTCGCGCCGGTCGTGCAGCACGCTGTAGTCGTAGCCGAAGCGGAAGTAGCCGCGGTCCACCTCCCGCACCTCGCCCTCCTCGGTGAGCAGCGAAGCGCTCTCCACCACCTCCTCGATGAACATGGTCCGCTCGCGCTCCGGCGGCGGCGAAAGGAAGTGCAGGTTCTGCCAGATGGCGCCGCCCACCGTGCTGGGAATCCCCACGTAGTGGTGCAGCCCGCCCAGCCCGCGCGCCACGGTGGCCTGGATCAGGTCGTGGTACACGCGCGCCCCGGAGCCGGCGCGGACGCGCGTGTCGTCCAGGAACTCCACCTCCTCCACCTCGTTCTTGATCACCACCCCGCGGAAGCCGCGGTCCCCCACCAGGATGTTGGCCCCCATCCCCAGCAGGAAGAAGGGGACTTCCAGCTCCCGCACCACGCTCACCGCCTCCGCCAGCTCCCCCGGCGTCCTCGCCCGGTACAGCAGGTCCGCGGGTCCGCCGATCTTGAAGGTGGTGAAGGGCGCCAGCGGCACGTCGCGCTCGATGCGGTCGGCGCTCAGGCGGTGGGCGAGCTCCTCGCTCGGGAGCCGGACTGTGTTGGGCATTCGGCGGATCGGTTCGGTTGAGACGGCGGGACGGCGCGACCCGGTTGCAAGGGTGGTGCCCGGTGCGGTCGGAACGGCTTTTTACTGCGGGTTCGGGCGTGCCCCCGGCTGGCGCCGGGGTCGGGCTTCGGCTCCGTAGCAGACGAAACGACCGTCTGAAACGGAGTCGAGCCCCGACGATACTGCTGTCGGGTCTCGCCCCTTCGGGCCGAAATCCCTCACGCGGGTGTGGCGCTGGCGTCCGCGGGGGCCCCCCACCCCGGCGCTGCGCGCCACCCATCCCCCGCAAGCGAGGGAGGGAAAAGCCATGACGCAGGAGAC
>JBEVLE010000692.1:0-3129 GCA_040509335.1 Longimicrobiaceae bacterium | reverse complement strand
CGGAGCTGCTGCGCTCGGGCGGGATCCCGCCGAGCGTGCGGACGCTGAACCTGGGCGGCGAGCCGCTGCCGGCCGACCTGGCGCGGGCCCTCTACGCCCTGCCGACGGTGAACAAGGTGGGCAACCTGTACGGCCCGACGGAGGACACCACGTACTCCACGTACTCGGTGGTGGAGCGGGGCGCGCCGCAGGTGTTCGTGGGGCGTCCGGTGGCGAACACGCGGGCGCTGGTGCTGGACGCGGAGCTGGAGCCCGTGCCGCTGGGGGTGGTGGGCGAGCTGTACCTTGCCGGAGACGGGCTGTCGCGAGGGTACGCGGGCGCGCCCGAGCTGACGGCGGAGCGGTACGTGCCGAACCCGCACGGGCCGGCGGGATCGCGGATGTACCGGGTGCTGGACCGGGTGCGGTGGCGTGCGGACGGGGAGCTGGAGTACTTCGGGCGCAAGGACTTCCAGGTCAAGGTGCGGGGCTTCCGCATCGAGCTGGGGGAGATCGAGACGGCGATGCGCGCGTTCCCCGGGGTGCGGGACGCGGTGGCGCTGGTGCGCGAGGACGAGCCGGGCGAGCGGCGCATCGTCGCCTACCTGGTCCCGGCGGACGGGGCCTCGCCCGACGTGGCGGAGCTGCGCGCCCACCTCCGCGCCCACGTGCCGGAGTACATGCTCCCCTCGGCGTTCGTGGTTCTGGACGCGCTTCCGCTCACTCCCAACGGCAAGACCGACCGCCGGGCGCTCCCCGCGCCGGAGGCGGCGGACGCCGGCCCGGGCGGCGCCGCCGCTCCGCTCACCCCCACCGAGGAGGTGCTGGCCGGGATCTACGCGGACGTGCTGGGGACGGAGCGCGTGGACCCGCACGCCGACTTCTTCGACCTGGGCGGCCACTCGCTGCTCGCCACGCGCGTGGTGACCCGGGCGCGGGAAGCCTTCGGGGTGGACGTGGAGCTGGGGATGCTCTTCGAGGCGCCCAGCGCCGCCGCCCTCGCCGCGCGGGTGGACGCCCTGCTCCGCGACGGCGCCGGGATGCAGGCGCCGCCCATCGTGCCGGTGCCGCGCGACGGCGAGATTCCGCTGTCGTTCGCGCAGCAGCGGCTGTGGTTCATCGACCGCCTCCAGCCGGGGAGCCCGGCGTACAACATCCCCGCCGCCCTGCGCATCCGCGGTCCGCTGGACGCCGCGGCGCTGGAGCGCGCGCTGGGCGAGCTGGTGCGCCGCCACGAGGCGCTGCGCACCACGTTCGCCTCCACCGGCGGGCGCGCCGTGCAGGTGGTGCACCCCGCGGGCGGCTTCACCCTCCCCCGGCTGGACCTGGGCGGCCGGCCGGAGGCGGAGCGCGAGGCCGAGCTGCGCCGCCTCGCCGACGCCGACGAGGCCACCCCCTTCGACCTGGCGCGCGGGCCGCTGCTGCGCGTCCTGCTGGTGCGCCTGGCCGACGAGGAGCACGCGCTGCTCCTCAACATGCACCACATCGTCTCCGACGGCTGGTCGGTGGACGTGATGGTGCGCGAGATGGCGGAGCTGTACGGCGCCTTCCGCGAGGGACGCCCCTCGCCGCTCCCCGAGCTCCCGGTGCAGTACGCCGACTTCGCCGCCTGGCAGCGCGCCTGGCTCACCGGCGAGGTCCTGGAGCGGCAGCTGGAGTGGTGGCGCGAGCGGCTGGCGGGGGCGCCTCCTCTTCTTGAGCTGCCCACGGACCGGCCGCGCCCCCGCCTTGCCGGAGCGGAGGGGAGCCGGGTGCCGCTGCGGATCGCCCCGGAGACCGCGGACGCGCTGCGGGCGCTGTCGCGGCGCGAGGGGGCCACGCTGTACATGACGCTCATGGCGGGGTGGCAGGCGCTGCTCGGCCGCCACGCCGGGCAGACGGACGTGGTGGTGGGGATGCCCGTCGCCGGGCGGACGCGCGCGGAGGTGGAGGGGCTGATCGGCTTCTTCGTCAACACGCTGGTGATCCGCACCGACCTGGCGGACGGGCCGGACTCGCGCGCGCTGGTCCGCCGCGTCCGCGCCACCACGCTGGGCGCCCACCAGCACCAGGACGTGCCCTTCGAGCGGCTGGTGGAGGAGCTTGGGGTGGAGCGCTCGCTGGACCACACGCCGCTCTTCCAGGTGGTGTTCAACCTGCGCAGCATGGAGGGTGACGGGGCGCGGCTGGCCGGGGCGGCGCTGGAAGGGATCGAGACAAGCGGCGGCACCGCCAAGTTCGACCTGACGCTCACCGTCGCCGACGACGGGCGGGAGCTGGGCGGGTCGCTGGGCTTCCGCACCGACCTGTTCGACACGGCCACCGTGGAGCGGCTGGTGGCGCACTTCGGCCTGCTGCTGCGGGGGATGACCGGGTCGCCGGAGCTGTCCGTCGCCGCCCTGCCGGTGATGGACGACGCGGAGCGGCGGCAGGTTCTGGAGGGCCTCAACGCCACCCGGCGCGACTACCCGGCGGGGCGTCGCGTGCACGACCTGTTCGCCGCGCAGGCCGCCCGCACCCCCGGCGCGCCCGCGGTCTCCTTCCGCGGCGAGACCGTTTCCTACGCCGAGCTGGACGCGCGCTCCGGCCGCCTCGCCAACCACCTGCGCCGGCTCGGCGTGGGGCCGGAGACGCGGGTGGGGGTGTGCCTGGAGCGCACGCCCGAGCTGGTGGTGGCCCTCCTGGCCGTGCTGCGCGCCGGCGGCGCGTACGTGCCGCTGGACCCCGCCTACCCGCGCGAGCGGCTGGGCTACATGCAGGAGGACGCCCGCGTCGCGCTCGTCCTCACCTCCAGCGCGCTGGCGGGCGTGCTGCCGGCCGGCACCCGCACGCTCGCGCTGGACGCCGTCCGCACCGACGTCGAGTCGGAATCGGCCGGGGTCGCGGAGAGTGGGGTTCTTCCGGAGAACCTGTCGCACGTCATCTTCACCTCCGGATCCACGGGGCGGCCCAAGGGCGTGATGATCCGCCACGCCTCCACCGTCGTGCTGCTGCACTGGCTGCGCGAGAACGTCTCCGACGAAGAGCGGTCGTCCGTCCTGTTCTCGACGTCGATCAACTTCGACGTGTCGGTTGCGGAGGTGTTCGGGACGCTGTCGTGGGGCGGGAAGCTGGTGCTGGTGGAGAACGCGCTGGAGCTGGCGAGCGTGGCGGAGCCGGTGGTGCACGCCA
>JBEVLE010000691.1:0-9035 GCA_040509335.1 Longimicrobiaceae bacterium | reverse complement strand
TTCGGCCCGAAGGGGCGAGACCCGGCGGGGCTGTTTCCGCCGGGGCTCGACTCCGTTGCAGACGGTCGTTTCGTCTGCTACGGAGCCGAAGCCCGACCCCGGCGCCAGCCGGGGGCACGCCCGAACCCGCCGTATCCGTAAGCCGTTGCCGTTCACCGCCCGAGATTCGAAGCCCCCATGGACGCACGCGGAACCATCCGCCGGTGGAAGGCACGGGCCCGCGAGCTGAAGACGTACGGCGACACGCTGTACCTGGCCGCCCGGCACCCCCGCACCCCCTGGTACGCCAGGGCCGTGGCCGGCCTGGTGGTGGCTTACGCGCTCAGCCCCATCGACCTGATCCCCGACCCCATCCCCGTCCTGGGCTACCTGGACGACCTGGTGCTCCTCCCGCTGGGCTTCCTGCTGGCGCGGCGGCTGGTCCCGCCGGACGTGTGGGCCGAGTGCCTGGCGCGGGCCCGCGACGGCGTCGGGGAGCGGCCGCGGAGCCGGGCGGCGGCGGCGGTGATCGTCGTCCTGTGGCTCGCCGCGCTCGTCCTGGCCGCCCGCGCGCTCGCGCCGCTCGCCGCCCGCTGGAGATCGAATTAACTTGAGGGCACGCGGCGGCGCCGTTCGCCCGCCCCGCCTCCCGGAACGCCCTCCACTTCCCACCCGCGCGCCGCCCATGAGACCTTTCCTCCGCACCCTCGTCGTCCTGCTCGCGCTGTGCGCCGCCTGCGCGCCGGCGGGAGGCTCCTCGTCGTCCGGGCCGCGTCAGGACCGCAACCTCCTCACCCAGGAGCAGCTCCGCGCGAGCGGCTACACCACCGTCTACGCCGCGGTGGAGGCGCTCCGCTCCAACTGGCTGCGCGCCAAGGGGCCGGACAGCTTCACCAACCCCACCCAGGTGCAGGTGTACATCGACGACAACCAGCTCGGGGGCGTGGAAACGCTGCGCGGCATCCAGATCAACTCCATCTCCTGGGTGCGCTACTACGACGGCATGACCGCCAGCGCGCGCTGGGGGCTGGGGCACGGGCAGGGGGTGATCTTCGTGTCCACCAGTCCGGATTGACGGCCGGCCCGCTCAGGGGCGCTTGCCGGGAAGGAGGATCCCGCGGAGCCAGCGGAACGGCCTCGTCATCTCTTTCCGGCATCGCGCCCAGCCGCCCATGACGGCGCCCCGCATCCGGAGTCCCAGCAGGATGTAGTTCGCTATAACGCTGTCCGGATGCTCCTCCCCGAGAAGCCGCCGGCGCCCCTGGACGACCTCATCCATGAGCGCGCGGGCCCGAGCCCAGTCGCCCCGGGCATTCGCGACAACCGCTAGGTTGTACATCTCACTCAGGGTGTCCGGGTGCGCGTCGCCGAGGACGCGCCGCCTCGTCTCCAGCACCTGCTCCTGGAGTGCCTGCGCCCCACCCAAATCGCCTCGACGGGCGAGAATGTGCGCGAGGTTGTGAATCACTCCCAGGGTTTGCGGATGCTCCTCCCCGAGAACGCGCCGGCTCGCGTCTAGCACCTGCTCCTGGAGTGCCTGCGCCCCGGCCAGGTTGCCCCGGCTCCCCAGGGTGGCTGCCAGGTTGTGCATCACCCCCAAGGTGTCCGGATGCTCCTCGCCAAGGATGCGACGCCTCGCCTCCAGCACCTGCTCATAGAGTGTCTGCGCCCCGGCCAGGTTGCCCCGGCTCTCCAGGGTGCTCGCCATGTTACCCATCGAGGAGAGCGTGTTCGGATGCTCCTCGCCGAGGAGGCGCAGCCTCACCTCCAGCACCTGCTCATGGAGCACCTGGGCTCCAGTGTGATCGCCCCGGTCGCTCCGGGCGAGCGCCAGGTTGTTCATCGAGGAGAGAGTGTCCGGATGCTCCTCGCCGAGAATACGTCGGCTCGCCTCCAGCACCTGCTCCTGGAGCGCTTGTGCCCCCTTGAGGTCGCCGCGTTCCTTCAGGGTGACCGCCAGGTTGTGCATCGCGCTAAGGGTGCCCGGATGCTCCTCCCCGATGAGGCGCCGCCTCGCTTCCAGCACCTGCTCCTGAAGCGCCTGTGCCCCCTTGAGGTCGCCCCGGTCCTTCAGGGTGACCGCCACGTTGTGCATCGCGGTGAGGGTGTCCGGATGTTCCTCCCCGAGAACACGTCGGCTCGCCTCCAGCACCTCTTCCTGGAGCGCCTGTGCCCCGCCGAGGTCGCCGCGGTCGCTCAAGGTGACCGCCAGGTTGTGCATCGAAGACAGGGTGTCCGGATGCTCCGCGTCGAGGAAGCGCCGCCTCGCTGCCAGCACCTCCTCCTGGATGGTCTGTGCGCCGCGGAGATCGCCTCGGCGCCACAGAATGTTCGCCAGGTTGTTCATGGAAGAGAAGGTGTCCGGATGCTCCACTCCGAGAACACGCCGGCAGGCCGCCAGCACCTCCTCCTGGAGCGCCTGCGCCCCGCCCAGATCACCGCGGTCCTGTATCGTGATCGCCAGGTTGTGCATGATGGAGAGGGTGCTCGGATGCTCGATCCCCAGGACGTTCGCGCATGCCCTCCGCCCACCCGCGAGAAGATCCGCCGCGGGGCCCCATAGCCCCCACGCCGACAGGTGCGTCCCCGCAACCTGGGTGAAGACCAACGCCCGTTCGAATTGGTCGCGGTCCGCCTGCCGCGCCAGGCGGTGCGCCGCGTGCGCGAGCGCCGCCGGGGCGCACGTCCGCACGGTCGCGGCGCCCTGCCCGCCCGTGCTGCGAGCCGATTCCATTACGCCGACGAGCACGCCTGAGACCCGCTCGGCCTCCGGGTCCGGGCTGGGAGAGCGGCTGCGCAAGAAGTCCGCGATCACACGGTGCATGGCGCCCAGGTGGTCCCCGCTCCCGGCTACTTCGCTCACAAGGTGCCGGCTTCGGAGAACGCTCCGGACGGCGGGGGTGAACACGTCGGGTCCGAACGCCTGGGCGACCACCTCCGGGACCGCCGCGGGCGCCATCCAGGCCACCAGCCGCGCCGCCGTCCGCCCTTCATGCGTAAGCCGCTCATAGGAGACGGAGAGCGCTTCCGTGATCCCCCGCAGCGCTCCCTCCGGCACGCTGGTGCGAAGCGCTTCCATTGCCTGGTCCAGCCCCTCTGCCGGTCCGCCCCGCCGGCTTCTCTCCAGAAGCTCGCGCGGCGGCATGCCCAGGCGCATCTGCGCGTTCAGGAGCTCCAGGCCGAGCGGCTGGTGGCCCACCCAATCCGCGATCTCCCCCCACTCCGCGTAGGACAGCGTCCCCGACGGCAGATCGCGGCGCAGAAGCATCGCCGCGTGTTCCGGCTTCAGCTCGCGGATCTCCAGGCGCACCACCGACCCCGCGTCCATGCCCAGGCTCCGGCGCGAAGTCGTCAGCACGCTCACCTCGCCCGGCACGGGGCACCAGGTCCGCAGTGGCGTCGGCGGCTCCCCCTCTTCGGGCTCGGGCACGTTGTCGATCACGAACAGGATCGGCTCCGCGGACGCGGGCCTCGCCCGGACGACACGGGCCACCCCCGCCGCCACGCCGTCGCCGTGGGGCGGCCGCAGCGCTTCCATGCTCGGCGCGTCCGGGTGGAGAGCGCGCAGTACGGCGTAGAGCTGGCTCTCCGGGTCGCGCTGGGCGTCGATCCAGAAGATGCCGCCGCGGAAGGTCCGCGTGGCGTGACGGTACACGTACTCCGCGGCGAGCTGCGTCTTCCCGAACCCGCCCGCCGCCTCCACCGAGCCGGTGATCCCGGCGGCGATCTTCAGGTCGCCCCTCCGGGTGGTCAGCGTCTGGTGCACGCGCCAGAGGTCCTCGGCGCGGCCCACGAAACGGGCCCCCAGGGTCTCGCGCATTGTGGGCGGGGCCACGAACGGGATGCCGGCGGTACCCAGCGGCTGGAGGAGCCGGCAGCCCTCCAGGAGCATGGCCCGGACGAACTCCAGCTCGCCCAGCGACTCGTACCGCTCCCGGAAGGTAGGCGGGCCGTCCTTCAGGCGGCGCCTCACTTCGGCCGCGACCTCGCCCGGGCTCCGCGCGGAGGGCCAGTTGACGCCGCGCAGGAGCGGGGGGAAACGGTCGTGCATCTGATCCACGCCTTCCGGCGGGAGGGCCAGGACGATTCCGTTCAGCGCTTCGTCGCACTCCCGTACCGGCGCTCCTCCGGCCATCCTCCGCGCATACGGATCGGAGGCGACCTCCAGCTCCAGACGGCAGAAGTCGCGGGTGAAGTACACCGGCTCCGGAAACACCACGACCACGCGAGCGTCCAGAAGCGCGTCCACCAGCACTTCGGGGAACGGCTCCCCTGATTCGATGTCGGCGGAGTCCAGGTAGCACACACCGCCGTCCGCGCCACCCAGGGCCTCGTACAGGGCCAGGGCATGCGTGTGGCTCGCCTGCCGGGCGTATGAAATGAAGACCGGGTGGCGGGAGGGAATTCTGTGCACGTGCGGAGAGCGTCGCGGAACCGGGGATGCAACGTAGCCGACGGCTCAATGTAGCCTGCCTGACATTCGGCTCCAACCGGATCGTTGCGAAACGGCTTCTCTATGGCAAACTGCCGCCGGGTCTCGCCCCTCCGGGCCGAAATCCCTCACGCGACTGCCTGCACGGCCGCGCCCCGGTGCTCCGCGAGCACCGGGGCGCTTTGCCGTCCGCCCGAGAGGCCTGCGCCTTCAGCTTCTTCCGGTGGCTTGGACCACGCAGAAGAGTGGATCCGGCACCGGTCACCCGCCGCTCCACCCGAAACGGCGCGGCGGCCGCCTGCGATCCGGGACAAGTGATTAGGCGCCAACACCATAGCGCGTTAGATTGACTCCGGCCCGGGCGTGAACGCGCCGGGGCCTGCCGGGTAGCCTTCCGGCCGTCTCCCACGTGGGCGGTGCCGCGATGCGAAGATCCCGATCCGGGTTCCTGCTCCCCTTCGCCCTGGGCGCGGTCTCCATGCTGGCGGCGACCCTCGCCCTCGCCTGGGCCGCGCCGGGGATGGTGGGCCGGCTGCACCACGCCCTGGGCGGCGACGAGCCCCCGCGCGCCGCTCCCCGGGTCGCCGCGGTCCCCACCGCCCCCGCCGTCGAGACGCCGGCCGGCGCAGCCCAGGCAGATCCGCCGCCGGCGCAGGAGCCCTCGCCGGCCGACCCGTGGGCCCGGGCGGCTCCCGCGGCCGCCCCGGTGTCCGACAGCGGGTTCCTGATCCCGGTGCAGGGCGTGGAGGCGGCGAGCCTGGTGGACACGTACGAGCAGGCGCGGGGGCAGGGCCGGCGGCACGACGCCATCGACATCATGGCCCCGCGCGGCACGCCGGTGCTGGCGTCCTCGGACGGGGTGGTGATGAAGCTGTTCCGCAGCGAGCGCGGCGGCACCACGCTCTACCAGCTCGCGCCCGACCGGCGGACCGTGCTCTACTACGCCCACCTGGACCGCTACGCGACCGGCATCGCGGAGGGACGGGCGCTGCGCCGCGGCGACGTGCTCGGGTACGTGGGCGACACCGGCGACGCCCGCCCCGGCAACTACCACCTGCACTTCGAGGTCACGACCACCGCGGACCCGAAGAAGTACTGGGGAGGGGTCTCCCGGAACCCGTACCCGCTGCTGCGGTAGGGCCCCGCTGTACGACGAGGCCGCCGCCGAGCGCCCTGGCACTTGCTTCTGAAGAAAAGACCCGTAATATGTGGACGGCGCCGTGCGGCTGTGCGGCGTCGAAGAAGACCTTTGCGGAAAGGTTGACGATGAACCGTTCCATTCTCGGCAGGGCGGCGTTCTCGGCGGCCGTGGTGCTGGCGCTCGGCTTCGGCGCGCGGGAGGCGTTCGCGCTGTCCCCGGCGTTGGCCGCGGCGCGTCCGCCGGTCTGTCACTACAACTGGGAATGCCAGGACTGGTGCGACAGGGCCTATGGCCCAGGGACGAGGGTGGGAGTCTGCGATACCGGCTGCTACTGTTACTTCCCGGAGTGACACGCACCATCGCCGTCGACGGAATCGATCCGTAAAACCATCCGGACGGGCTCCGCTTCCGCCGGCCGCCGCTCAGTCGCCCGTCGCGTCCGCCGCAGAGACCGCCGCCGGACGCGCCGCGGCCGGGTACCCGGCCCGGAACCGCGCGTAGGCCTCGTCGTACACCGCGTGGACTCCCGGGTCCGGGTGCTCCAGCGGGGCACGGGACAGCGTCGCATACGCCGCGGAGGCCAGGTCCGGGAACGCCCCCGCGCCCACCGCGGCCAGGAGCGCCGCCCCGTAGGCCGGCCCCTCCTCGCGGTCCACGACCGTCACCGGGAGCCCGAACACCTCCGCCTGCAGCCGGCGGAGGAACGGGCTGCGCGCCCCGCCGCCGGTGAGCAGCAGGTGCCCCGGCGCCATCCCCAGCTCGCGCAGGATGGACACCGAGTCGCGCAGCGCGAAGCAGATCCCCTCCAGCACCGCGCGCGTCAGGTGCGCCCGGGTGTGCGCCAGGCTCAGCCCCGTGAAGGCGCCGCGCGCCGCCGCGTCGCGGTGCGGCGTGCGCTCGCCCTGCAGGTAGGGGAGAAAGGTGACGCCCCCGGCCCCCGGCGGCGCCGACGCCGCCTCCTCGTCCAGACGCGCCTCCGCGTCCGCGGCGCCGGCCAGCTCGCGCGCCAGCTGGTCGCGGTGCCAGGCGAAGGCGCCGCCCGCGCTGAGCACCACCCCCATCAGGTACCAGGCGCCGGGGACCACGTGGCAGAAGGTGTGGGCCCGCAGCCCCGGGTCCACCCGCGGCTCCGCCAGCGGCGCCAGCACCGTGCCCGAGGTCCCCCAGCTCGCCACCGCCTCCCCCGGCTCCACCACCCCCACCCCCGCCGCGCCGCAGGCGTTGTCCGCGCCGCCGCCCACCACCGGCGTCCCCTCCGCCAGGCCGGTGAGCGCCGCCGCCGCGGCCGTCACCCGCCCCAGGGTCTCCGCCGAGCCGCCCACGGGCGGCAGCAGGCTCGCCGGCAGCCCCACCGCCGCCATGATCTCGCCGCTCCAGCGCAGCCGCGCCGTGTCGTACATCAGCGTCGCCGACGCGTCCGAGGGCTCGGTGGCGAGCTCCCCCGTGAGGCGGAAGCGGACGTAGTCCTTGGGGAGGAGCACGGTGGCGAGCCGCGCGAAGGCCGCCGGCTCGTGGCGGCGCAGCCACAGCACCTTGGGGAGGGTGAAGCCCTCCAGCGCCGGGTTGCACACGAGCTCCCGCAGGCGGGCCTCGCCGCCCACGCGCTCCGTGATCTCGGCGCACTCCGCGGTGGTGCGGCCGTCGCACCAGAGCAGCGCCGGGCGGATCACCTCCCCCGCCCCGTCCAGGAACACGGACGAGTGCATCTGCCCCGCGATCCCCACCGCCGCCACCGCTGCGCCCGGCCGGGCCTCCAGCACCCGCCGCACCGCGGCCACCCCCGCCGCCCACCAGCTCGCCGGGTCCTGCTCCGCCCACCCCGGGCGCGGCGCGTCCAGCGACAGCGGCACGGTGGCCGACGCCGCCACGTCGCCCCGCGGGTGCACCAGCACCGCCTTGACGCCGCTGGTGCCCACGTCCAGCCCCAGGAAGAGCCCGTCCGGCACCCTAGCGGACCCCCAGCAGGATCTCCAGGGTGAGCTGGTCCAGCCGCTCGTAGCCGTAGCCCTGCTCCCGGATCGCCGCCAGGTCGAACCGCCGCTCCTTCAGCTCCGCCGCGCCCTCCGCGCTGAACACCGGGCGCTCGCCGGCCGAGCCGCCGCGCGTGCGCAGCTCCGCCAGGATCTGCCGGATCTCCGGGTCCGCGTTCCAGCGCGCCGCCTTTTCGCTGAGGATCAGGTAGGTGCGCATGCTCCCGGCGGCGAAGTCCCACACCCCGCGCTCGTCCTCGGTGCGGTAGGCGTGGCTGTCGAAGTGCTTCATCCCCGCGTAGCCCGCGTCCTCCAGCAGCTTCACCAGGAAGAACGCCTGCTTGGGGTCCTCGCTCCCGAAGCGGTGGTCCTGGTCGTAGCGCCCCGGCTTCTGCGCGTTGAGGTCGACGTGGAACAGCTTTCCCGCGTCCAGCGCCTGCGCCACCCCGTGCGCGAAGTCCAGCCCCGCCATGGTGTCGTGCGCCACCTCGGGGTTCAGCCCCACCATCTCCGGGTGGTCCAGCGTGTGGATGAACGCCAGCGCATGCCCGATGGTGGGGAGGAAGATGTCGCCGCGGGGCTCGTTGGGCTTGGGCTCCAGCGCGAAGCGGTACGGGTAGCCCTGCGACCGGGAGTACTCGCACAGGAAGTTGAGCGCGTCGCGGAACCACCCCAGGGCGTCGCGCGGGTCCTTTGCCGCGTTGGTCTCCGTCCCCTCGCGCCCGCCCCAGAACACGTACACCTCCGCCCCCAGCTCCGCGCCCAGGTCCATGGAGCGCATGGTCTTCTGGAGCGCGTAGGCGCGCACCCGCGGGTCGTTGCTGGTGAAGGCGCCGTCGCGGAAGGCCGGGTCGCCGAACAGGTTGGTGGTCGCCATGGGCACCCGGACCCCGCTCTCCTCCAGCGCCGCCCGGAAGCCGCGGACGATGCGGTCGCGCTCCGCCGCGCCGGCGTCGCGCGGCACCAGGTCCTCGTCGTGCAGGTTCACGCCGTACGCGCCCAGCTCCCCCAGCCTGCGGACGACGTGCTCGGGCGGCAGCGGCGCGCGCACCGCCTCGCCGAAGGGGTCGCGCCCGACGTTGCCCACCGTCCACAGCCCGAAGGTGAAGTGGTGCTCCGGGCGCGGGGTGTAGGCGTCCTGCGGGTGGCTGCTCATGTCGCACACGTCGTGATGGGTGGCGTCGCCTCGTCAACAGAAACTGCAGGGTTCGGGCGTGCCCCCGGCTGTCGCCGGGGTCGGGCTTCGGCTCCGTAACGCACGATACGACCGTGCGTAACGGAGTCGAGCCCCGGCGGAAACAGCCCCGCCGGGTCTCGCCCCTTCGGGCCGAAATCCCTCACGCGGGGTGGTGCTGGCGTCCGCGGGGGCCCCCACCCGGCTCGCTCAGGCTCGCACGGCCTTCCCCCTATGTCCCCCGTTCCGGGGGAGG
Organism: Longimicrobiaceae bacterium; assembly: GCA_040509335.1. Classification (GTDB taxonomy): domain Bacteria; phylum Gemmatimonadota; class Gemmatimonadetes; order Longimicrobiales; family Longimicrobiaceae; genus JAFAYN01. The sequence continues at coordinate 83 of JBEVLE010000691.1, read as the reverse complement.
GGAATCTCCACGCTTCGATCCTCGCCTTCGCCGTGTCGTGCTCCCCCGCGGACGCCAGCTCGAAACCCGCGTGAGGGATTTCG
>JBEVLE010000690.1:0-12751 GCA_040509335.1 Longimicrobiaceae bacterium | reverse complement strand
CTCCCCGCGCCTCCCCGGGCGCTCGCCCCGGAGGACGCGGCCGACTCGGCGCTGGTGGAGCGCGTCCGCCGCGGCGACGCACGCGCCTTCGACGAGCTGGTGGGGCGCCACATGCGCCGCGCCTTCGGGGTGGCGTACCGGCTGATGGGGCACCGCGAGGACGCCGAGGACCTGGTCCAGGAAGCGTTCCTCGCGGCGCTGGAGCGCATCGACACCTTCCAGCCGGGGCGCGGCTTCGCCCCGTGGTTCTTCCGCATCCTGGTGAACCGCGGGCTGAACGCGCGCAAGGCGCGCTCCCTGCGGACCACGGAGGAGATCCCCGGTTCCGCGGCCGCCGGGGGAGCGTCGCCCGAGCGCGAAGCGGAGCGGACCGAGCTCCGCGACGGGCTGCGCGCCGCGCTGGACGGGCTCCCGCAGCGGCAGCGCACGGTGGTGCAGCTGTTCGAGCTGGAAGGATTCACCAGCCCGGAGATCGCGGGGATCCTGGAGATCTCCGAGGGAACGGTGCGCTGGCACCTGCACGAGGCGCGCAGGGCGCTGCGGCAGGCGCTGGCGCCCTTCGAAGCAAAGGAGTGCTGAGCATGGACGAGCTTTCACGCGACCCCCGCCTCGCCGACGCGCTGCGGGAGGTGGATCCGCCCCCGGCGGACGCGGTGGACTGGAATCGCCTGCGGGCGTCGGTGGCGGCGCGCGCCGAGCTCCCGCTTGCCGCTCGCCGCGCGGCGATGCGCAGGCGCGCCGCGGGGAGGTGGGCCGCGGCGCTCGTGCCGGCGGCCGCCGCGGCGGCCATCGCCTTCGCGACGCTCCCGGGCGGGGTGCGCTTCTCCGGGGGGCGCGCCGACGCGGTGGCGATGGACTCGGGGGGCGCCCACCGGGTGCGGGTGGACGAGGTGGTGGAGGCCTCCTATCCCGCCGGGGACGTGGAGCGGCTGATCTCCGGACGCGCGGACGCGGACGCGCTGCTGCTGGCCGCGGTGGGCGAGACGGACGCGGCGCGCCTGTAGCGCGGCGGCGCCGGACGGGTCGCCCGCCCGGTTGCCCCGGTTGCCGCCCCGGAGGTATGATCCGGGCGAAACACCGCGACCCACGACAACCCAGCGCAACCACGACCATGCAGAACCGGATCCGCAGCGCCCTCTTCTCGCTCCTCCTCGTGCTCGGCACCGCGGCCGCGGCGCACGCGCAGCAGGGCTTCGCCCTCAAGGGGCACTACATCTTCAACTCCTCCACCATCAACGAGGAGCGCGCCGACACCTTCCCCGACGCCGACGGCGTCAGCATCGGCGCGGAGTTCGTCCTTCCCCTGGGGATCGGGGTGGGAGTCTCGGGCTACGCCAGCGGCGGGGTCACCGACCAGGACGTGGAGACCAGCTCGCTGACGGTGCTCGCCGAGGCCAACTACTTCCTGAACCTTCCGCTGCTCCCCGTTTCCCCGTACGCGGGGATCCACGCCGGTCTGGGCCGCTTCAGCAAGGAGGACCTGGACGACCCGCAGGCCCCGGAGATCGAGGACACGCGCACCCAGCTGGGCTTCCAGGTGGGGGTGCGGGTGCAGCTGGGCTCGCTGCTGGGGCTGGACGCGCAGTACCGCCGGGTGAGCACCTCCGCCGCCGAGAACCAGGGAAGCGACCTGGGCCGCAACCAGTACATGGTGGGCGTGACGCTGTTCTGAGCGCGGCCGCCGGCCGGGGCGATTGACAAGGCCCCGGCCGGAGGCTACTCTGCCCTCCCTGGCCCCTTTCGGGGCAATCAGCCAGACATACCCCGTTCCCGACCGAATCCGCCGTGGCCGCAGCTTGCTCGCCCACAGCGCTTTTCCGCATCTGACCCCGCACCGGCCCGCCCGGAGTGAGGCTTCGCGCACGCGCGCCCACTCCACACGGGACGAACCGTGTGCACGCCTTCCACCCTAAGCCGAAAAGGAGTCGACCCAAGAGCCACCCCGGTTCGAGTGAAGCGGCGGCCGCCGGAAGCCGCCGCCACGAGTTCTCTGTCGGTCGCAAGGCACACCGGCAACACAAGGAGACAGCATGAAGAAGCTTGGTTGGCTACTCGCAGTCGGCCTCGCGATAGCCGCGGTCCCCGGACAGCTGCTCGCGCAGGCGACGGGCACCATCACGGGGCGGGTCACGGACTCGCAGCAGCAGCCCATCGCGGGAGCGCAGGTCATCGTGGTGAACGGGCCGAGCCGGACCGTCACCGGGCAGGACGGCAGCTACCGCATCCCGGGCGTGCGCACCGGCTCGGTGCAGGTCAGCGCCACGCGCATCGGGTACGACACCCGCGTCCAGACGGTGGCGGTCGCCGCCGGCGCGACGGCCACCGCCGACTTCACCCTCGCCTCCTCGGCGCTGGAGATCGGCGGCCTGGTCGTCACCGCCTCCGGCCGCGAGCAGCGGCAGCGCGAGCTGGGGAACGCCATCGGCACCATCAGCGCGCAGGACGTGGAGATGGCGTCGGTGCCCACCACCACCAACCTCCTCCAGGGCCGCTCGCCCGGGGTGACGGTGACGCAGAACAGCGGCACGGCGGGCGCCGCGCAGCGCATCCGCATCCGCGGGGCGAACAGCGTGTCGCTTTCCAACGAGCCGCTCCTGGTGATCGACGGCGTCCGCGCCACCCTCACCGACAACTTCACCAACGTCGCCACCTGGCAGAGCCCCTCGCGGCTCAACGACATCAACCCCGAGGACATCGAGAACGTCGAGATCCTCAAGGGGCCCGCGGCCGCCGCGCTGTACGGCACCGCCGCCGCCAACGGGGTGATCCAGATCACCACCAAGCGCGGCCGCGCCGGGCGCCCCCGCTGGAACCTCAACGTCGAGCGCAGCGAGATCCGCGACGTCACCGAGTACCCGGCGAGCTTCAGCGCCGACCGGGTGCCGGCGCTCAGCGACCAGTGCCGCACCTTCTACGTGGCCGAGGGGCTCTGCACCATCACCGGGGTCAAGTCGTTCAGCCCGCTGGAGGACCCCTCCACCACCGTGCTCCGCGACGGCTTCCGCAACCAGTACGGCCTGAGCGTGAGCGGCGGGAGCGAGTCCACCACCTACTACGTGGCGGGCGAGGTGCAGGACGAGCAGGGGGTCATCGACCTCAACACGCTGGACCAGGCGAGCTTCCGCGCCAACCTCACCACCCGGCCCACCGACAAGCTCAACCTTTCGGTGAAGACGGGCTACGTGAACACGGGGATGCAGTTCCCGGACAACGACAACTCGCTCAACGGCTTCATGCTGAACGGGCTGCTCGGGAGCTCCGACTCCACCGTGAACCAGGGGTACTACGCGGTCCCGCCCGACGAGATGATGGAGTTCAACTACGGGCAGGAGTCCAACCGCGTCACCGGCTCGGTGAACGCCGACTTCCGCCCGCTCGGCTGGCTGAGCCTGGTGGCGACCGGCGGCCTGGACCAGGTGAACCGGCACGACTTCGAGCTGGTGGAGCCCAACCGGGTGTTCAACAGCTTCAGCGCCAATGCCCCGTTCGGGTGGCGCCGCTCCAACCGCGTGCAGGTCAGCAACTTCACCGGCACCGTGGACGGGACCGCGACCTTCCCGCTGCTGGAGAACCTGTCCTCCACCACCTCCGTGGGCACCCAGTACCACCGCGAGCTGTACCGCGACAACCGCGCGTACGGCGTCGGGCTGGCCCCGGGCACCAAGTCGCTGCAGGGGACCTCGCGCCTGTTCACCGTGAGCGAGAACACCACGGACAACATCACGCTGGGCGCCTACGTGCAGCAGCAGTTCGCCTGGAACGACCGCCTGTACCTCACCGCCGCCATCCGCGGCGACGAGAACAGCGCGTTCGGCGACGAGGCGGGCTTCATCACCTACCCGTCGGTGAGCGGCTCGTGGGTGGTCTCGGAGGAGCCGTTCTTCCCGCAGGCGGATTTCCTCAGCAACCTGCGGCTGCGCGCGGCGTACGGCCGCTCGGGGCTGCGGCCCAGCTTCCGCGACGCCATCACCTACTTCGCGCCGGTGTCGGTGCGGGTGGGCGGCTCGGAGATCCCGGCGGTGGCGCTGGCGACCGGCGGCACCAACACCGGCGGCACGGGCAACGAGAGGCTGCGCCCGGAGATCGCCAGCGAGATCGAGCTGGGCTTCGAGAGCGGGTTCCTCGAGGACCGCGTGGGCTTCGAGCTGACGTACTACAACAAGACCTCCAAGGACGCGCTGGTGCGCGTGCCGATCCCGTCGTCGTTCGGCCTGACGACGAACCGCTTCGACAACATCGGCGAGGTACGGAACTCCGGCTTCGAGGCGTCGCTGAACGCCAACGTGCTGGACCGCTCCAACTTCCAGTGGGACTTCACCCTCACCGGCTCCACCAACAAGAACGAGCTGCTGACGCTGGGCGAGGGGATCGACCCCATCTACGTCACCGGCCCGGGCCGCACGACGCAGCGCCACCTCCCCGGCTACTCGCTGGGCGGCTACTGGCAGCGCCGGGTGGAGTACCAGGACCTCAACGGCGACGGGCTCCTGCAGGCGCTGGCCTGCCTGGACGGCGCCGAGTACGGGCAGGCCGGGTGCGAGGTCATGGTGGGTGACTCGCTGGAGTACATCGGCACGCCGCTCCCCACCCGCGAGGCGTCGTTCACCACCAACTTCACCCTGTTCAACCTGGTGAAGGTGTCGGGGCTGCTGGACTACAAGGGCGGGCACAAGCAGCTCAACTTCACGCGCTTCGACCGGTGCGCGTGGGAAGCGCTGTGCGAGTCGGTGTTCAACCCCGACGCCGCCCCGCTCCGCGACCAGGCGGGCTTCATCGCCTACAACTACCTGGAGCCGAACGTCAACACGTACGTGTTCCACGAGGACGCCGACTTCGTCAAGCTGCGCGAGCTTTCGGTGAGCCTGATGCTCCCCGAGCGATTCGCCCAGCGGTTCGGCGGCTCGGGGCTGCGGCTGACGGTCTCCGGCCGGAACCTGAAGACCTGGACCGACTACACGGGCTTCGACCCGGAGGTGAACGGCTACGGCGTCTTTTCCGGCAACGGCGGCTTCTCGAACTACGAGTACTACACCCAGCCGCCGCTCCGCTACTACACGGCGCGCGTCGACGTGAACTTCTGAGCGACGGAGGACCGATGAAGCATCCATACAATCTCCGCGGACGGGTGCGGAGGGGCTTCGGCCCCTCCCTCCGCCTCGCCTGCGCCGCGCTCGTGTTCCCGCTCGCGGCGTGCGACATCGACGGCGTGCTGGACGTGGAGGACCCGGACGTCACCCTGCCGGAGACGCTCCAGGACCCCTCCAACCTGGCGGCGCTGCGCGGCAGCGTGATCGCCGACTTCCAGGTGGGGTACGGCGGCGCCGGCCAGACCGAGGGGGTGACCATCGCCACCGGGCTGTTCACCGACGAGTTCTACCACGCGGGGACCTTCCAGCAGAACCGCGAGCTGGACCTGCGCACGGTGCCGGAAAGCAACACGGCCACCACCAACGCGTTCCGCGGGCTGCAGCGGGCCCGCCGCAGCGCCGAGTTCGCGGTGGGGGCGTTCGAGGCCAGCGAGCTCAAGAACACGGCGGGTCACGCCGAGATGGCCAACCTGGCGGGCTACACCTACCTGCTGATCGCCGAGGCGTTCTGCTCGGGCGTTCCGTTCAGCACGCAGGAAGCGGACGGCTCGCTGGTGGCGGGGATGCCGCTCAGCACCGCCGAGATGCTCGACAAGGCGTCGGCGTACTTCGACCAGGGGCTCGCCATCGCGACCGCGTCGCCGGCCGGGGCGGCGGCCACGGCACAGGCCAACCTGGCCCGGGTGGGCAAGGCGCGCGTGCTGCTCAACCAGAACCGGTACGCGGACGCCGCGGCGGTCGTCGCCACGGTGCCGATCTCCTTCGTGTACCTGATCGAGCACTCGGAAAACACCACCCGCCAGAACAACGGCATCAACGGGCTCACCATCGTGCGCCGCGAGTACGGGATCGCTTCCGGCCAGGGCGGGAACGGGCTCGTGTTCCGGCAGGGCACGGCGACCGCCGGGCAGGACCCGCGCACAACCTGGAGCGTCAGCGCCTCCGGCGGCGCTGACCCGCGCATCTACCACTGGGTGCAGCAGCGGTTCCCCACCCGCGGGTCGGCGAACGTGCTCGCCTCCGGCGTGGAGGCGGCGCTGATCCGCGCCGAGGCGGCGCTCAACCGCGGCGCCAGCGCGGACTACCTGCAAACCCTCAACTCGCTGCGCGCCGACGCCGCGACGAACCTGAGCCGGTTCCAGGCCAACGTGTCCACGGCGGCGGGGCCGCTCCCGGCGCTCGCCGACCCGGGGACCCCGGCCGCACGCGTCAACCAGTTCTTCGCGGAGCGTGCGTTCTGGACCTACGGGATGTCGCAGCGGCTCCCGTCCCTGCGCCGCCTGGTGCGGCAGTACGGCCGCGCGGCGAACACGGTGTTCCCGACGGGGCAGTACACCCGCCCCGGGCGCAACACCGCGAACGGGGCGTTCACGGGCGAGGTCGCGTTCGGCACCTACGGGACCGACGTGAACTTCCCGCTCCCGCTGGACGAGCAGAACAACCCCAACTTCACGCAGTGCCAGAACCGCGACGCGTGACGTCAGTTTCTGGTAGAAGGGAAGGGTTTGGGCGTGCCCCCGGCTGGCGCCGGGGTCGGGCTTCGGCTCCGTAAGCGAGCAAACTACGCTCGCTAACGGAGTCGAGCCCCCGCGGAAACAGCCCCGCGGGGTCTCGCCCCTTCGGGCCGAAATCCCTCACGCGTGGGGCGGCCTGGATACACGGATCGGAACGGCAGAGGGGCCCCTCGCGAGAGGGGCCCCTTTGCGTCGTCGGCTCGTGCTTCCTCGCGCTACCGTCCGCGCGCGCCCAGGTAGATGGCGTTGGTCAGCAGCAGGGCGGGGGCGTCGAAGACGCCGCGGAAGAGGGGGTCCTCGGCGAGGAGGACCACGCGGCCCGCGCCCAGGTCGTCCACCGTGGCGAAGGCGCGGCCGGCGTACGCGGCGCGGGTGTTGTCGCCCCAGGTGTGGCCGCTCATCACCAGGCGGTCGCCCGCGGCGTACACCACCGGCGAGGCCCCGGCGGCGGAAAGGCGCAGCGGCGGGCCCTGCACCAGCAGCGGCATCTCGGCGCGGTCGTAGCCGAAGGTGAGCCAGTGGGTGCGGTCCAGGCGCCCGCGGAGGAAGGCGCCGGGAACCGGGATGGGAGCGTCGGGGCGGGCCCGCGGGCTGCGCGCGGGGGGCAGCTCGGCGCCGGGGGCGAGCGCCTCCACCCGCCGCGCGGCCGCCTCCAGCGAGTCGGCGGAGGGGCGCGCCGGCTCCGCGTCCTCGCCGCCCGCCAGCCCCTGCTCCGCCAGGAAGGCGGCGCCGCCGGCGTAGCCGATGGCCTCGCCGCCGCGGCGCACCCAGTCGCGGACGCGGTCGGCGCCCGCCTTGCCCAGCGTGGCGCCGTAGCGCCCGTCGGGGAGCACCAGCACGTCGAAGTCGTCCAGCGCCAGCGCGGCCAGCTCCGAGGCGCGCACCGCGGTGAACGGCTGCGCGATGCGGCGCTCCAGGTGGAACCAGAGCGCCCCGTAGGAGGTGGGGTCCACCCCCTCGCCGGCGAGCACCGCCACGCGCGGCGCCCGCAGCGTCCGCACCGATCCCGAGCCGGTCCCCACCGCCCCGCGCTCCTGGAAGGCGCTCTGCGACGCGGCCACCCGCACCCCGGCCTCGCGCGCCAGCGCGTCCACGCGGGCGTGCAGCTCGGGGCGGTTGCGGTCCACGCGGGCCACGAAGGTGCCGCGGGGAAAGTCCTCGCCGTCCACCACCAGGTCGCGCACCGCCACCGCCACGTTGAAGCCCTCGTCCATCAGCCGCGCGAGGAGGCGCGTGGCCCCGTCCGTCCCCGCCGCCCAGGCGTAGGCGCTGGCGGCCCGCCCCGCGACCCCGCCGGGAACCTCCCACCCGGTCTCCCCCTCCCAGCCGCCCGGCGCCTTCGCCGCCTCGTCCGCCAGCCGCAGCGGCTCCGAGGCGAGCCCCACGCGCTCGCCGGTCCAGAAGCCGGCGGCGCCGTGCGCCATGGGGAGGTTCCAGGCCGTCACGTCGTAGAAGGCGTACCCTTCCTGCTCGCCCTCCGCGCGGCGGGCGTTGCGGGCGCGCCGCTCGTTCTCCTGCCGGGTGAAGCGGGCCGGCAGCGGAGTCTCCGGCGCCAGGAGGACGCGCGCCAGGCGGCCCATGGGCTGGGCGAGGTCCACCAGGTACGACCCGGCCGGCACCTCGCGGCTCCCACGCTCGCCGGTGGCGTAGTCGGTGCCGGCCACCCGCCCGCCCGCGGTGACGCGGCGCACCTCCACGCCGTGGCGGAGCAGGGTGGTCGCCAGCCTGGCGGCGAGGCGCGGGTCGCGGCCGGGGGTGAGCACCACCGTGCGCAGCGGCCCGCGCGCCCCCTCCGCCACCGCCGAGGCGAAGAAGTCGTGGAAGTCGCGCATCCGCGCCTCGCGGTTGTTCACCGCGGTCTCGATGGTGGCGAGCGAGGCCACGAAGTGCCCCGCGATCCCGTCCGCGAAGGTGAGGATGGTGCCGTCGTCGCGCCGCCAGCGCACCCCCCTGGCCCCGCCGCCGTCCGTCTCGTACGTCATCCCCGTGGCCCCCTGGAAGGCGGGGTACGAGTCCCAGTAGCCGGGGTAGTGCAGGTCGAACACGTCGCGGGTGAAGTAGCTCCACCCCTGCCGGTCGAAGGCCGCCGCGTTCCCCCGCCCGAAGACCTCCAGCCACTTCTCCGTCTGCGGCGGGAGAAAGGGGTTCACCGGGTCCGCGGCGGGCGGGAAGAAGTACTGCGTCGTCTGCCCGTGCAGGTCCGCGAACACCTGCGGGCGCCAGCGCTGCAGCTCCGCCGCCACCGCGCGCGTCTCGGTCTGCACCAGCCCCAGGGCGTCGCGGTTGAGGTCGAACTGGTAGTGGTTGTTGTTGGTGCTCATCCCCCAGGGCGCGCGGTGCTCCAGCGCCGCGGGGTCCGCGTCGCCCGTGACGAAGGCGTTGTACCAGGCCACGTGGCGCTCGTGGCTCTCCGGGTTGTGCGCCAGGTTGACGAGCGCCAGCGCCCCGTCGCGCATGGCCCGCGTGCGGGCGTCCTCGCCCGCGGCGAGCTGGTAGGCGAGCTGGATGGCCGCCTCGAACGCCGCCGTCTCGTTGCCGTCGTTGGCCGAGTTGATCCACACTCCGATGGGGGTGCGCCGGGCGATCTCCGCCGCCTCCGCCGCGCCCGTGCGGCGCGGGTCGGCCAGCGCCTGGAGGTCGGCGCGCACCGCGTCCAGCCGGGCGATGTTCGCCTCGCTGGAGATGGCCACCAGGTACATGGTCTGGTGCTCCACGCTCCGCCCGTACGGCATCACCTTCACGCGCCCGGGGACCGCGCGGGCCAGCGCGTCCAGGTAGCGCTCCATGCGGCCGTAGGTGGTGTGCCAGCTGCCCACGGGGTAGCCCAGCACCTGCTCCGGCCGGGGGACGCCCTCGCGGTAGGCGCCCGCGGCGTAGAAGTCGTAGGTGCTGTCCGGGCACATCCCGAAGGCGAGGCGGGCCGCCATCTCCCCGCGGCAGCCGCCGCGCTCCGGGACGCGCGGCAGGTCCTGGGCGGGGGCGGGGGTGGCCGCGAGCAGTGCGGTTGCGAGGAGGGCGGAGGGGGTTCGGAGTCGCTGCATGGATCTCCCGGGTGGGGTCTTTGGGGGTCTGCGTGGGGGACGGGGGATGGTAGGGTCTTGTTCAGCGGTCGGCAATGTGTGGCTGGGTGAGGCGGGGCCGCTCCGGAGCCCGGCGGAAACTGCCCCCGTGTCTCCCTGCGCCGGAGTGAGCCAGCCGAAACTGCCCGGCTGTCTCCCTCCGAACAGAATCATGTGGGTACTGCGGAACGGCAACGGCGAACGGCCGCGGCGGCGAGATCCCTGCGCACCCGGACGTACGAAGCTTGCATGCTTCTCAATCATGTTTTAGACTAATCTAAAATACGGTTGCAGGTATCCTAACAGCCGCTCGCGATTCCCTGGCGCCTTTACCCGGACTCCCCATGGACCATCCCGCTCCTACGACTGTTTCCGTCCTGGTGTGCCTCCTCCTCGCGGGGGGCGTGGCTCCGGCGCGGGCGCAGGCTCCCGCGGAAGCACCCGCCGCGCCGATCCAGGACAACAGCTTTCTCGTGGAGGAGGCGTACAACCAGGAGAGGGGGGTCGTGCAGCACATCAGCACGTTCGCCCGGCCGCGGGGCGGCGGGGCCTGGAGCTATTCGTTCACCCAGGAGTGGCCGCTCCTGGGGCAGCGGCACCAGATCGGCTTCACGCTGCCCGTGGAGAGCGCGGAGGGGGCGCGAGGGGGGACCGGGGTGGGGGACCTGGCGCTGAACTACCGCTGGCAGGTGCTGGGGATCGGCGGGTCGCGGGTGGCGCTCGCGCCGCGGGTGAGCGCGCTCCTCCCCACGGGCGACGAGGAGCGGGGGCGGGGGGCGGGCGGGGCGGGGGTGCAGGCGAACCTGCCGCTCAGCGTGGTCCTCGCGGACCGCTGGGTCGCCCACTCCAACGCGGGGGTGACGCACACCTTCTCCGCGCGGAACGCGCTCGGGCAGGAGGCGGGCACCACCGGGTACAACCTGGGGCAGAGCCTGATCTGGCTGGCGCATCCCCGGCTGAACCTCATGCTGGAGGCGGCGTGGAGCCGCGACGACGAGGTGGTGGGCGCGGACGCCACCCGCCACGGCACCAGCTTCTTCCTCGCGCCGGGGATCCGGGGGGCCGTGGACCTCCCCTCCGGTCTCCAGGTGGTGCCCGGCGTCGCCGTGCCCATCGGCGTGGGGCCCAGCGACGGCGAGCGCGCGCTGTTCCTGTACCTGAGCTTCGAGCACCCGTTCGGCGCGCGCCGCGACTAGTCCGCGGCGGACGGGGACCCCGCCAGCGGCACCCGGAAGCAGCAGCGCGGGCGCTCTCCCTTGTCGCAGCGCTCCGTCACCGGCACCCCCACCAGCTCCGACATCAGCGACTCGGCCAGGCTGCACGCCTCCGGGTGGCCCGGCACCACCGCGGCGAGCGGACAGCTGAAGCCGCGCACCCACGCCGCGCCGTCGCGCTCCTCCACCTCCACCACGCCGCCCAGCTCCTCCAGCACCCCCACCGCCGCCTCCAGGCGCGCGCGCACGTCGGCGCCGGCGGCGCGCCCCGCCGCGGCGCGGCGCCCCACCTCGCGCAGCACGGCCTCCACCTCCACCGCGCCCAACCGCTCCTCCAGCACCCCAAGCAGGATCCCCAGCGCCGGGGCGTACGCCTTGGGGAGCAGCGTGTCCGCCTGGGCGGTGAGCGCGTAGACGAAGGGCGGCTTCCCCACCCCGCGGCGCACGGCCTCCTCCTGCCGCACCAGCCCGTCGCGCTCCAGGGCGGCGAGGTGCGTGCGCACCGCGTTGTCGGTGAGCCCCAGCGCGTCCGCCAGCTCGGTTACCGTGCGGCTGGAACGGCGCAGCAGCCGGATGATCTCGCCCCGGGTGCTCGCCAGGAGCCGCTGGATCCAGCCGACCGGTTGCATTCTCGTCCTGGGTGAACGGGTTCCCGAGCTCGCTGCACGATACGCTCCCGGAGCGCTCTCCGCAATATGTCAATAAACTTGTTGACATATCCGCCAGCGGGGATTACTCTCGTCAGCGGGCCCGCCGCCGGGAACGATCCGCGGCGGCAGGGCCCGGAACCCCTGCCAGGAGAGGATTCATGCGAACCCAACGAGCGCTCGTCGCTGTGGCCCTGCTGCTCGCCGCGTGCGGGTCCGGCGAGCCGGAGGAGCAGCAGGCCGTGCCGGACACGGCGCCGGCCGCCGCCGCGCCGGCCACCGTGGACACCGCGACCGCCGCCCCCGCGTCCGCCGTGACCGACCCGCAGATCGCCGACATCGTGGTGGCGGCCAACGAGGTGGACATCCAGGCCGGGGAGATGGCCAGGGCCCGCGCCGCCGACCCCCGGGTCAAGGCGTTCGCCGAGCGCATGATCACCGACCACACCGGCGTGAACAAGGCCGCCTCCGACCTGGTGGGGAAGCTGGGCGTCACCCCGGAGCCCAGTCCCACCAGCACACAGCTCCGCGACGGCGGCGCGAGCACGCGGCAGACGCTCGGCGCGAAGAGCGGCGCCGACTTCGACCGGGCGTACATGGACAGCGAGATCACCTACCACCAGGCGGTGCTGGACGCCATCGACCAGACCCTCATCCCCGGCGCGCAGAACGCCGAGCTGAAGGCGCTGCTGGAGCAGACGCGCCCGGCGATCGACGCCCACCTCCAGCACGCCCGGGAGATCCGCACGGCGCTCGGGCAGGGGTGACGGCGGGCGGGCGCGCGGCCGGCCTCGCCCTGGTGCTGGCGGCCTGCGGGGGCGCCGGACCCGCGCCGCGCACCCGCGCGGTGGAGATCCGCGCCTTCCGGTACGTCCCCGTTCGCGTGGAGGCGGCGGTGGGCGACACCCTGGTGTGGAGCAACCGGGACGTGGTCCCCCACACCGCGACGGCCGACGGCGGCGGGTGGGACACGGGGAGCATTCCCGCGGGCGGGGAGGGAAGGGTGGTGGTGCGGCGGAGCGGGCGGCAGGGCTACGTCTGCGCGTTCCACCCGGGGATGAAGGGGGAGGTGGTTGTGCGGGAGTGAGTTGACGGCAGGGTTTGGGCGTGCCCCCGGCTGGCGCCGGGGTCGGGCTTCGGCTCCGTAGCAGACGAAACGACCGTCTGCAACGGAGTCGAGCCCGCGCAAACAGCCGCGCGGTCTCGCCCCTTCGGGCCGAAATCCCTCAC
>JBEVLE010000689.1:0-27940 GCA_040509335.1 Longimicrobiaceae bacterium | reverse complement strand
GGGGGCGCACCAAGATTTGGTGCGCCCCCGCTCGGCTTGGCAAATATATACAACGCGCTAGACTAACGAGTTGGGCTGCCGCGGAAGGTAACTACGGTCGCAGATATCGTTGGGCCTGTGGCAAGCCTTTGGTGCCGGCGGGCAGGCGGTGCCATCCGGCGGTACACGCCGCCCACGACCATGAACCCGGCCGCCACAGGCCGTAACGGAGGCCCCTGGGTCCGTCGAACGACTCCCTCGAGTCCCCGACCGTTCTGACCCGCGTAGCCCGGCAGCGCCACCGCTCTCCGCAGAATCGTCATGGTGCGCGGCTTGCACGTCCGACCGAGCCTTGCGCCCTGGTCGGCAGCACTGCGCCTTGGCCCCCACATCGCGGGGTCCCCTTCGCAGCCCCTGCCATCATTCTCAGCAGCATCGGTAGCGGGCGCCCCGGCGGCGCCTGCGGAGCACGCACATGGACATCGACCTCTCTGGCATCAAGCTCCGGCCCGCGGCGGAGACACGACAGAGCGACCCGGAGGAGATCTTCAAGCGCCTCACCCTGCGGGGATCGATCGAGAACATCTGGCAGCCCCAGACTGAGGCCGTAAAGGAATGGTATGCGGCCCGGACCACGAGCGAGGACGTGGGGATCGAGATGCACACGGGGGGCGGGAAGACCCTGGTCGGGCTGCTCGTCGGGCAGGCGAGCGTCAACGAGATGAGACGGCCGGGCTTTTACGTCTGTCCCACGATCCAGCTCGTGGAGCAGACCCGCGCACGCGCCGCGGAGTGCGGTATTGAGACGGCGACATACGTGAACCGGAGGTGGGAGGACCGCGCCGTCTTCGACGCCGCACGCGGCCTATGCATTACGACATACGCTGCCGTCTTCAACAGTCGCGCACGTTTGGCCCAGGAAGCGGGCTACCCCTCGATCTTCGTCTTCGACGACGCGCATGTCGCGGGTGAGGAGATCCGGAAGCAGTTCACGCTCAGCATCGGATCCAACCATCCGGCCTATCAGCCGATCATCGACCAAGTTCGCCGCCACTTCACTGGGGCCCACGAGGCCGCGAAGCTAAATGCGATTGGTCGCGGCGACCCTCTGGTGCTTTTGTACCTTCCGCAGTTCGAAATGCGCCGAATTGCGGGTGTGCTCAGTGCTCTCTTGGTTCGCCACGGGGTAGACACGCGCGGCGCGCCGACCTGGTACCCGTGGGGGCATATCGGGACGCGCCTCGACGCTTGCTGTATGCTCCTGACGGCCGGCGGGATTGAGATCACCCCGCCGGTTCCGCCCGTGCACACGGTGTGGTGCATGGGTTCCGGAATCCGCCGGGTCTACCTGACGGCGACTCTGCCCTCGGCCGCCGAATTCGCACGCACCTTCGGCCTGCCCCAGCTTCGCCTGATCCGACCCGGCGGGAAGTCGGGCACCGCGCAACGCCTGTTCATCTTCGCGCCGGGTGAGAACAACCTGGAGCAACGGGGGTTCTCCCTTGATCTGCTGGACAAGCAGAAATACGCGGTGATAGCCCCCTCGTTTAAGGAGGCGGAGCCCTGGCAAGAGGGAGCGATCCTCTTCAAGCGAGAGCACAGGAACGACGTGATTGAGCAGTTCGCGAAGAGCCCCAGCCCGGAGAGGCTTGTCCTGGCTGCCCGATACCACGGGATCGATCTCCCGGGGGATGCGTGCCGCATCCTCGTTCTAGATGGGCTTCCCCGCGGGACCGACCTCCTGGATCGCTTCCTCGCGGAGGGGCTCCAAGCGGAACCGCTACGTACGATGCAGACGGCAGTGCGGGTGATCCAGGCGATCGGTCGCATCTTCCGGAGCAACACGGATCATGGGGCGGTGGTGATTTGCGGCTCCGATCTCCAGGCCTGGCTCCACCAGCCCATGCACCAGGCGTTTTTCCCTCCCCTCCTCCAGCAACAGCTCCGACTGGGAATTGCGCTCCGTGAGAGTGTGGACGCCGGCCAGACCACGTTCCGGGCGCTCCTCGCGGGGGTGCTCACCGGCAGCAAGTCCTGGGACCAGTTGTACAACCAGTACATCGACGCCTACGCTGCCGAGCCCCCTCCGCCTGTACCCGCCTGGCTCACCGACTTCTCGGCGCGGGAGCATGCAGCTTATCGCCTGCTCTGGGAGGGAAACGGGCCCGAGGCTGCACGTGGGTACGAGGCTCTCGCCCAAGAGGCCGATGAGCACGACCAAAACCTTGCGGCGTGGTTCTACCACTGGGCCGGGGCCGCACACGAGGAGGCTGGTCAGCCGGAGCTCGCGACGCTCGTCTACGTGGAGGCGGCGAATCGCCGCGCGGCGTTGGGCCGACCCGCGCGTGACGCGGCCGGGGTGCTGAAGACCAAGAACGTGCAGAAACCCTCGGCGCAGGCCCAAGCGATCGCAGCGGAATGGGCGAAGGACCCCACTCGGGTCGCGGGGAAGGTGCGGGCCATCGCCGATGTCCTGGCCCGTGAGAAGCTCAAGGCATCGCCCGCCCATGAGGCCCTGGAGGGTCTCGGGCGCTATCTCGGCTTCACGTCTTGGCGCCCGGATACGCCCGCCGCAGGTAAAACCGGGCCTGACGTCGCATGGCGGCCGCCGGTCGGGAAAGGTGTCGTGGGCCTAGAGGCGAAGACGGAGAAGCGCGCGCCCGCTGAGTACCGCAAGAAGGACGACGTGGGGCAGGCACACGACCACGTGGAGTGGGCCACCCAATTCGCGGGAGAGCCGTTCTACCCGATCTGGGTGGGGCCTCTGCTGCCCGTGTCGAAGGAGAGTCACCCTCCGAAGGCGCTGCGAGTCGTCGAGCCCATCGCGTTCTCCGAACTCGCTACCCGGCTGGTGATGGTGTACGAGCAGCTCGCCGCCGGGACGGGGGAGCCGCCGGAGATCACCGCGGAGCGCTACTTGATAGCGCTGGGTCTCCAGTGGCCGGGTTGCGTGCTGTCTCTTCCCTCCACCTTCGCGACGGACCTTCAGCACGATCCTTCCGGTCAGGAGCAGGAGGTTGCCGAGAGCAAGGATGTGCTTACGAATGGCCAAACTGTGACGGGCACACCGGAGTTTTGACGGGCCAGCTGCTGAGATCGTCGCACACCGCGAACGATGGACGATGTGCGACACTGCATACGCCCGCGAGGTAGCCAGCCTGGTGGTGCGTGGGCAATCCAAACGAGGTCCTCGCCGGTGGGGGACGGACCCGGTGCCGCGACTAGGTCCACGTGGTTTGCACAGCCCGTGCCCCGCTTGAGGCCATGAACAGCTCTCTTGACCTCGCCTACTAATGAGACAATCCTATGATGAACGCCTCCAAGGTTAGCTCTGCAGCATACGACCCTGGTTGCTGTTCCTCGAATAGCGTTGCGATCGGAATGATCAGCCACCGCGGTTGATCAGTAAGCAACGCTGCAGACAAACCATTTGGCTTTTTGGGTGACCTGTATGGAGATCGTCCTGGGAGAAGTGATTGCGGAACGCGAGCTGGACCTGGTGGTCGACGGCAACATTTCGGGGACTGTGGTCGTCCGAATCGGCAAGCCGATTCGCAGCCCTGATCCAGAATTAGACTGGCTGTGCCCCCTCCAGATCATCGGGCTTCAGGATGAGATGGTGCGCGCAGCTTTCGGGATTGACGCGGTACAGGCCTTGATCCTGGCGATGCAAATGATTCACATCGAACTCCAGGCGAGACAAAGACTCACCGGACAAACACTCCAATGGCTGGAGCAGAGTGACCTGGGCTTCCTGCCTCTGCCCGGACGTGGCTAGGCCGGGGTGGGGTGCAGCAGGCCAAAGGGCCTTAAGTCAAAGGGTGCGCGCCCCCCCGATGTGTCGACGGACCATGCTACGCAGCTAGGCATTGTAGAACGCTTCTATCCGGACAACTCCTGTCAATCACTTCGGCGCACATGGTATTCCTACTGGTCCGCTCAATCCAGGGGGTCCTATGAAGTTACCTGTTTTCGCCTTCAGTCTGTTGCTCCTTGGCCTCGCCGGCGCCGCGTGCTCAGATTCATCCACTGCCCCATCAGGGGGCTCACCGACGCGAGCGCCTGCAGCCCCGGGAATCATCGTTCCGGCAAGTGCTGCCTGTAATCTCGACCTGGCAAGAGAGGTTCAACGATCATTCTGGCCTGGTTCTCGGCTGGATCCCTCTGTCGCCCTGGAGATGGCGCTGGAGCAGATGGATTCGCTCGGTGTGACGACGACCAGCGAGGTGGACCCGTTCCTCAACGAGCCCGAAGAGCCGTTCTCGGAGGACGAGCTTCCTCCCCCGCCGATCGATGAAGGGTACTACAGTGCCGCCACGGGCGAACCGTGCATGGACATGTACAATGGATGCATTGAAAGCTGCAAGAAGTGGAAGACGAGCAGGGGACGCCAGATGTGCTACATCGTCTGCATGGGCTACCTCGCTGACTGCAGAGCAGAGCAGTTCCTGCCTCCTTCCCTCCGAGGGTGCTGGGACATCCGTACAGCCAGCTACAGCCCTTACGGTGCCGACTACTGTGATAACTCGAGTGGAGGTTGGAGTGGCGAGGGAGGGGGGGGCTGCCAACAGGTCTATGTGATCATCGAGGTGAACAACGGGGCTGGCTGGGAAACATGGTGGGAAGGCTATTCTACTGTTTGCACGTGAGCACGGCTCCGCCAAGTACCTAGAGCCACATCAACTCACCTCACCAAGTGAGGACACTTCAGCCACCTCGAGGACAACCATGTTGCAACGAACGACGGTCCGCCTCTTCATCCTGCTGTTCTGGATCGTGCTCTGGTCCAATGCCCCGGTCCTGGCTCAGGGCGCGTCTCAGCAACAGGCGGCCCCCCAGCGTGTACCGGTCACAATCGCTTTGGCCGACGAGCTTCCGGATGCCACTTCGCCTTCGGTCATTCTACGCAGACCAGGTGCAACCCCCCACGATGTGATTCTGTTGCGCTCCAGCACTGCGAGCGGCAAGCATCTGTCGGATGCGATCGTGCACCTGCTCATGGTTCGGGTACTATCTGGAGACACAGCACTGAAAGCTACGACGATGCGCGTCGTCCCCCGGGAGGGTCCACAAGGTCAGATCCGGCGAGAATATCCGTGGGTACAGCGAGTCTACAACGACCTCCGCAAGGCAGAAGCCAAGCCGCTCTCCGGGGTGGGTACCGTACCAATGGTTCAGATCTGGCTTCCCCCTCAACGGGGTAGAAGGCGCTAACAGGCAACACAAGGTGCTGTCTGTTCTACGTTAAAACGGAAAGTCTGTGCGCATACGTCGGGCGGGGCACGAACGGGCAATTCCACGCCTATTTGTGCCCCGCGCGCGTTCCGCGATTCATCACCTCGAGCGAAAAAAGCCAGAAGGTACGCTCCTCTCCCGTGGGGAGAAGCATTTGCCGTTCGACGACGGGTCACGGAATCGCTCCTCCTCGCCGGTGGCCGTCAGGGTGACGGCTCATGCCATTCGAGCGTATTTGCCCG
The DNA here is from genome assembly GCA_040509335.1 of Longimicrobiaceae bacterium. Classification (GTDB taxonomy): domain Bacteria; phylum Gemmatimonadota; class Gemmatimonadetes; order Longimicrobiales; family Longimicrobiaceae; genus JAFAYN01. The sequence continues at coordinate 22,484 of JBEVLE010000689.1, read as the reverse complement.
CTGACCAGCTGGGGTGATCCGGTACAGCAGAATAGGCCGGCGGCGCGATTCCAACTCGACGGCGAACCGCTGCGCGAGCCCCACGCGAACCAGCCACCACAGGTCCTCTGGATAGAATCGTCGCGGCCTATCCGGCTTCTGTTCTTCCGGCGAGGCACGCCACGGGGCCGGGTCGTTCCACTCGTCGGGGTCACCCAGTTCCATGTCCCACAGCCAGTCCGGCTGCTCGAGCTCAGGTGGGCAGACAAGCGCCACCAGTTCCTTCTCCATGCGCCACCCCTGCTCACCAGGAAGGTGCGTCGACTCCGTCCGGCTCTCCCACGCCAGTCTGAGCGCGAGGAGTGCCAGGAGTGCTCCGGGAGTCAAATAGATCGCGGTATCGCTCGCGCTTCCATCCAGGGGCTGCGACAACGTCTTCATCCGCCCGGTCCCGCCCTCGCACAAGGCGAGTTGGCGCACCCCGCTCTCCGAGATCCTGTAGATCCATACCGACCGCTGCCGGCCGGCACTCCGCACGTCCTCCCGGCTGAGCAGCCCTCGCCGATGTAGTCGTGAGAGCGTTTCCCCCACGCGGTGCTTCGTGCGCACCTCCACGTCCGAATGGTGTGCCCAGCCCCTGGCGCCACGATGATCGTAGCCGCCGTTGCGAGCTGTTAGATCGTACAGACAGTGGAGAACAGCCCACTCGATAGGATCAGCCTTCGTCTCCATGAAGGCTACGGTAGTGCCGGAGATGCTCTCGCACAGTGCCGGTATGTGACCCAGATGGGGTGGTGGTGGATCGTGGCGGATTCGGGGCGGGGTGGGATAGCTTTGAAGGCGCGGCCAGCTCTCTCCCTCCACATCGAAGGATGGACCACAATGACCAAACTGCGCGCACTTTTAGCAGTGGGGCTGCTCGGGGCCGCCCTGTCCGCCTGCGGGGACTTTCAAGCAGCCGTGACCGCTCCGGAGGTGGCCCGGTACAACGGCTCCGGGTTTGGATCCGGAAACTTCGTGCAGGACAGCACCGGCAGCACAGCGGCCACTGCCTCCGGAGAGGCGGCGGCCGCTGATAGTGTCACAACCCTACGCAATGGGAGCGGTTTCGGTAGCGGGAACTGAGATTTTCAATCCACTGGGGTTTCTGGTCCGGGTCCATCAGGCTTGGGCCCTGGGCCTGGAGCCCTCCACGTCCGCAGCCTGGCCGCGATCCGGCGTGCGAGCGTCGCGATTTCTACCGGAGCCGGCATCCCCCCGGGTGCCGGCTCCTTCTTTTCGACGCGCTTCAGCAGTTCCCGCGCGAGCCGCTCCTGCCCACCATCCATCCGGGCCTGTGCGATCTGTACGGCAAGGTGCCCATAATCCCTCGCCTTGTCCCACTCGCGGACGGCCCGCGAGCCCTCCCCGACGTTGACGAGTGCGGCTGCGCCGTGCTCCCGGTACAGTCCGACGAGCTGGAGGACTTTCGTTTCGGCCTCGCGAAAGCGATCCAGTTGTCCGGCGCCGGCCGCTGCCCGGGCCAGAGTCCCCCACACGAGCGCCGCTTCCTCCGGCCGTACGATGTAGGACAGGACCTTCTCGAGCATTGAGGAGGCGAGGGAAGAGTAATTCTGCCGGACCAGGGCGACCGCGAAGTCGTGCACAAGGTAGGGAATGCGAGGATGACTGAGTGGGTACAGGTGCTCCGCCTGGCTCGCATGCTGGGTGGCGGCAGCAAAGTCCTGCATGTCGAGACTCAGCAGCATGAGGTCGTGATGCGCCTCCGCGGCCTTTCTCCGCCTCCCGGTTCGAACTGCGCGCCGCGCACCCTTGCGAAGGAACCGCCGGGCCGGGGGATACATGCCGAGACCATAGAGGAGAGCTCCGTACCCGAGCAGTGCACCGACAGCTGTATCCCGGTCGTCGACGCGGACCGCGAGTTTGTACGTCCGCTCGTACCAGGCTGCAGACCTCCGGAACATCCGGGCACGTCGGGTCAGATGTGCCGCAGCGTGCGCCCGCTCGGGATCTGTGGGATCGGCAACGGATCCTGCTTCCGCGAAGTAGGCGGCCAATTCGGCCAAGGAGCCTGCCTCCGCCCACTGACTGACCTGGCGGCAGGCATCGGCCACGTGCGCCTCCCCCACGACGTGCGCAGCCCAGCGCAGAAGGTGGAACGTTCCCAGCGCCTCTGTCAGCTCCGGGGCCTCGTGCCGGGCTCGTATCGTACGCTCGTAGGCTGCCGTGGACGGTGGCTGGAACAGCTCCGCCCGCTGCTCTGGCGAGGTGTCCGCCCAGAGCCACACGTCGCGCAGGGACTGCCAGAGCACCACCCAGAGGTTGCCGCCCGCGGCAGCGACATCCTCAAGGGCCCTCGCCTGGATCCACTCACTGGGTGCTCGCGGAGCTGGCGGGACCCCATGAGGACGTCCCGGGCGTCGTGGTGGTCGCTCTTTCGCCATGGGGTCCGGCAGTGACGGTCGCGAAACGTTCGCTGCGCGACAGCATAAATCCGCAGGGGATTACGCGCCATACTCTGCCATTGTAAGGTGGAACGTTGGTTCACTGCCCACGGCGGAGAATCCATCCACCGTGGGGGACGATCTTCGGTGCAGGTGTGACCGGCAGGAAACGCGGGAGCTTCCAGGTGGGGCGCTCCTCGATGCTGCAGAGCCTGCCGTACCCGAGAGCGCTGACGTTGAGCTGGCCTGTCATTCTTCCGCTGCCAGCCATGCAGGTACCGGCTGTCCCGCACGGGCGTAAAATACGGCCAGCTCACGAGCAAGATGCCGCCGGGCCGGGGCGCGAGCCTCGGCGGGAACGAGATCGAGGACCAGGGTCGCCAGGCAGACTGCCCCAATCGGGGTCCAGACTTCCGGCCGGTCAGAAGCCCACTCGCGCAGCCGATCCATGTTGGCCGGACGCGGAGTGCTCTGCATGTCGATGAACTTCCTCAGACTCCCCCTAGCGATACCGATCTCTCGTGCGAGAGCGAGCTGTCCGCTGTGAACCCGCAGCTCCCGCCGCAGAGCGTGGCGTATGTGTTCCAGGGCGTACTGGTCCAAGAACGTGTGGATGTCCCGGGTCCGGGCGATCTCTGGCGGAAATCCCCCGGTCAATGGGTAGCGTAGCGCCCGCATGATCTCTCCTCCCCTGGAGGGATGGCATAGTGTCTAATCTGCACACTATCCAAACCGCACCTGCTTCGCAGTATCGATCACTGGCACGAGAGGGGCGCATCGGGCTCTGATTCCGGACGGTAGGAAACGTGGTGGACAAAGTGGACACGTCGGGCCAGAGCACGAGTGCCATGATGCCTCTGACAAGTAGATCCGCGGGGATTGGATTTGGGGTAGGGAAGTCGGTTGGGCCCGTTCCGTGGCTGGGAGGAACGATTTGGGCCCGAGCGCCTACCGTTTTGGGCCCGAACTACGAGGAGGGAACAACGCCACGAAGTACGGCGAGGATTTGCTCCCGTGCAGTCCGGCGCCGGGAGGTCGGCACCTGCCGCAGCAACTCCTCGAGTGCAACGTCTCTCGCGGTGCGGTAGTCGCCTGCCAGGTGACGGGAATACCAGATGCCGAGTTTCCGTCGCGTCTTCGGGAAGGGACTCGAACCATCAAGCACCTTCTGCAACCCGCTCGCGGTGAGCCCGACCTCGCGCGCTACAGCGCGCAGACCCGTTGCGGAAACTCGTTCCTGCAAGGCAGGACGGATCTGGTTTAAATCGGAATCCGAGACGGTCCCGAGCGATGTGTCGCCACCAGGCATGGCGGAGTTCGGGAAGAGAGTAGGGTGGGATTGGAGTGGATAACGGTCGCAACGCTCAGCGGAAAGCACAATGCTGGTTCGCCCTCCGAATGATGCACTTCCGGTCATTCGGAGCCCTAAGCCTGGTTGAAACCTCTATTCCGCAGGGCGCTTCACGATCAGCAGACGCCAGCCCGGATAATATTGCGATGCTAACACTTCCGGGAATCCCAGGTCTAATCGTTAATTCTATAGATCCTCCCCAAGTTGGCTCTTCACGTAGAGTTCTCCAGCGGCGGTAATCTCAAAGTTCTGGCGCGCCTGCTTGGAAGTACCCGCTTTAGTTGCCGAGAGTAGGGCGGGGGTGCGGGTCGTATTGGCAAGGAGCGCCGCTGTGGGAGCCTTCAACAGGATCCCGTTCTCCACCAGCAGTGTTGTCACTGCACGCGTAGAGATCCCGCTTCCATCGGTGCTTCGGGTCAGGAAGTAGACGGCGAGCAGCGCCTGGTCTCGTGCTTTCGTGGGAATCCAGTGCCTGAGAAGTGAGGCGAACGTGGCACCTCGTGTACTGCGCTTTCGAGGCCGAGAAGAAGATGCTGGCAGTGAATCGGGCTTCGCTGCTACGGTATGAGAAGGAAACGCACGGGCCAAGAGGATGTCACATGCGGACTTCTTCAGAACGGGGTCGTACATGGTGATCGCGCGGTTGATTTCGTCCAGCCGAGCGATGATGACTGCAAGACTACTCATGGGGTACTTATCGGAAGGTGAAAGTTGGCAGAGCAGGAGCCGTTGAGAACCTACTCTCCGCCTCGGCTGTTCAGGCGCATGTCTTTAGGCGACCGGGAGCTGTTTCCCAACTCCAGTCTCTCTGCTGAGAACGCCCCTCCGGGGCAGATCAGAATTGGGCCACACGCGGGAACCTACGGTCCACTAAAGAGGCGTCGCAAGCGGATACAGCACATGCTGCTCTGCGTGAGCGACTCGGTCGCGTGTTCGTATACCCACACTCTGTTGATCTTCGCCCCTAAAGACTTTGTCACGCCACGTGCAGGGTTCCATCCAGGTCTTGATCGACTACATGCTTCTAACGTTTTCTGGTCTGAATCGAAGTAGTAGTGTTTACTGCTGTTGCGAGTCCAATGTGGTAGTAACCAGTTGTGGAGTGGTTTGCATCGGGTTCTGTGAATTGGCCTATTTCCAAAGCTTTGGAGTAGGATCTACTTCTGGAAATCACAGCGGCCCCAACCCGCGGCCCGGTGAGGCGTCGCTGGCGCACAACGGCGTGCTGTTCCTGGACGAGCTGCCGGAGTTCCGGCGCAACGTGCTGGAGCAGCTGCGCCAGCCGCTGGAGGACGCGCGGGTGACGCTCGCGCGCGCGGCGGTGTCGCTGACGTATCCCTCGCGCTTCATGCTGGTGGCGGCGATGAACCCGTGCCCCTGCGGCTACCACGGCGACATCCAGCGCCGGTGCGCGTGCGCCCCCCAGGCGGTGCAGCGCTACCTGTCGCGCGTGTCGGGGCCGCTGCTGGACCGGCTGGACCTCCATGTGGAGGTGCCCGCCGTGCACTACCGCGACCTGGCGGACCGGCGCGAGGGCGAGCCCAGCGAGGCGATCCGGGAGCGGGTGAGCCGGGCGCGGGAGATCCAGCGGGCGCGCTTCGCGGGGCGTGCGGAGATCCACGCGAACGCGCACATGACCGCGCGCGACCTGCACGAGTTCTGCCGGGTGGGGGAGGGGAGCGACGCGCTGCTGCGGACGGCGATCATGAAGCTGGGGCTGTCGGCGCGGGCGTACCACCGGGTGCTCAAGATCGCGCGCACGGTGGCGGACCTGGCGGGCTCGGCGGGGGTGGAGACGGCGCACGTCTCCGAGGCGATCCAGTACCGCTCGCTGGACCGCGTGCTCAAGGGCTGAACTGCGGCTTACGTCCAAGCGATGGATTGTCGAGCGGATCTTCGCTTGCCTCGCCCACTCGCACCGCCCAGATGAGAGCCGGAGGCGGTTGCGACGCCCTGTGTCGAATCTATACCTTCCGTCAGCTTACGGTAGCATCTCCGGCCATCCTCCCCGTTGCGGAACCCGCGCGTTTACCGAGCCCCCGTGCACGCCACCGAGCCGCTCAGCCTACCGCGCACGAGCCAGCTTGTCTGGTGGCCGCTTGCCGCGCTGATCGTGCTGCTCATGGCCAGCGGATTGGCCGCCGATGTGGCCGGAGGGGGGGAGGAGTGGAACCAGGTGGCGACCACGCTATGGTACCTGGCGTGGGGGACGTGGGTGGTTTCCCTGTGCCGGCGCCATGGCATTGGAATGCAGCGGCTGATCGGACGGCCCCCCCGGCGGGCGAGCGCCTGGGGATACGCGGCGATGGGGTTCCCGCTCCTCCTCCTCTCGACAGGGCTCTTCTGGCTGCAGCTGGTGCTCGCGTTGGCGGTGACGCCGGAATGGGCGCAGGAGTGGCTGGGGGATGAGCCGGACGCGCTGGGGCACCCCTCGCCGCTCACCGCCGCGCTGGACCTGCTGGGGTCGCTGGCACTCGCTCCCGTGGTGGAGGAACTGGTATTCCGTGGGGCCCTCCTGCGCAGCTGGACGCGCCGCCGGGGACGCACAGCCGCGCTCCTGGGCACCGCCGCAATCTTTGCTGTGCTTCACCCTGGCGATCTGCTGGGGACCTTCGTCTTCGGGGTGGTTCAGGGCGTGATCCGCCTGCGTACCCGCACGCTACTGGTACCCATCGCCTGCCATGTGCTGTTCAATGGGCTCACCGCGCTGCTGAGCGCCGATTTTGTCACGTTTCCCGGCGGTACTCTCACGATGGACGACATGCCGCGGCTGTGGTGGGTCGGCGCTGTGTGCGTCGCCGCCGCCGCGCCCTTTCTGTGGATCTTCCTTCGTCTGAACATGCCCCGGAGGCGGGTGCCTTGATCGTAAACCGGTTCCTGCCCCCTACTGATGACGGAGTGCCTCCACCGGATCCATCCTGGCGGCCCGATGAGCGGGCGCGATCCCAAACACGATCCCACACCCCGCCGAGACGGTCAACCCCGCTACCACTGACCAAAGCGGGACCGTTGCAGGCACTGGCGTGAGCCGCGCCAGGAGGATCGCTCCCCCCCCCGCCAGCACGATCCCCACCACGCCACCGACCACCGTCACCGTCACCGTTTCCACCAGGAATTGCCACAGGATCGCGTGGCGCGTTGCCCCCAATGCCTTGCGCACGCCGATCTCCCGAGTCCGCTCGGTGACCGATATGGTCATGATCGCCGTCACTCCCACTCCCCCCACCAGCAGCCCCACCGAGGACAGCGCCAGCATCACCACGAAGAACATCCGGGTGGCGTCGTCGAACAGCTTGCGAGCCCCCTCCTGCTCCGTGAGCGTGAAGTTGCTGGGCTCGAGCGGGCGCAGGCCGCGCGCGGCTCGCAGCGCTGCGGTGACGCGGTTCATCGCGTGCGCCCTCGGCACTCCCGCCGCGGGGACCACCAGCACCTCCATCCACTCTTCCTGCGCCTCCAAGTGCTTCAGCACCGTGGAATAGGGGGCAGCCACCCAGGCGTCGTCCGAGCCAGCCAGGATGTTCCCGCTCGCGCGGTACACCCCCACCACGCGAAAGGGCATCCCTGCCAGCCATACGCTGCCTCCCATGGGCACCACGCCGCCGAACACCTCGCGCGCCAGCCCTTCGGAAACGACGACCACGTTCGCCGAGCCATCTACCTCCGCGGGGAGGAAGTTGCGCCCCCACACAAAGGTTCCGGCACGGTAGTCCGGCCACTCGGCCCCCGTTCCCTCCACCTCCACCCCGGGGAGCGTGTTCCGCCCCACACGTACGGTGGCGCTCCCGCTCACCGACGGGGTGGCCGAGCGTATGCCCGGGAGCGCGGCCAGCATTTCCGCCTCGCGAAGGGTGATGGCGGGCGCATCCGCCCATGGAGCCTTTCCATCTCCCAGTTCCGCCAGGCGAAGCTCGCCCACGTCGAAACGCTCCACGACAAAGTTGTCCGGGCCGACCGAGACCAGCTCGGCCGTCACGACCTGGCGTATGCCGGAGATCACCGACGCCATCGCCATTACCGTCGCCACGCCGATCACGATTCCGGCGGTAGTCAACACCGCGCGCACCCGGTTGCCGCGGAGAGCGTCGAGGGCGATCCCCACCCCGTGTCCAGCAGCAGCGAGGCTCGTTGCCGCCCGCTTCATTCGTACCCCAGTGCGGTGATGGGATCGAGCCGGGCGGCCCGGCTTGCAGGGTACACCCCCGCCACCACCCCCACTCCCACTCCCACCAGCACCCCCAGCACCGCCGACCAGGGGGCGACCTGCGCCGGGAGCGGCGACACGGCCGTGACGATCGCCGCCAGCGCCAGGCCCGCCAGCACCCCCAGTCCACCGCCCAACCCGGAAAGGGTGGCCGACTCCACCAGGAACTGGAGAAGGATGTCGCGGCCGCGGGCGCCCACCGCCTTGCGCAGCCCGATCTCGTAGGTACGCTCGGATACGGTCACCAGCATGATGTTCATGATCACCACTGCTCCCACCACGAGCGATATCGCGATCAGTCCAGGGACGGCCACCATCAGAACCCGCGCCACCTTCCCCCACGCAGCGATCGCCTCCTCCGAGGTGGTGGCGGAGAACTCGTTCTCGTCGGCGGGGCGCAGGCGCTTCCGCACCCGCATCCACCCCTCTGCCTCCGCAAGCGCCGCGGGAAGAAAGCGGGCCTCGGGAACCTTGAACTGGATCGCCTCGGCCACCCCGCGCTGGACGATCACGCCGTCCAGTGGAGAGCCGGCGGGGACCACCGCCACCCGGTCCATGGAAAGGGTGAAGAGCGTTTCCTGCGGCGCCAGGACTCCCACCACCCGGTAGGGAATCCCCTGAAGGAGGACACGCTCGCCCACGGCGCTCCGGCGGGGGAAGAGGAGCTCCGCGACCTCGCGCCCCACCACCACTACGGGGAGTCCCCGTTCGGCCTCGCGCTCGGAGAACGGCCGCCCCTCTGCCACGCGAAGGGACTGCAGGTGGAAGTGGGTGGCGGTGGTCCCCGAGATCGCCACCCGCCCCAGAGCCCGCCCGCCGGAGGTACGCGCGGGTGCGGTGGCGGTCCACCCGGCTGAAAGGATTCCCGGGGTCCGCATCCGTTCCGCGATCCACCGTGCGTCGGCCATCGTCAGGGGAGTATGCCGGCTCCACGATCGCCGGACCGTCTCGCTCGTCACCCCCTCGTCGAGGGGTGTGCGGCGCAGCGTGAGCGTGTTGTATCCGTAGAAGCGTCCGATCAGCCGGGTCTCCACGTAGCTGCTCATTCCTTCCAGGATGGTGACCACGGCGATCAGGAAGGCCACTCCCACCATGGTTCCCAGCACCGTGAAGAACGCGCGCAGCGGGTACGCGCGTATGGTGCCGAACGCGTCCCGGATTCCCTCGGAGACTCGCATGGACGTCATGCCGCGGGCTGGGCCGCGGGCGCGCCGTTCGGCCTCCGGAGGTCGCTGGCCACTGTTCCATCCCTGAGCGTCACCACCCGCGCCGCGTGGGCCGCCACGTCGGGCTCATGGGTCACCAGCAACACCGTCTGCCCCTCGCTGTGCAGGCTGGCGAAGAGCGCCAGAATCTCTGCGGAGGTCCGAGAGTCCAGGTTTCCCGTCGGCTCGTCAGCGAGAAGGATGGAGGGGCGGGTCACCAGTGCCCGGGCAATCGCCACCCGCTGCCGCTGCCCGCCGGAGAGCTGGTTGGGACGGTGGTCCATCCGCTCTCCCAGCCCGACGTGCTGGAGCGCCTCACGGGCGCGGTCGCGGCGCTCGCGTCGACCTGCGCCGCCATAGACCAGGGGGAGCTCCACGTTCTCCAGTGCGGTGGAGCGAGGGAGGAGGTTGAACGTCTGGAACACGAAGCCGATCTCGCGGTTGCGCACCCGCGCCAGCTCGTCCTCGCACATCTCCGCCACTCGCGTCCCGTTCAGCACGTACTCTCCCGAGGTGGGGGTGTCCAGACACCCCACCAGGTTCATGAACGTGGACTTCCCTGAGCCCGAAGGGCCCATCACCGCCACGTACTCGTTGCGGTGGATCGTCAGGTCCACCCCGCGCAGGGCGCGCACCGTCTCGGCGCCCATCCGGTGCTCGCGGGACAGGCCACGGACCGCGATGAGGGGAGCCGCGGCGCTCACCGGTCCTCCGAACCCGCGAAGCCCTCGCGAGCGGGCGCTTCCGGACGGACCAGGTCGCCGTCGTGCAGGGAGCGGACGACCTCGTACGGACCCGCCACCACCGTCTCACCGGGGCGCAGACCGCGCCGGACCTCGAAGTGCTGCTCGCCGGTGATCCCCACCACCACGGGTACGAAGACGGCCCGCGAGTCGCGCACCACGAAGACCCCCTCCACTCCACGGCCCTGCCGGGTGCGTACCGTGAGCGCGAGGATGGGAACGGAAACGACCCCGGGCCGCACCTCGGTGACGACGTCGGCGCTGGCGGAGAGCTCCGGGCGCAATCCCCTGGGGGGCTGGTCCAGCGCGACGACCACGCGGAAGCCGGACGATTCCTGCGTCGCCCCGCGGAAGGCGCTGTTGGCGATGCGCGCCACCCGTCCACGGAAGACGCGCCGGGGGTAGGCATCGATGCGCACCAGAGCGCGGTCGCCGACCTCCACTGCGGGGACGTCGGTCTCGTCGACTACGACGTGCGCCTCCATCTCCGAGAGGTCGGCGATCGTGAGGAGGAGCGAGCCCAGGTTGTTCATGGTTCCCACCACTGCGGTCTCACCCTCCTGGATGTTCACCCGGGTCACCCGGCCGCTCATGGGGGCGGTGATGGTGGTTTTCGCCAGTTCGTCGCGCACCTCCGAGAGCGTCGCCTCAGCCTGGACCATGGAGGAGCCGGCGGCCCGCAACTGGGCGGATGCCACCTGCGCCTGGGTGCGCACGCGCTCCATCTCGGCATCGGCCACGAAGCCGCCTCCCTGCGCCACCTCTTCCATGCGCCGCAGCTCCCGGCCGGCCTGGAGATGGGTGGCCTGGGCGTTCTCGGCCGAGGCGCGGGCCTGCGCCAGCGATGCCTCCGCGCGGTCGAGCGCCGCCTGGTAGCGGTGCGGCTCGATGCGAAGGAGGAGGTCGCCCCGGTTCACCCAGTCCCCTTCCTCCACTGCCAGCTCGGTCACCCGTCCGGTAATGTCGGCCGAGATGTCGACCTTGCGGCGGGGCTCGATGCGGCCGCTCCCGGTGATGGCGGATGCCAGGTCGCGGCGCGCGGCCGGCTCGGTCTGCACCGAGGCCGCCTCTTCCGCATCGGTCGCCGCGGAAACCACGACGAGGACCGCGGCCAGGAGCCCCATCGAGAGGCCTGCCATCTTTCGCTTTCGCATGGGAATCATCCAGATCTGCGGGGTGGATGGAGCGTCAGCGCAATGGGGCGCCGACGAGCGCCTCCAGGTCGGCCAGCCCCACGTGGAACGCGTACACGGCATCGATCTCGTCCAGCTCGGCTTGCCCCAGCCGGGCCTGCGCGTCGGTGACCGCCAGCTGGTGGCTGGCCCCCATTCGCAGCCTCTGATCGGCGAGGCGCAGCTCCTCGGCGGCCTGCTCGCGGACGACCGTCTGCGCGCGGGCCAGCTCGTACGCCGAGACCACGTTGGCGAGGGCGGCGGTCACCTCCGTAAACACCCGCAGCTCCTCGCCCCGCCGGTGGGCGTCCGCGTCCTCGGCGGCCGCGCGAGACCGCTCCACCTGGGTGCGGCGCGCGTAGCCCTGGAAGAGGGGGAGTGACACGGTGGCGGAGGCGCTCAGCGGCTGGCTGTTGTAGCCGAAGGGGAATCCCTGGTTCTCGCGCCGCACCCGCTCCCTGATCTCGGCTTCCACCTGCGGGGAGACGGTGCCGGTTCCCAGGCGCTGCCGCACGAGCGCTTCCACGTCGCCGGAGCGCTGGATCCACCCGTTCATCCCCACGGAAAGGGTGAGGGTAGGGAGGTACCCGGCGCGGGCCGCGCCGGTGCGTGCACGCGCGGACTCCACCTGCCCCCGGGCGGCCTGCAGGGCCGGGTTGTCGCGGAGCGCGGCCGCCACCAGCTCGTCGCGCGACCAGCGAGGCTCGAACAGCTCGAAGCGGGAGGGAAGCTCCACCTCCGGGTCGAGGGCGACGCCGAGGGTGCGGCCCAGCGACACCACCTCGTTGCGCAGCGTCCGGCGGGCCTGCAGGCGGCGAATCTCGGCCTGGGCGTGGTTCACCTGCGAGCGCTGCCTGTCGAGCGGGCTGGTCATCCCCGCGTTCGCCTGCGCGGTGGCCTGGCGGAGGTAGTCGGCGGCACGGGCGACGTCGCGGTCGCTCTGCCGGAGACGTGCCTGTGCCTGGAGCACGGCCAGGTAGCGCCGGCTCACGTCCGCCCTGAGCGTCGCGGCGCTGCCGGCCACGCGCTTCTCCGTTTCGCGCGCCTCGGCCCTCGCCACGGCCGGCTGGAGGAGCTTGGGCGCGCTGAGCGCGTACGAGGCGGAGACGGCGTAGTTGGACGAGTAGACGGAGGGCTGGTCTCCCAGCGACACGGAGCCGACCCGCCGCTCCCCCGACGCCATGTAGCCCAGCGAAGAGGAGAGGCTGAGCCCAGGGAGGAGGTCGCCGTACGCGCTGCGTATCGACACGCCGGCCATGCGCACGTCGTTGGCCTGCTGCGCCAGTCCCGGGTTGTGCTCCCGGGCCAGCTCCATCGCGCTCTCCAGGGTGAGGGAGCGCGGGCCGGCGGGAATGTCGGGGAGCTGCGCGCGCGCCGCGGCCGGGAGTAGCGCTGCGCACGCCGCGGCGGCGGCGAGCCGGCGAATGCCGTCCCCGAGGGCGCGGCGAAGGAAGCTGGGCGTCATGTGTGTCCCTCTCTTCGTAGCTTGCGGGCGGCCGCTGCGGCCGCCGGGTTTGTCCTGCCGCCGGTGGAAGCCCTGCCGGCCCGCGGTGTCCCGCGGGCCGGCAGCTCCGGCGATGCGTGGTGTTGGGTTGCTGCCGTACTGCCTGCCGCCGTCCCGGCCTCCACCGGCCCTCAAGGCCGGCGGAGGGCGGGTCAGTAGCAGGTGAACGAATCGTATGCCATGTAATCCTGCTGGTAGTTCAGCCCGCCACCGCCACCGCCACCGCCGCACCCGCCGCTGCTGCCGTACCACGTCTCGGTGACGACCCAGGCGCTCTCCTCGGTGGTGGTGCTGGCGACGAGGCCGGCGTCGTAATCGGCCTGCGAGTTGTAGTTCTCGGTCACCGACACGGTCTGCTGTTGCTTCTGGCCGCCGTCGGCCACACCCAGGATGTTCTCGATCCAGCTCTTGAACAGGTTGCTGATGATGGTGGCGATGATGCCGGCGATCTTCTTCTTCACCTCCTTGAAGATGTCCTTGATGAAGCTGAAGATCCCCGCGCCTTCCACCGCGGTCATCTGCGCGGCGGTAAGCCGCACGGCGGCATCCGGTGCCACGTTGACGGCCGCAACCGAGCCGAGCCGCACGGTGGCGGGGGCGGTGGCAGTGACGGGAGCGGCGGTCGCGGCGAAGGCGGGAGCGACCGCGCCGGCCATGCTCATGGCCAGCATCGCGCTGTAAACGGTTCTCTTGAACATCGGCTGTCTCCTTGGTAGTTGGGTTTCTCTCGGGTAATTCGTACTTCCCTCACATCACACGGCTACGACTGCAGCAAACCACACCACGCATACAGCGACTGCAACCTGCTAGAACTCACAAATTGCTTCTTTAGGATCTTGAATACGGGAAAGCGCCTCCTGCGGTGAAAAGGTGAGTCAAGGGCAAGCCTACCCGGCCGGATGGCAGGAGGTCGTCCGGCGAAGCCTCTTCCCGACCACGAGGGTCCAGGGACGAGGCGTAGATGCCGCTTCTAAAAACTGTCGGAAATTAAACTGCGATTGGAAAAAGCAATTTCTGTCGGGCAGATGCCTTCCCTTGTCGAACCAGCAAGGGGAGCGTGCCGCCGGTTACCGATCGATAGGGAGACGGATGCGAAGAGAAACCCTGCCCCGGGAAAACCAGCGGTACACGAGGATGGTGCGACTCAAGGGTAGGTACAGAAACTTATGTTGTCAAGTATTGTCAGGAAACGTGCGTGGGGGAAGGCCGGGTGCGTCGTACCCCCCCGACTCCGGCGGATCCAGAAGTCGGCGACGCGGTAGGGGGCGCCGGGAACAGGAGGACGTTGCCCGTCCAGAGCTTCTGGAACCGCGAGGCAGGCACTTCCATCCACCCGATGGCGGGGTCACGGACCAGCACCGACCCGTCGGATCTCACTTCGTCCACGACGACGTAGTGATCCTGGAAGTGGGCGATCGCCGGAAGGGATGCGTGGGCCAGCGCCGACGCATCCAGGCGCCACCCCTCGGCGGCAAGCCCATGTTCCAGTGCGATCTCCTGCATTTCCAGGAGGGACAAGCCCTCGCCGCGGTCCAGCACCTCCCGCCGGACGTCGTCCAGCCGGGCCTCCCGCCGGTGGTGCGTCAGGATCATGGCAAGCGCCGCGACTCCGCAATCCACCTTGCCCCGCTGCAACTGGACTCCCCGCCGGCCCAAGTAGCGCGCATCCAGCTCCCAGGCCAGCGCCTTCGCAACCGGTTCCGGTGTCGGCTGGGAGGTGGCTGCGACGATGCCCAAGGTGCCAAGGACGGTCACGATGGCCAGCGTGCCTGCCACTGCTCGCTGTCTGCTGGAGATTGGCACCTGGTGAATGAACCACAGGGAAGGCGGCGGCTTGGACGGCCCGCCGGGTCGGCAAGCGCGAACGCGCGTCGAGGAGTGACGTTGTAGGACCGCTGCCAATATGAAAATAAACTTCTGATGCGTCAAGTGTTTCCCCCTAGCCGCGGATTTCGCCGCCAGGATCGCGATGCCCTGGGTCACAAGGAATCGAGACAGGAGCCCGCCGTGTCGCTGACGTATCCGTCGCTTCATGCTGGTGGCGGCGATGAACCCGTGCCCGTGCGGCTACCACGGCGACATCCAGCGCCGGTGCGCGTGCGCGCCCCAGGCGGTGCAGCGCTACCTGTCGCGCGTGTCGGGGCCGCTGCTGGACCGGCTGGACCTCCATGTGGAGGTGCCGGCGGTGCACTACCGCGACCTCGCGGACCGGCGCGAGGGGGAGCCGAGCGAGGCGATCCGCGAGCGGGTGAGCCGGGCGCGGGAGGTGCAGCGGGCGCGCTTCGCGGGGCGGGCGGAGATCCACGCGAACGCGCACATGACCGCGCGCGACCTGCACGAGTTCTGCCGGGTGGGGGAGGGGAGCGACGCGCTGCTGCGGACGGCGATCATGAAGCTGGGCTGTCGGCGCGGGCGTACCACCGGGTGCTCAAGATCGCGCGCACGGTGGCGGACCTGGCGGGCTCGGCGGGGGTGGAGACGGCGCACGTCTCCGAGGCGATCCAGTATCGCTCGCTGGACCGGGTGCTCAAGGGGTGAGCCGCGGGCGCGCACCACGCGCCCGCAGCCTTTCCCGCGGAGGACCCTACCGGGGCACGTCCAGCGCCGGGTTGCGGGCGAAGAAGCCGGCCGGCACCAGCCTGAAGCCCACGTGTGCCACCGGCATCACGGGCCACTCCTCCGGGCGGGGGATGTGCGTGGTGCCCAGCGTGTACCACACGACCACGTCCTGGTCCGCGAGCGGCTCGTCGTCGGCGACCCACCGCGGCAGGCCGTCGCCGCCGCCGCTCTGGTTGGGATAGGCGCCGGCGGCGCTCATCTCGTCCGGGTGGTAGCGCGTCGCCCAGAAGTGGTTGTCGATGAAGCCGGCGCGCCGCCGCACCGGCGACTCCGGCGCGGCGTACGGGAGCGCGTTGGTCCCCGGCACCAGGGCGTAGGCCGTGGGGTGCCCGAGCGCGTTCCGCGCCGAGGAGCTGTGCACCGCCCACGTCCGCGCAGACTGCATGTCCATGCGGCGGCCCGCCGCCCGCTCGCTTCCCAGCAGCGTCTCCTCCATCGCCATCCCGGCGAGGAGCGGGTTGTCGGGCCCGGCGGGAATGGCGCGCGTGTTCATCTCGTGGACGGAGTTGCCCGGCCCGTCCACGTCCAGGTCCAGCCGGAAGCTGAAGAAGTGCTGGTGGTGCGGCGCGGCGACGTACGGCGCCACCAGGTGGCCGGTGGCGGAGCCCGACCCGTGGCCGTCCGCCCGCGCCCCGGGCACACCCCTGGGCAGCATGATCCCGGTGAGGGCGGCGTCCACCTCCAGCACGCCGTCCTGGTGGAAGATCCAGTTGACCGCGTAGTCGTAGTTCCCGATGGTGGCGATGAAGAACACCACGAGCTGCCGCGCCCGCCTGGACTCGTTGCGGCCGGAGTAGCTCTCGAAGTGCTTCCAGAGCAGCCCCCCGTCCCGCTCGTACACGCCCACGGCGCGCTCCAGGACGTAGGGCTCGCCGTCGTCGCCGGCGAAGGTGGCGTCCAGGAGCGTTGCGTTCTCCGGCGCGTCCGTCCCCGGCTCGATGGGGCTGGCGAGCCGGCCGACGCTGTACTCGCCCACGTCGAACGCGCTCCGCCAGCGCCACCCCGCCGCCGGGTCGCCGTAGGGCACCACCATCTCCGAGAGCGACCCGCGGTAGAGGATGGGGCGCACCCGCCCCTCGTCCTCGTACCCCACGGTGTGCAGCACCAGCCCCTCGCGCGGGTGCATGGTGTAGCGGAAGCGCCACTTCTGCCAGCGGATCTCCTGCCCCTCCACCCGGAAGCCGGCGCCGTCCGGCTGCCGCACGACGAGCGGCTTCGGCGCTTCCCGCGTCCCCGTGGAGCGCTCGTCCAGCTCCTGGCTCGCGGGCGCGACCGGCACCACGCCGGAGTCCTCCACCTCCAGGACCCTTCCTGCGCTCATGTCCACGAGCGCCACCACGCCCTCGACCGGCCGGCCGTAGAAGTTGACGGAGCCGCCCTTGAGGTAGGCGAGGGCGCGCAGCAGGCGCTTCCCCCGGTGCGCCGGCGGGACCTCCCCCACCGCCCAGCCGTCGATCTGCACCTCGTCCAGGTCGCGGATGCCGCGCCTGCGCATCGCCGCGCGCCAGCGGGCGTCCGCCTTGACGATCGCCGGGAGCTCCTCGTACTCGGTCGCCATCACCAGCGGCTGCACCCCCTCCACCCGGCGCCAGGAAGCGAGGCGGCGCGCCTCCAGGTCCACGTCCGCCTCGAAGGTGCGGTTGCCCCTGCGGTCCAGGACCACGGCGAAGGCCCGCCGCGCGGAAGGCGCGTCCGGCCGGAAGCCGAGCACCGCCTCCTTGTCCGGCTCCCGGAGCACGATGGTGGAAAAGGCCGCGCCCCGCGGGAACTGCGGCGAGGCCCGGAGCACGCCGGCCGCGGTCGTGATCTCCTCCGCCGTGAGCGGTTCCAGGGGATGCCGCGCCTGGGCCGCGAGGGATCCGGCGGAGGGGCCGAGGAGGAGCAGGGCCGTCAGGTACGGGAACGGGCGGGAGCGGAGGCGGCGCGCGGGGGCCGGGAGGCGGCTCATCGGGATGTCGTCTGGTGGAATGCCTGCCGGGCCGGGTGGGGCTCCGGACACGTCCCGGAGCCTACGCGTGCGGAGCGCCGGCGGCAAGCGCCCAACGTGCATCCCCGAGGCTCCGGCACCGGGCTTGCGAAAACACGCGTCGGACGATGTCCGCACCCCACCGACCCGCGTGCCCGATGAACCGACTCGCCGTCCTCCTCCGCCGCCTCCAGGGCGAGCGCCGCGCCGACCGCACCGGCGGACGCCGCCGCTCCGACTTCGAGCCCAACCGCGGGTGGCGCGCGGTCCTGGCCCTCGCGCTCGCCGTCGCCGCGGTCGACTGGGCGGTCAAGGCCGCCGTCGCCGCCACGGTGCCGCTCGGCGCCTTCGTGGAGGTGTGGCGGGGGCGCGTCGCCCTGTGGCACGTGCGCAACGAGGCGATGATGCTGGGGCTGTGGGACGCCTACCCCATCGCGGTGCGCCAGGGCATCGCCCTGTTCGCCTCCGTCGCCGCCTTCTTCGTCCTGTTCCAGGTGGTGGGGCGCATGCACCGGCTGCGGCCGGGCGAGCGGGTGGTGGCATGGGCGTTCGCCGGGCTCGCCTTCGGGGGGATGCTGGGGAACCTGGGGGAGCGCGCGGTCCACTGGGGCGTCACCGACTACCTGTCCTTCGCCTGGGGCGACCTGTGGCTCCCGCCCGGCAACGTCGCGGACATCGCCCTGTTCGCCGCCATCCCCCTCGCCGTGCCGGTGATCCTGTTCGAGCTGCGCGGGCGCGCCCGGCGCGGCTCGGGCCGGGCCGCCGCCCCGCAGGACCGCTCCTCGTCCACCTCGCGCGCGCAGCCGCTCGCCAGCGCCTGAGCGCCCGCCGCGACCCCGCGGCGCCTGGCGGGGTACGTGGAGGACCGGGTAAGTTGGGGCGTACCGGTCTTTCGCGGAGGGTGAACTGGAGATGGCCTTGCAGGAGAAACGGGAGCGGCTGCGCACGATCCTGCGCGAGTGCGGCTCGGTTGCGGTGGGATACAGCGGCGGGGTGGACTCGGTCTTCCTGGCCCGCGTCGCCACCGACGTGCTGGGGCGCGACAACGTGCTCGCCGTCACGGGCAAGAGCGACAGCGTTCCCTCGTGGATGGAGGACACCGCGCGCGAGGTGGCGGAGCGCTTCGGCATCCCATGGCTGGAAGTGCCCACCGACGAGGTGAGCGACCCGCGCTACGCCGCCAACCCCAGCAACCGCTGCTACTTCTGCAAGACGGAGCTGTGGGGGAAGTTGGGCGAGGTGGCGCGCGGGCGCGGCCTGCGCGTGGTGCTGGACGGCTCCAACGCCGACGACGTGGGCGACCACCGCCCCGGCGCCATGGCGGCCTCCGAGAACGGCGTGCGCTCCCCCCTCCTGGAAGCCGGCCTCACCAAGGACGAGATCCGCGAGTGGTCGCGCGAGCTGGGGCTCCCCACCTGGGACCAGCCCGCCGCCCCCTGCCTGGCCTCCCGCCTCCCCTACGGGCTCGCCGTCACTCCCGGGCGCCTCCGCCAGGTGGAGCGCGCCGAGAGCGGGCTGCGCGCGCTGGGCTTCCGCGACTTCCGCGTGCGCCACCACGGCGACGTGGCGCGGCTGGAGGTCGCCGCGGCGGAGCGGGCGCGCGTGGCGCCGCTCCGCGCCGAGGTCGCGCGGGTGGTGCGGGAAGCGGGCTTCGCGCGCGCCCTGCTGGACGTGCAGGGCTACCGCCGCGGCGCGCTGAACGAGGGGCTCGCCGCGGCGCAGCTCGTCCAGCTCGGGAGCGCGCGGTGACGGGCGCGCCCGGGGGCGCGGGCGACGAGCGCCTGGCGCGCGCGGGGGCGCTGCTGGCCGAGCGCGGGATCGCCGGCGAGGTGAGCGTGGAGGGGCACCAGGCGGAGATCGCGGCGCTGCGGGTGGACGCCGCCGCGTGGGAGCGGGTGGCGGGGGAGGAGGGAGCCGCGCTGGTGGAGCGCATCAAGGCGCTCGGCTTCCGCTACGTCGCGCTGGACCTGGAGCCGGGCGGCTGAGCCGCGGCATGGACGGCCTGGTCTACCTGGACTACGCCGCCACCTCGGCCGTGCGGCCGGAGGCGGTGGTGGAGGCCGTGGCCGCGTATCTGCGCGACGTGGGCGCCTCGCCCGGGCGTGGCGGGCACCGCCTCGCCGTCGCCGCCGGGCGCACGGTGCTCCACTGCCGGCTCGCCCTCGCCGAGCTGTTCGCCGTCCCCGGCGACCCGGGGCGCATCACCCTCCAGCCCAGCACCACCCACGCCCTCAACGCGGCGCTGCGCGGCGTCCTCCGCCCGGGGGACCGCGTGGTACGCACCGCCTACGACCACAACTCGGTGCGCCGCCCCGTCGCCGCGCTGGCCCGCGAGGGCGTGCGCGAGACCGTTCTCGCCGGCACCCCGGACGGCGGCGTGGACCCCGAGGAGGCCGAGCGCGCCATACGCGGGGACGATGGCCCGGCGCGCCTGCTGGTCCTGCCGCACGCCTCCAACGTGCTGGGCACCGTGCTCCCCGTCGCCCGGCTGGCGGACATCGCCCGCGCGCACGGGACGCTGGTGCTCCTGGACGCGGCGCAGAGCGCGGGGCACCTGCCCGTGCGGGTGGACGAGCTGGGGGTGGACCTGCTCGCCTTCGCGGGGCACAAGGGCCTCCTGGGGCCGCAGGGGACCGCCGGTCTTTGGGTGCGCGAGGGGGTGGAGGTGGCGCCGGTCTTTTCCGGCGGCACCGGGGGCGACTCGGCGCCGGATTCCATGCCCGAGGCGTACCCGGACCGGCTGGAGGCGGGGACGCTGAACGGCCCCGGCATCGCCGGGCTGCTGGCGGGCGCGCGCTGGGTGCTCGCCGCCGGCGTGGAGGCGCTGCACGCGCGCGAGGCCGCGCTCAAGGCGCGCCTGCGCCGCGGCCTCGAGGACGTGCCCGGGGTGCGCGTCCTTTCGCCGGAGGCGCCGGAGGGCGTGGGGATCGTGGCCGTGGCGGCGGAGGCCGTGGAGGCCCACGAGCTGGCGCTGCGGCTGGACCGCGGGCACGGCGTGCTGACGCGGGCGGGGCTGCACTGCGCGCCCGGCGCGCACGGCGTCCTGGGGACGCTGGCGTGCGGCGCGGTCCGCTTTTCCGTCGGCTGGGCGACCACGGCGGAGGAGGTGGACCGCGCCGCCCTGGCGGTCCGGGAGGTCTGCCGCTGAAGGGGGCCACGGAACCGACCGTGGCCTTCGCTGTTACTACAGTCCCTGAAGACTCCCGCGCCGACGAGCCGGGACACGACCCGAGCGGAGGAAAGTGCATGGCGAGGCGACGCGGGGGCGGCCTGGTGGCCGGACTGCTGGTGGTGCTGCTGCTGGCCGGGGGAGCGTTGCTCTTCCGGGACACGATCACGCGCATGCTGGGCGGCGGCCGCCCCGAGGCCACGGCGGTGTCGCAGGAGGCCGCCGCGCAGGCCGAGGAAAAGCTGGCGCGCCTGGCGAGCGACGGCGAGACCGTGCGCCTGAACGACGTGGAGTTCACCAGCCTGATGCGATACCGCCTGCGCGACCGCATCCCCGGCGACCTGGAATCGCCCGCGGTCTCGTTCCGCGGCGACACCGTGCAGCTCATGGCGCGGGTCCCCAGCGACCGCCTCCCGGACGTGCCGGAGCTGGGCGCCGCGCGCGCCTTCCTCCCCGACACCGCCGACGTGGACATCGTGGGGAAGCTGGCGCCGCTGGCCGACGGGCGCGCCGCCTTCGAGGTGCAGCGCATCACCTTCGCCGGCATCCCCGTCCCCGACCGCATGTACCCGCAGGCGCTGGAGCGGATGGGGCGGCGCGACGAGCCCGGCCTGTCCCCCAGCGCGTACGCCTTCCCCCTCCCGGCGGGCGTCGGCGCAGCGCGCGTGGAGCGCGGGGAGCTGGTTCTTACGCCCCGATCCTGACCGGCACCGGCTCACCGAAGTCCCGACTCCCACGACGACGACTGAAATGGCACGCATCCTGGTGGTGGACGACGAGCAGGGGATCCGGCACGTCCTGGCCCAGCTCCTGGAGTACGAGGACCACGAGGTCCGCGCCGCGTCCAGCGCGGGCGAGGCGCTTTCCCTCTACCCCGAGTTCCAGCCCGACCTCACCTTCATGGACGTGAAGATGGCGCGTATGGACGGGCTGGAGGCGCTCACCCGCATCCGCGAGCTGGACCCGGCCGCGCTGGTGGTGATGATCAGCGGCCACGGCACCATCGAGACCGCGGTGGAGGCCACCCGCCGCGGCGCCTACGACTTCCTGGAAAAGCCGCTCGACACCGACCGCATCCTCCTGGTGCTGCGCAACGCCCTGCACCAGCGCGGCCTCCTGGCCGAGAACGTCCGCCTGCGCGGCGAGGTGGAGGGGCGCCACCAGATCGTGGGGAAGAGCTTCGCCGTCCGCCAGCTGCTGGAGCGCGTGGAGCGCGTGGCCCCCACCGACGCGCGCGTCCTCATCACCGGCGAGAACGGCACCGGCAAGGAGCTGGTGGCGCGCGCCGTCCACCGCCTTTCCCCGCGCGCCAACAACCCGTTCATCGAGGTCAACTGCGCCGCGATCCCCTCCGAGCTCATCGAGTCCGAGCTGTTCGGGCACATGAAAGGCTCCTTCACCGGCGCCTACGAGGACCGCGCCGGCAAGTTCGAGCTGGCCAACGAGGGGACGCTCTTCCTGGACGAGATCGGCGACATGAGCCACGCCGCCCAGGCAAAGGTGCTCCGCGCCCTCCAGGAGGGGCTGATCACCCGCGTCGGCGGCGCGAAGCCCATCAAGGTGGACGTGCGCGTGCTGGCGGCCACCAACAAGGACCTGGAGGAGGAGATCCGGCAGGGGCGCTTCCGCGAGGACCTGTACTACCGGCTCAACGTCATCCCGCTGCACGTGCCGCCGCTGCGCGAGCGCCGCGAGGACATCCCGATGCTGGTGCGCCACTTCGCGCAGCAGTTCGCGCGGCGGATGAAGCGGACGATCGAGACGATCCCGGTCGACGCGATGCAGGCGCTCACCCGCTACGACTGGCCGGGCAACATCCGCGAGCTGCAGAACTTGATCGAGCGCGCCGTCATCCTTTCACCGGGCCCGACGCTGTTCGTGCCGATGGAAGCGCTGACGCCGCGCGGCACCGGCATCCTGGGGCTGGCGACGCCGCTCGTCGATGGTCAGGCGCCCGAGACGCTGATCGAAACGGATCGGCGCCACATCCTCGCCGCGCTCCAGGCGAGCGACTGGGTGCTCTCGGGGCCGGCCGGCGCCGCCGCGCGCCTCGGCCTGAAGCGTTCGACGCTGCAGTTCCGCATGCGGAAGCTCGGCATCGAGCGCCCCGGCACCCGGCTCTCGTAGCGCC
>JBEVLE010000688.1:0-4165 GCA_040509335.1 Longimicrobiaceae bacterium | reverse complement strand
TTCGGCCCGAAGGGGCGAGACCCGGCGGGGCTGTTTCCGCCGGGGCTCGACTCCGTTGCAGACGGTCGTTTCGTCTGCTACGGAGCCGAAGCCCGACCCCGGCGCCAGCCGGGGGCACGCCCGAACCCGCCGTCAAAGCTGGTCAGTCCGTCACGACCCCTTCTTCCGCGCGATGTAGGCACGGACGTTGGCCTCCAGCACGCTCATGGGAATGGACCCGCTGCCGAGAACCACGTCGTGGAACTCGCGCACGTCGAACTCCGCCCCCAGCTCGCGCTCGGCCAGGGTGCGCAGCTCGCGGATCTTGAGCTGGCCCACCTTGTACGCCAGCGCCTGCCCCGGCCACGCGATGTAGCGGTCCACCTCGTTGGTGATGTTGAGCAGCGACAGCCCCGTATTGGCGGCCATGTAGTCGATGGCCTGCTGGCGGGTCCACCCCTTGTCGTGGATTCCGGTGTCCACCACCAGGCGGCACGCCCGCCAGGCGTCGTACGTCAGGTGCCCGAAGTAGCTGTACGGGTCCTGGAAGAAGCCCACCTCCTTCCCAAGGCTCTCGGCGTACAGTCCCCACCCCTCCACGAATGCGGTGAAGCTCGCATTGCGGCGGAACGGGGGCGCGTCGGGAAGCTCCTGCGCGAGCGCGATCTGCAGGTGGTGCCCCGGGACGGACTCGTGAAAGGACAGCGACTCCACCTCGTACAGCGGCCGGCTCTTGAGGTCGTACGTGTTGACGTAGTAGTTGCCGGCGCGGGTCCCGTCCGGCGCGCCGGGGGAGTAGTACGCGGTGGTGGTGCGCGGCGCGATGTAGCCGGGGATCTCGCGGATGCCGTACGGGAGCCGCGGGAGCCGCCCGAAGAGCCGGGGGAGCTCGCCGTCCATGCGCTTCAGCACCAGCGAGGTGTGCCGGAGGAGCTCGTCGGGGGTGTCCACGTAGAAGCGCGGGTCGCTGCGCAGGAAGCGCACGAACTCGGGGAAGGTGCCGCGGAAGCCGGTGGAGCGCATCACCGAGTCCATGGCGGCGCGGATCCGCGCCACCTCGGCGAGCCCGGTCTGGTGCACCTGCTCGGGGGTCAGGTCGAGCGTGGTGAAGCGGCGCACGCGGACGGCGTAGTACTCCCTCCCCCGCGGCAGCTCGGACGCGCCGATCGTCCGCCGGGCGGCGGGGAGGTACTCGCGCGCCATGAACTCCCCGAACTCGCGGTACCCCGCCACCACGGAGGTGGCGATGGCGTCGCGCCCCGCGCGCTCCAGCCGCGCCCGCGCGCTGTCGGGCACGCCCGCCGGGAAGCGGGTGAAGGGCGCGTAGAGCAGGCTCTTCGTGGGATCGTCCACCACGTGGGCCGTGATGGACGACTCGATCCCCTCCAGCGACACGCGCGGCATCACCATCCCCGTGCGGATCCCCTCGCGCATGAGCTCCACGTGCTGCGCCGAGTAGGCGCGGAAGGCGCGCAGCCGCGCGATGTAGTTGTCGTAGTCCTCCACGGTGGCGAGGGGGACGTCGCCCGGGAGCTCGGGGAAGTAGGTGTGGAAGCCCTCGCGGTTGGTGATGGGGATCAGGTAGCCGCGGAACTCCGCGTCCGCCACGTCGTTCTCGCGCAGGCGGCGGAACACGTCGTAGTTGAGCGCGTCCGCCGGCGACAGCGAGTCGCGGGGGATGGCGAGCAGCCGCGCCAGCGCGGCCCGGTCCGCCTCCAGGTTGCGCTGCTGGTCCGCCAGCCCCACCGAGGGGAGCCGGTCGTTGTAGCGGCGGTCGCCGAAGCCGGTGGCGGTGAGCGGGTTCTCCCGCAGCGTGCGCTCCCACTCGTCCGCGAACAGGCGGTGCAGCCGCTCGGCGGCGGCGCTCGGCGCGGCGGCCGCGGGGCCGGCGGGCCCCGGAAACGTGGGCGGGGTGCCGCGCTCGCCCGCCCGGATGGGCCCGCGGACGACCGACGCGCAACCCGTGAGGACCAGGGTGGCGAGGAGCAGGGTGGCGGAGAGCCGGGTGTGCATGGAGGGAGCCGGGAGCGGGTTGCGGGAGGGAGCCACCAGGATCGCCAGCCAAATTGCCGGCCGGCCCCGGCACACGCAACCCGCTCCCGGCGTGGGCGCATCCGTTCCGGCGCGGCCTTGCCGCCCGACCGGAACTGGCCTATTTTGTATGGCTCTCCGCCCTCCCATCCCGCATCCGGACCGCCCCCCGGCGGCTCGCCCGATACCCGCTTTCTCCGTCCGAACTTCCAAGCTCTCCGTGTCCAAAAGCGCGTTCCCTCCGCACGCCGCCGCTCCAGCGACCGACGCGCCCGGCCTGTCCCGCCGATCGTATGCGGTCCGCGACTGGCCCTTCGCCTGGAAGCTGCGCGGGAGCGTCGGCTTCCTGCTGGTGATCGCCGCCCTGGGGGTGGCCGGCATGCTCGCCCCCGCCCGCCACGCGCGTTCCCTGACGCACGAGCTGGCCACGCGCGAGCTGGCCGGGCTGGGGCTGGTGCTCAACATCGACCGGGACGGCTACCAGGCGGTGCTGGGGCTGAACGAGGCCGCGCGCGCGCGGGACGCGGCCGGGCGCAGGCGCTGGCTGGACTTCTACGCCGAGAACATGCGGCAGACGGAGGAGCGGCTCCGGGCGTACCTGGCGCTCGACGGCCTGGCGCCGGAGCGCGCCGCGCTCGCGAAGCGGGCGCTGGAGGCGCGCGCGCGCATCGCCGCGCGCGGCGGCGTCGTCGCGGCGCGCATCGCCCGTGGCGAGGCGGCGGACGACGCGGCGCACCGCGCGCGCATGGCGGCGCTCTTGGCGGAGGTGGACGGGTTCCGGGAGTTCCTGGGCGAGCTGGAGGACTCCCACGCCGCGGCCGGGACGGCGCTGACGGAGCAGGCCGACCAGGCCGGGGCCGCCGCCCAGTGGACGGGCGTGATGGTGCTCGCGTGGCTGCTCCTGGCGGGGCTGGTGATCTCGTGGATCCTGGGCCGCGCCGTGACCGAGCCGGTCACGCGCATGGCCGCCCGGGCGCGGCGGATCGCCGCGGGGGACCTGACGGGCGAGGACGTGCGGGTGGACGGCGCCGACGAGGTGGGCGAGATGGCGCACTCCTTCAACCGGATGGCGCACGACCTGCGCGCGGTGATCGCCCAGATCCAGCGGACCGGCTCCTCGCTGGAAAGCCACGGCGGCGAGATCTCCACCCTGGCGTGGGAAACGCGCTCGGCGGTGCAGCACCTGAACTCCGCCGTGGGGCAGATCACCGTGGGCGCCGAGGAGCAGGCGGGCTCGGCGCAGCGCGCGTTCGCCCGGATGGAGGAGATCTCCGACTCGGTGGGGAGCATCGCGGCCGGCGCGGAGCGGATGGCCGGCTCCATCCGCGACTCGGTGGCGAACGCCCGCCACGGCGGCGAGCGGGTGACGGAGATCGTGCGCGCGACGGAGGAGGCGGGGCGCGTGGTGGGCAGGAACACCGAGCAGGTGAGGGAGCTGCGGCGCCACTCGGCGGAGATCGAGGGGTTCGTGGGGACGATCACCGGGATCGCGCGGCAGACCAACCTGCTGGCCCTCAACGCCGCCATCGAGGCCGCCCGCGCCGGCGAGCACGGACGGGGCTTCGCGGTGGTGGCCGACGAGGTCCGCAAGCTGGCGGAGGGGACGGGCCACGCGGCGGCCCGCACGGTGGAGGTGGTGGGCGAGATGAAGCGCGGGATCGACCGGGCGGTCGCGGCGATCGAGCGGAGCGCCGCCGAGGTGCAGGGGACGGCGGGGCGGGCCCACCAGGTGGGCGAGGCGCTGGACGGGATCTTCCGCGCGCTGGAGGCGGGGGAGCGGCTGGTGCACGAGCTCACCGCGGACACGCGGCGCATCTCCGACCGGGTGTCGGAAACCACGGCGGTTCTGGCGGACGTCGCCGCCGTCGCCGAGGAGAACGCCGCCTCGGCCGAGGAGATGACCGCGCTCGCCGAGCAGCTGGAGGGCACCATGGGCACGGTCGCCGCCCTTGCCGGCGCCTCCGAGCACGGCGAGTCCGCGGGAGAGGCGGACCAGGCCGAGTCGCTGACGGGCCTGGCGGCCCGCCTCCGCCAGCTCGTCGCCCGCTTCACGGTGGAGGACGCGCCGTCCCCGGCGGGAGAGCCGGACGCACGGGGAGTGGCGGTGGCCGCCTGAGGGCGATACGGGCCTGAACGCAGCGGGGTCCGTCGCGAT
>JBEVLE010000687.1:0-3204 GCA_040509335.1 Longimicrobiaceae bacterium | reverse complement strand
TTCGGCCCGAAGGGGCGAGACCGCGCGGCACCTCAGTTCAGAGGTGCTGGCGCGGGCTCGACTCCGTTACGCACGGTTGTTTCGTGCGTTACGGAGCCGAAGCCCGACCCCGGCGCCAGCCGGGGGCACGCCCGAACCCGCAGTTGCAGTCGCAGTCGCTCAGGGCGCCTGGAAGCGCGGAAACAGCGCCTCCCCCTTGGCGATGGGGGTCCCGGGCTCCAGCAGCCCCCACGCCGTCCACTCGTCGAGCGCACCACGCCCGCGCTCCGCCACCGCCGCCAGGTACGCGTCCCCGCCGATGCGCCGCCACACCTCCTCCATCTTCTCGGGCAGCACGGGCCAGAGCAGCAGCGAGGCGATGCGCATGGCCTCCGCGCAGTCGTACAGGATGGCGCCGACCTCGGGCATCCGCTCCGGGTCCCTGGCGAGCTTGAACGGCGCCGTCCGCTCGATGTAGCCGTCGATCCCGCGGACCAGCTCCATGGCCGCCCCCGCAGCGTCGTCCAGCCGCAGATCGTCCATCGCGGCGCGGTACGAGGCCACGCAGCGCTCGGCCGCCGCGCGCAGCTCGCCGCCCTCCCCCGCCCCGCCCGCCGGCGCCTGGCCGCCGAAGTAGCGCCCGATCATGTTGGCGACGCGGCTGAACGAGTTGCCCAGGGTGTTCGCCAGGTCGGAGTTGTACACCTCGATGAACTTGGGCTCCGCGAAGTCCGCGTCGGTGGTCCCCAGCGGACCCTGCGTGAGCAGGAACCAGCGCAGCGCGTCCAGCGAGAAGCGCCCCACGTACTCGTCGATCTGCTCCAGGTCGATGAAGTTGCCCAGCGACTTGCTCATCTTGCGCCCGTCGCGGATCCAGAACGAGTGCGCGTACACCCGCCGGGGCACCGGCCTGCCCAGCGCCAGGAGGAGCGCCGGCCAGATCACCCCGTGGAACCACAGGATGTCCTTTGCGATCAGGTGCACGTCCGCGGGCCAGTACTTCAGCCGCTCGTCCGTGTCCACCGTGGTCAGGTAGTTCATCAGCGCGTCGATCCAGACGTAGATGGTCTGGTCCGGCGTGCCGGGGACGGGGATCCCCCACCCCTGCGTCCCGGTGCGCGACACGGGAACGTCGTTGAGCCCCTCGCGCACGCGCGCCAGCAGCTCGTTGCGGCGCGCCTCGGGCTGCACCAGCCCGGCCTCCAGCAGCTCCAGGAGCGCGTCCCGGTAGGCGCTCAGCCGGAAGAAGGCGTTGTGCTCCGACTTGCGGACCAGCGGCTGGCCGTTGATGGGCGAGCGGAAGTCCGACTCCTTGGCCTTGTTCTCGGGGACGTACTCCTCCTGACCCGCGTCGTACCACCCCTCGTACTCGCCCAGGTACACGTCGCCGGAGTCAAGGAGGCGGCGGACGTACCCGGTGACGCGCTCGCGGTGGCGCGCCTCGCTGGTGCGGATGAAGTCGTCGTTGGAGATCCCCAGCCGGGCGAACGCTTCCTGGAAGGCGGCCGCGTTGCGGTCCGCCCACTCCTGCGGGCCCAGCCCGCGCTCCGCCGCCGCCGTCACCACCTTGGCGGCGTGCTCGTCGGTGCCGGTGAGGAAGAAGGTGTCGTCCCCCTGCAGCCGGTGGAATCGTGCGACGGCGTCGGCCACGGTGCTGGAATACACGTGGCCGATGTGGGGCCGGTCGTTGACGTAGTAGATCGGCGTGGTGATGTAGAACGTCTCGGGCTCGGTCGGCATGCGCGCTCTCTGGCTCCCCCGCGGAAAGCCGCGCGCGGGGCGCGGCGGCGTTTCTGGCGGCAAACGTGCAAGGATGGGTCCGCCCCGCCCGCTCCGCAAGTGGCGCCCCGGCACGGCCCCGGACACGCCCCGCGGGCGTCCACTCCCTTGGCGAAGATCCGCGCAACACGTGGAGTTGCTTGACACTCCCCCACGTGGGGATGTATAGTACGCGCCTCCGCGACAACCAGGTCACACCCGGGAGCATCGTCCTTCCTCCGTATTTTTCCGCACCACAACCGAGGCCATGGCACGATCCAAGTGGACGCTGATGCTCGTTCCGCACGACAACGAGCGCGTCAGATCCATCCAGATCTCCAGCCGGAGCGTCAGGGTAGCCCTTTCCACCGCGCTCGCGCTCGCCTTCGTCCTGGCGGTGTTCAGCGTGGGCTTCTTCGTCAAGCAGAGCCACCACGCGCGCGCCGCGCGCCTGGAGCGCGAGAACGAGCTGCTGGCGGCCGAGGTGGACGAGATGAGGAGCGAGATGGCGACGCTCTCCGAGTCCATCGAGGACCTGTCGGAGAAGGGGGAGAAGTACCGCGTGGTCGCCGGGCTGCCGGCGATCGACCCGCAGGTGGAGCGCGTGGGGATCGGCGGGCCGGGGACGGCCACGCTGGAGTCGGCGTCGCTGTTCCGCATGAGCCCGGAGCGCGGCAAGAAGGTCTTCGAGACCTCGTCCGACCTGGGCGCCCTGCTGCGCCGCGCCGCGCTGCTGCGCTCCAGCATGGACGAGGCGCTGGACGCCATGGAGACCAACCGCGAGCGCCTGGCCGCCACGCCTTCCATCTCCCCGTCCGCCGGCCACCTGTCCAGCCTGTTCAGCCGCGGCCGCTACCACCCGGTGCTGCGCATCACCCGCCCGCACAAGGGGATCGACATCGCCGCCCCGGTGGGCGAGCCGATCCTGGCCCCGGCGAAGGGCAGGGTCCGCCACGCCGGCTTCAAGTCCGGCGGGTACGGCAACGTGGTGGAGATCGACCACGGCTTCGGCTACGTGACCCGCTTCGCGCACGCGTCGAAGGTGCTGGTGCGCGAGGGGCAGGAGGTGAAGCGCGGCGACGTGATCGCCGAGGTGGGCGCCACCGGGCTGGTGAGCGGCCCGCACCTGCACTACGAGGTGGAGGTGAACGGGCGGCCGGTGAACCCGCTCAACTTCATCATCGAGGACGCGATCCCCGACTGAGGCTCCTGGCCCGCCCCACTCCCGGACCCATCCGCGAGGAGCGCCCGACGGCGCTCCTTTGCGCATTCCGGAACTCCGGGGAGCGCGGCGGACTATACGCACCCAGTAACGACGGGTGAACGGCGGGTTTGGGCGTGCCCCCGGCTGGCGCCGGGGTCGGGCTTCGGCTCCGTAACGCACGAAACAACCGTGCGTAACGGAGTCGAGCCCGCGCCAGCACCTCTGAACTGAGGTGCCGCGCGGTCTCGCCCCTTCGGGCCGAA
>JBEVLE010000686.1:0-2519 GCA_040509335.1 Longimicrobiaceae bacterium | reverse complement strand
CGAGACCCGGCGGGGCTGTTTCCGCCGGGGCTCGACTCCGTTGCAGACGGTCGTTTCGTCTGCTACGGAGCCGAAGCCCGACCCCGGCGCCAGCCGGGGGCACGCCCAAACCCGCAGTTAAAAAACAAAACTCAGATCAGCCCGTGCTCCCTCGCCAGGTCGCGCGGAACCGGCACACGGAGCAGGTCCGGCGCGGCGTTGGCCAGCGCGTGCGCCCGGGTGGACAGCACGCAGCGGCCCTGGGAGTCGTACACCATGACGTACAGCTCCGGGAGCGACCCGCCGATGCGGTCGTCCACGTCCAGGAACTGCTCCTCCGAGTACCGGAAGGTCGCCTCGCCGTAGACGTCGGTCACGTCGGTGCCCAGGTGGTCGTCCCGCGAGATCCGGTCGCGGTCGTACAGGCAGACGATGGCGCCGGAGATCCACTCGGTGGGGGCGTCGGCGACGAACAGCTTGACCCGGGTCTGGTACTCCAAGCGAGCCTCGCGGCGGCCGGCGGTGACGTGGCGGGACGGTCCCGCGCCGCGCCGGGGGATCGGCGGGCGCCCCAAGGTCGGCCCGCGCCGACCGGAGCGCAAGCCCGGCGGGCCGGCGGAAACAGGATGCGGCGGGAGGCGCTAGCGCGCGACCGAAAACGTCGCGGAGCGGACCGCGGCCCGCTCCCCGCCGGTCAGCGGGAGCTCCACCTGGGTCCGCAGCCGGTAGCGTCCGCTCTCCAGGGCGGCCGGCAGCTCGCGCCGGTGGGGCACGCTCTCCCCGGGGTGCAGCGCCTTGAGGTCGGCGGTGCAGATCATCAGCGGCTCGTCGGCGACGATCCACTCCGACCCCTGCTGCATCTCCAGCGTGGAAAAGCACAGGTTGTAGCCCAGCGTCGCCTCGGAGTCGTTGACCAGGCGCGCGGCCACGGTGTCGCCCGGGGCGTAGACGGCGCGGTCCACGGTGATGCGCACCCCCTCCGGGTGCGGGTCCGCCTCCAGGGGAAGGGAGCAGGCGGCGAGAGCGGCCGCGCCCAGCACGAGAGCCGTCCGACGAAGCGTGGTGACCATGGCAGCCTCCGGGAACCAGGGTGGGATGCAGTGCCGCGCATCATGGACGGGGCGGGGGCCGCCGCGGTCACTCCCGGCCGGCGATGGCTTCACCGCGGCCGCATACAAAAGAGCGGGGCGGCCCGTCGCCAGGCCGCCCCGGGGTGCGGGCGCGGAGCCGCCGCCCGCCCCTACGGCTTCGAGAGCGCCGCCTCCAGGCGGTCCAGCCGCGCCCGGAGCGCGGCGTTCTCCTCGCGCAGCGCGCGGATCTCCTCCGCCTGCGCGGCGGTGCGACGCTCCAGCGCCTGCGCGGCCGCCAGCGCCACGCCGTCCGCGTCCACGGTGGCGATGGTCGTCTCGTTGCTCCCCAGCCCGAAGGCGGCGCGGAAGTTCTGCGCCGTGGGGCCCAGGTGGCGGACGTCGTCGTCCTCCGCGCGGTAGCTCCAGGTGCTGATGGGCATGCCGCGGAGCCGCGCCAGCACGTCCTCGCCCGCCACGGTCGCGAAGCGGTGCTTGCGGTTCACGTCCGACGAGTTGGTCCACGTGCCGCCCGTGGAAAGGTAGGCCCCGGTGCTGGTGCTGATCACCGCGCTGCTCTGGCCCCAGTTGCTCACGCTGGCCCCGGACTGGATCGTCACCCCCGTGCTGAGGTTGCTGCTGGTGAAGACCCGGAACCCTCCCGAGACGCGCCAGTTGGCCGAGTGGTTCACGCCCGCGCGCAGGGTGTCCACCGAGGACCGGTCCGAAAAGACGAAGCTCCCCTGCCGGGCGTTGGTGTGGGCGTGGTAGCCCAGCGCGACGGAAGACGCGCCGGAGGCCGTGTTGTCCTCCCCGACCGCGAAGGACGTGGTCTGCGCCGCGGTGCTGCGCAGCCCGAACGCGACCCCGTAGTCGCCGCTGGCGCGCACGCTCTCGCCGATGGCCACCGAGTAGTTGCCGATGTTGGCGTCGTCCCACTGCGTGCCGTTGATGTAGCCGGCCCGGAAGGCGGCCTTGCCGGGATACCACATCATGCGTGTCCCCGAACCCTCGGCCGGGATCCTGGAACTGGAGCCGCCGTCGTAGTCGCCGCCCAGGAAGGTGCCCCCGTCCACGTTGACGCGGAAAAGGCTCTTGCCGCTCCAGCTGGCGGCGATCACGGAGTCGGCCGTCTGCGCGCCCAGGGTGGGCGCGAAGCCCAGGAACAGGGCGCCCAGCAGCAGCGCCGTGCGGCGTGTAGGTCTGGTCATGTCGGGAAGTCTCGGAAGACGTGCGGTAAAGGGCGGGAGCCCGGGAGGGACGGGAAGCCGGCTGGGCCACCGGGCCGCCGGGTGTACTCTTCCGCCCGATCTTGAGGGGAGTGGAGACTGAAAATAAACGGAGGCCGCCCAACGCGGAAGTGCCCGCCGGGAGAACCCTCCCGGCGGGCCCCCCGCTACCCGCGCCGCCGCTCCAGCAGCAGCATCAACAGGAAGCATAGCACCGCCAGCGTCCCGGCGGTGGGGCTCAGGT
>JBEVLE010000685.1:0-14106 GCA_040509335.1 Longimicrobiaceae bacterium | reverse complement strand
CCGGGGCTCTCTGTCCGTCGTTCAACGCTGCTTCAGCCCGCGGGCTTTACAGGCGGCGTCCAGTAATCCCCAGTGTTGAAACGTGAACGCGCCACCGGGGAAAAGGCGCATAATTTCAACAAGGGACGAACGGGGCGGGTGCTTGGTGTCCCGTCGAACCAGCTGCCCGAGAAACCGGCGATGCTCCCAGGCCAAAAGGTCGCAAGCGTCAAACTGCAAATGCTGATTCTTCTTCCGCGGGATCGGCAGGATCTTGTACGTCTCTTCCGCTAGATCCATGAACTGCCCGCGGTGCTTGTCTCCGTCCTCGAATACAAACTCTATTGTGTCGTCTCCGCGCATGTTCCCCTGACGAACCCCCTTACGCGCCCACGCGAGCACCTTGCCGAGAACCAGAACCCCACACCACGGGAACGCTTCGCGGCGCTCGTTCTCCGGAAACTCATACGTGTCATACATGCGCTGTAGGTCGGCAATGACAATCCCATGCGAGAACGGCTTCCGGGTGTGACGCCGAATGACTGCCGCCGCTTTATGGAGGAAGACTTGCCGCCCGGCGAAATCGCCCCGCCACCTCG
The DNA here is from genome assembly GCA_040509335.1 of Longimicrobiaceae bacterium. GTDB lineage: Bacteria > Gemmatimonadota > Gemmatimonadetes > Longimicrobiales > Longimicrobiaceae > JAFAYN01. The sequence continues at coordinate 13,528 of JBEVLE010000685.1, read as the reverse complement.
CATACTGGCCCTCGCCGGCTTCGAAATCGGCCATGTGAAACGGCGGCTCTATCCCGTTGTCCGCAAGCAGCGCAAGCCACGCTTTTTCAAAACGTAGCCACTTCTCTGCGGTCGAGACGAACCCCGAGAAGAACAGGGACGCCCCAAGGTTGCTGTCAGCAGGGTGGCCGCTTGCGTCGAAATACGCCGTGAAGAACGCCAAATCGCACCGGGCAAGATCGCGGTTGCCGAAGAGGATCATAGCCAAGTGACGCAGGGACGAACCTTGCGCCGGAGCCTTGGTAGCAACCATGATAATTTCCTAGCTTGGGTGCATCAAGTATATTGTTGCCCTCGTGAAGGGGACGATCGAGCCGGGGGAATCCGCCAGCGGAGCCGCGGTGCGCGAGCTGGCCGAAGAAGCCGGGCTCCTGGACGCGGTGCCCAGGAAAAGCCTCGGAGTCTGGCGGTCCGAGCAGGATGGCCACGTGTGGGAGTTCTTCGAGATGGACCCGGGAGCCGACCTCCCGGACGCCTGGCTGCATCAGGCTCCCGACGACGGCGGCCTCGAGTTCGCCTTCTCCTGGCATCCTCTCCGGGAGCAGCCGGGACCGGACTGGCATCCGGTGTTCGTCCGTGCGCTCGCGTTCGTCCGCTCCTCCCTCGGCTCCGCCGCGGCCTAGAGCATTCCGGAGCAATCTCGCAGCCGCGGTTTCCGTGGGTCTCCTCCAGCGTCCGGAGCATCACATGCGACTTCGATTGGGTCTGCTGCTCGTTTTCGCGCTCGTCGGCGCGCGCGCTCTCCCGGCGCAGGTGGTGCAGGTCGGGGACCTGAACACGCGGCAGATCCGCGCGCTCGACCGCGCGAAGACGGTGGTGATTCTCCAGGGCGGAATGCTGGAGGAGCACGGGCCTTTCCTGCCGGCCTTCACCGACGGCATCCTCAGCGCCCGCCTGACGAGCGAGCTCGCCGCCGGCCTGGTGAGCCGCCGTCCGGGATGGACGGTCCTGGTGTTTCCGCCGATCGCGGCCGGCGCGAGCGGCTCCAACGAGATCGGACGCCAGTATTCGTTTCCGGGCACGTACGCGATACGCCCCTCGACGCTCCGCGCGGCGTTCGCCGACCTGGCCGGCGAGCTCGGCGAGCAGGGGTTCCGCTGGGTGTTCGTCGTCCACGTGCACGGCTCGCCCCTGCACATCGGCGCGCTCGACGATGCGTCCGATTTCTTCCACGACACGTACGGCGGCACGATGGTCAACCTGTGGGGCCTGATCCCCGTGCTGGGCGGATGGGGCGGGGCGATGTCCGACATGACGGCCGCGGAGAAGCGCGCCGACGGCCTGTCGCTGCACGCGGGGATGGACGAGCACAGCCTGATGCTGTACCTGCGCCCCGACCTCGTCGCGCCCGACCACAGGCAGGCGCCGCCGGTGTCGGGCGCGACGTACGCGGAGGCCTTTTCCGTCGCCGGGCGGCCGGGATGGCCGGGCTACCTCGGCGCGCCGCACCTGGCGACCGCGGCGTTCGGCGAGCGCATCTGGCGCGCGTTCGCCGAGGCGACGATCAAGACCTCGGTCGAGATCCTGGATGGCAAGGACCCGGGGAGCTATCCGCGGTACGTGACGTATCTCAAGACGCTGCCGCAGTACCGCGCGTGGATCGACTCCACGAGCGCCCGGGATTCGCTCGCCGGGAATCGATTGGCGGACTGGCTCGCGAAGCGCCCACGCTGACGGCGAGCCCGGTGTCGGCCAGGCCTCACTCAAAGGGTTCGATGAGATTTCACGTTAGCGTGGTGGTCGCCGCAGTGGGGGCTCTCGCCGCCGGCTGCGCCCCAACGCCGGGGCCGGAGCAAGCGCCGCCGCCGGTGCACGTCGCGCCCGCAGCGCCTGACGACGCGCCGGTCGGCGTCGCCGGCGACGGCGCGACCGCGCGCCTGATGTCCCTCCTCGAGCCGTGCAGGCAAAAGGCGCTGGCGGTGTGGCCCGAGGCGCGCCGACGCTTCGTGTCCGGCCTCCCGGACGGCCAGACGCTGTTCGTCACCGCCCGGCTGCGCGATGCCGCCGGACGCATGGAGCAGGTCTTCGTCGCCGTCGACCGGATCGAGGGAAGTCGGGTGGCGGGCCGGCTGTGGAGCGACATCACCACCGTCGCCGGCTACCAGCGCGGGCAGGTGCTCACGCTCCAGGAGGCGGACGTCGTCGATTGGATGATCTCGCGGCCGGACGGGAGCGAGGAGGGAAACTGGATGGGGAAATTCATGGATGCGTACCAGGCCACGGGGCGGCCGCCGGCCGGAGTATGTGATTCGTAACGTACTGGCGGCTGCCCGTACTTCTGCGCGACCTGCGCCTGCTCCGGCCCGGGTGCGATCTCCCCCGGCTTCGAGGTCCGGTTCGCCCGGCTGGAGTACGCAGGTGGGGAGCGACTCCACCTGGAGTTCAGTCATCTGGAGGTCGGTCCACTCCCACGATCGTTCGGCGGCTCCCCTGAGTGAGGTCTGATGCAGCGCGTCATCCTCCTGCCAGGAATGGACGGCACGGGGGCGCTGTTCCGGCGCTTCCTGACCGCCTCACCCCCGCAGTACGCGCCTGAGGTCGTGTCGCTTCCGCCGGAGCTGCGTACACGCGCAGAGGTGGCCGAGCAGATTGGAGCGGGCCTTCAGCTTGGTCCGGACTGCGTGATGGTGGCAGAGTCGTACTCCGGAGCCGTCGCCGCGCGGCTCGCGGCGAAGTACGAGGTCGCGGCGCTGATTCTGTGCAACTCGTTCGTCGCTCCGCCGCGGCATCGCGCGTTGCGTGCCCTGGCGCTGCCGCTGCTTTTCCGGCTTCCGCCTTCTCCGGCGATCATCCGGTACTTCTTCGTAGGTCCCACCGCTTCGGATGATCTCGTCGAGGAGGTAAGGAATGCAATCGCTCGCGTACCGGCGAGAGTGCTTGCCGCCCGGCTCGCTGAAGTCCTGACCGAGGACGTGGGAGACTGGCTTGCCCGATGCTCTGCGCGCGTTCTGTATCTGCGCGGAACACGGGACCGCCTGGTGCCCGAGGCGAGTGTGCAGCGGATCGCCGCGCTGACTTCAGCCGAGGTGGTGAGGATCGCAGGTCCGCATCTGCTGCTTCAGACGGCCCCCGCGGAGGCATGGGCGGCGATCAGCGAGTTCACCGCCCGGTGCGGCGCCGCCGAACGCCAGGATGAAGCCGACTCGCGGCCGGTCGCCTGAATGACCGCCGTTCCTTCACGGCCGCACGCGGCCTGTCCTTGAACGTCAGGCCCACGGAGACTGCCGCGATGCTGCGCGACGTGCTCGAAAGCGACCTGCGAGCCCTGTTCGAGCACCAGCTGGATCCGGACGCGACCCGGATGGCGGGCTTCCCGGCGAGAGACCGGGAGGCGTTTCTCGCTCACTGGCGGGACCGGGTCCTCGCGGACGCCGCCAACCGGGCGATGGCGATCCTGGTCGACCGCGAGGTCGCGGGGTACGTCGCGAGCTGGGACGGCGACGGCAAACGGCTGATCGCGTACTGGATCGGAAGGGAGTTCTGGGGCCGGGGCATCGCGCCGGCGGCAGTACGGGAGTTCCTGACAGATCACGAGCACACGCGTCCGATCCACGCGTACGTGGCGCTCGAGAATGCCCGCTCGATGCGCGTGCTCGAGAAGTGCGGGTTCCATCGCTGTGGCGAGCCCGCGGCAGGTCCGGACGGGGCCAAGGAGCTCCTGTTCGAGCTCCCTGGCACGGCCTGATCCCGCTGTTTCTCCTGCGTGCGATCGTTTCCCGTGGCCCGGTCGGAAGACCGACTGCGTGGTAGCCCATCAGCACGCGCCAGCCGGTCCCGCTCGTCAACTGGAGGTACGAGCCCGTCTGGAGCTCCGGCGCTCACGAACTCCTCCTCGTCGCTTGCGACGACGGCGGCGTCATCTTCCGTGACCCGGAGGGCGAAGGGTACCGCACCCTCACCGACAAGCTCTACCCGGGAGGCACGCGATGAACATCTTGTTGTGGGTTCTGCAGGTCCTCGCCGCGCTCCTGTATGGAGCGTCGGGCGTCATGAAGGTCTTCATGTTCGACCAGGTGAGCGAGGGGGTGCAATCCTTCGGTGCGTTGCCGCGGGAAGCCTGGATGGCCCTCGGCATCGTCGAGCTCGTCTGTACGGTGGGACTGATCGTCCCCGCCGCCTTCCGCTGGCGGCCGGCGCTCACGGCCGTGGCCGCCACCGTCCTGGCGATCGAGAGCCTCGTGTTCATAGGGGTGCACGTCAGGTACGGCGAGACCACGCCCATCATCCTGAGCGGCGTGCTGGGCCTCCTCATGGCGTTCATCGCGTACGGCCGGACGGCCCTGAAGCCGATCTGCTGACCGGCCGGCCCCGTGCGGCGGCCGCGAAGGTCCGGACGCCTGACGGAGGCCGCCTTCGATGCCGGTTCCTGCGGGCCGCCCCGGGAAGCTCCCGGAGCCGACCGCATGTCGATTCCGCCGCCCCTCGCTCGACGTACGGGTGAGACCGGTCGCGATCCACCCACCAGACGAGGGACGGCCCATGAACATCATCCTCTGGATCCTGCAGGCGCTGCTCGCCGCGGCCTTCGCGGCGCATGGCTGGATGCTGGTTTCCCCGCCGCCGGAGCTGCTTCCCATCATGAACGAGCAGCTGGGCGTCCCGTTCCGGGTCTTCCTGGGCGTGGCGGAGATCGCCGGCGCGATCGGCCTGCTCCTGCCCGCGACGACGCGGAGGATGCCCTGGCTGACGCCCGTGGCCGCGGGCTGTCTCGCCTTCGTCGTCGCGAGCGCCACCGTGCTGCACCTTTCCAGGGGCGAGACCGGCGCGTCCGTCACCACCGCGATCCTCTTTCTCCTGTGCGCCTTCGTCGCCTACGGGCGGTGGCGCGTGCGGCCGGTCGCGCCGAGGGTCGGCGGCGGGTCCGCGGTGCATGCCATGGGCTGAGGAGCGACCGCGGATCCCGTGTGGCGCGGGTCCGGAACGGCGACGACGGGTGCGGGGATGGGTCGCCGCTCGGCGGTGTCCCGGGCGGCCGGGTGAGCCCGAGAATCTTGAATGTCCCCGGGGCGGTCTGTACAATCGAGTCAGGTGAATCCCGCCGGGTCGAACCCGCAGCCCGGGAGGCAGCATGTGGATGCTGGGCGGACTTCTGGCCGGCGCGCTCGCGCTCGGCGGCACCCGCGCCCTCGACCGCTTCGAGTACGTCGCCTTCACCCCGCCTGCCGGCTGGCTGGTGGCGCACGCCGAGGGCGGGCGGCAGTACGTGCTCGACGATCCGGGCGGCGCCGGCCTCGTCAGGCTGCTCCCGAGCGAGCCGACCCCCCGCGCCGCGGACCAGGTCTTCGCCGACCTGTGGCGCGTCCACGCCACGCAGGTCATCGCCGGGCCCGCGCCGCGGCCCGCCATCCGGCGCGAGGGCGACGCGACCCTCGCCATCGGCTCCAGGCAGGTGGCGTCGCAGGGCACGACGGCGCGCGTGGTGGTCGCCGCGGTCCTGTGGCGGGGCCGCGCGCTCGGCATCGTGGGGATGGCGAACGGAGCGCGGCGGCAGGCCGAGCTCGACGCCTTCTTCGGCACCCTGCGCCCGGAGCCGGGCCCGCCCGCGGCGGCGGCGCCCGCGCCCACGGGAGCCCAGCGCCCCGCGGGGGCTCCCGCCGGCGGGCTCGGCTTCGACGTGCCGCCCGGGTACGTGCAGCAGCGCAACGGCGACGTGGTCATCCTCGCGCCCGTGGTCGTCGGCGAGCGGACGCCGTGCATCTACGGGATCGCCGCTCCGCGCGCGGCGACGGGAAACCTGGAGGCGGACGCCGAGGCGGCGCTCCTCCAGTCGGTGGTCGCCGGGTGGCGCAGGCTGGACGACTGGCACTACGCCATGCGCGGAACGAGCGCCGCGGGGTGGCCGTACGTCTGGTACCGTGCCGCGTTCGAGGGGGAGGTGGGCGGCCAGCGCCAGGCCGTGAACGCGATGGCCATGGTCCTGCCCGCCGGCCCGGGGCGCGTGCACGTGGTCTGGGGGATGGGGAGCATCGCCAGGTGCCTGCTGGACGACGCGAGCTTCGAGCAGCTCTTCCACAGCCTGCGTCCCGCCGGCTGGACGCCGGACGGGGGCCAGGCGCTGATGCGCGGCCTGGTCGGCACGTGGCGCTACACCGCGAGCGGCGGCCTGCAGCAGCTCACCTTCCGGACCGACGGCCGCTACGACCGCGACCTCGGGAGCCGCGCGAGCGTCGGCGTCATGGAGCGGACGTCCACGACGGCGAGCGGCGGCCGGTTCACGCTGCGCGACGGCATGCTCACGCTCGCGCCGGACCAGCGTCCCCAGGCCCCGGACCGCTATCACGTCCGGCTGTACGACGAGTGGCTCCCCGGCAACCGCGTGTGGAAGCGCGCCATCGCCCTGGTGGACGGCGCCACGAGCCCGCCGCTCGTCATCCCCTACTACCGGGTCGACGAGGATTCACGCTGACCGGGGGCCCGGTGACGACTGCGAAGACGAAGCCGCGCGGACGCCAGGGCGCACGCAGGTCCGGCGGCGGACGCATCCCATCCCTTTCACCCACGATTCCGTGTCGCGGCACATCTGCTTCCGGTGCGCGTGCAGGCGCGAGGATTTCGCCGCCTCCTCGCGCTTCACCACGCTCTTCTGGGACGATGCCCTCCGGGTCCTGGAGAGCCGGGGGCTGGACAACCCGTTCGGATCGCTTCCCGACGACGCGGAAGTGGAGGGCGCGGATTTTTCCCGCTGGTGGGAATCGGCGATCGCGAGGCTCGCGGCCGCGCGCGAGGAGCTTCCAACGCTGTACGAGGTGTGGCGGATCCACGAGGACGGGGTGACGTGGCAGAGCGACGCGGGGTACTTCCGCTGGCGCGGGGAGCCGCGCATGGTGGAGTCCGTGCACGACGAGCTGGTCGTCCGCACGCTCGACGAAGCGCAGTGGGAGGAGCGCCTGCGGTGGGTGCCGTACCCGCCGCCCGTGCTGGACGAGGTGTTCCCGGAGATCGTCCCCGCCCCGCGCAGGAACGGAGGCCGGGAGCCGACGTACACCCTTGCCGCCGCCGATTTCGAGCGCCTGTTCCGTGGGACGCCGCTCCACCTGGAGCACGGACCGTTCCTGGATTTCCTGCGCCCGGAGATCGAGGAGGCGCGCGGCGTCGCCCGGCACGCGGCCGGGTCCGGGGAGCCGGTCGTGCTTTACACGTACTGAGATCCCCCGACGAGCTCCCCGTGGGCAACGGAGCCTCCCGGCAAGCGCGCGCCCCCACCTGGGTGTTCAACGACCTGTTCTCCAAGTTCGGGATGCAGGACGGAGACGCTCCGTACGCGAACGAGATCCATGCCCTCTTTTCCGCGCACCTGGCTCGCCGCGGCTTCGACAACACGCGCATCAGCTCGCACCACAACGAGCGGGTGGTGGAGATCCGCGTGGGGGAGCGCCGGCTCGACACGTGGCGTCTCGCCTGGGGGCCTCCCTGGGTCCTGGTAGACGGCGAAAGCGCGGAGGAGGTCGCCGCGCCGCCGGCGCTGGAGCGCGCGCTGCTCGACTTCGCGCCGCGCGCGGCCGGATTGATCCAGGCGTCGCTCGTGGGGATCGCGCCGCCGGAAGCCGAGCCCGTGGAGCTGGACCGCCGCTTCCCGCTGGACGGACGTCCGCGCGCGGTCCAGGTGCCCATCGTCACGGGCGGCGGCCGCCGCTGGCACATCGTCTCGCGCGCGAAGGCGTTCGGCACCGGGAGCTCGGCCTGGGTGGGCCGGCCCTCGCGGAAGAAGCGGGGCATGAAGCTTCGGGCGGAGCGGGCGCTGCGCGCGGCGCTCCAGAATCCGTGCGGCGGCGCGCCCCCCTGCGTCACCTTCGTTTTCCTCGGGGGCGTGAGCCGGGAGGTGGGCGAGGCGCTGCTGCGGATGGGCGCGGAGGTGCGGGTCCGGGGCGGAGGACCCCGGTGACGGACGTGAGCCCGATCGTGCGGGAGGCCGCACCCGCCGCCTCCGCCCATCCGCGGCCCGGCCGATCCCGGGTCCCATGAGAATCTTCCTGAGCTACGCCTCCCAGGACCGCGAGGCGGCGAGCGCGATCGCGCGCTGCCTGGCCGAGCAGGGCCACGACGTGTTCTTCGACCGTGAAGACCTGCCGCCCGGCGAGGAATTCCACTCGCGCATCCGCGGCGCGATCGAGAAGTCGCACCTCGTGGTGTTTCTCGTCAGCCCGGACGCGGTGGACGCCGGCAGCTACACGATCACCGAGGTCGAGATCGCGGAGAAGGCGTGGAAGCGGGCCGGCGGCAGGCTGCTCCCGGTCGTGCTGCGCCCGACGCCGCTGGAGTCGCTTCCGCCCTTCGTCCGGTCGGTCACCCTGCTGGAGACCACGGGAAACGTGCCGGCGGCGGTCGCGGCGGCGGTGCACCGGGCCGGGGCGGCGCGTGCCCGGCGGCGCCGCGGAAAGATCGGCCTGGCGCTGGCCGCCGCGTCGCTGGTGGGCCTGGTCACGTGGCGCCTTGCCGCCCGCGAGCCCGCCGCCGTCGCCGTCGCCGTCGTCGCCGCCGAGCGGGAGCCCTCCGCGGCGGACGGCGCGCCCGCCGTGCTGGTGCCGGGGGGCACGTTCACCATGGGCGACGACGAGGAGTCGCCGAGGCGCGAGGTGTTCGTCGATTCCTTCTACATCGACCGCTTCGAGGTCACCACCGCGCGGTATGCACGGTTCCTGGCCGCGACGGGTTCGCTGCGCGCGCCGGACGAATGGGAAACGCTGACGCTGCCGGCCGGTGGCGACTTGCCGGTGGTGGGCGTGGACTGGAACGACGCCGACGCCTACTGCCGGTGGGCGGGCCGGCGTCTGCCGACCGAGGCGGAGTGGGAAAAGGCCGCGCGCGGCACCGACGGCCGGCGCTACCCGTGGGGCGACATGCAGCCGACGCCCCGGCACGCGAACTACGGCAACGCGTCGCCCCTGACGTACGACGGCGGCCTCGCGGCGGTCGGCACGCACGGGCTCGGCGACGGCCCGTACGGTGCGAGCGACATGGCGGGGAACGCCGGCGAGTGGGTCGCCGACTGGTACGCGGAGTCGTTCGCTTCCGGGGACGTGCGCAACCCCGCCGGCCCGGACGCCGGCGAGGGCAAGGTCATCCGCGGGGGCGGACGGTACGACCCCGGCGACCGGGTGAGCGCGGTCAAGCGCTTCCACGCTTCGCCGGACGGGCGCCTCGACGACGTGGGATTCCGCTGCGCCCGCGACGCGGACTAGCGAGCCCCGAGGCCGTCGCGCGGATGCGCTCCCTGTGCACGACCGCCATCGAGCAGGTCCTGGACCGGCTGCAGGCTGCTCGCGAGCGACAGCTCCTGGGGCCGAGCCGGTCGCCACGCATCCCCGGAGAACCGCCCATGCCCACCCTGCTGCGAAACGCGCTCGCCATCCTCGCGGGAATCGTCGTCGGCGGAGCCGTCAACATGGCCCTGGTCACGCTCAGCCCGGCGCTCATCCCTCCGCCCGCGGGCGTGGACGTGAACGACGCCGCCAGCCTGGGCAGGTCCATGCACCTTTTCCAGCCGCGGCACTTCGTCATGCCGTTCCTGGCGCACGCGCTCGGTACCCTCGCGGGGGCGCTCGCGGCCTACCTGGTCGCGGCGAGCCACGGGGCGCGGCTCGCCTGGGCGGTCGGCGCGTTCTTCCTGTGCGGCGGCGTGGCGGCGAGCTTCATGATCCCCGCCCCGGCGTGGTTCGTCGCGCTGGACCTGGCGGCCGCGTACCTTCCCATGGCCTGGCTGGCGATCCGGATCGGCGATCGCATGAAGCCGGGGTCGGCCGCCGCACGGGTGACAGCGGCCTGACCGTCCTGCCGGGCACCCGGCGGAAACCACACTTTTCCCGATCCACGCGTGAGCTTCTTTCGTCGTCTTTTCGGCAGGGGCGAAGCCGGGTCCGCGGCCCCGGCGCACCCGGACTTTCCCTTTCCCCTGTATGCCGTTCCCGGGGCCCGGGCCCTGGACGAGCTCGAGCGGCTGCGGGAGCTGGGCCGGGCCGAAGGGTTCACCGCCGTGCTGCTCGGCGAGGAAGCCAACCTCGCACCCCTGGCGGAGGGGATCCGCAACGCCGGAAGCTCCCCCGCGGAGATCGTCGCCGCGGCCGCGGACGTCGATGTGGCACGGTGGCTCGAGGACCGGGCCGCGGACGACCCCGAGCAGTACGAGGCGGAAGCGGGAAGCTGGGACGACGAGGTCGAGCCGACGGGAATCACGCTCCACAGGGACCCTCTCGGCCGCTTCCACGGCACCGTCTACATCGCGCGCATCCCCACTGCCCGGTCGTGGGAGGTGCCGGCGTACCTCAACCTGGGAGGCTGGAACGAGTGCCCGCCGGCGGCTGCGCAGGTGGCGCTGTCGAGCGACTGGAACGGGAAGTACGGAGCGGAGATCGTCGCCGTCGGACCGGACGTGGTGCAGTACCGGGTGTCGCGCCCGCCGGCGGACCGCGCTTCCGCGGAGCGTCTCGCGGTGGAGCAGTTCCGGTACTGCTCCGACATCGTGCACCAGGGGACCGGGACGCTCCGCGGCCTGGCGCTCGCCCTGCTCGGCTCGGACACCTGGTTCTTCTGGTGGGATTGACCGCCGGGAAAAGCGTAGAAGGCATTCCGTTCTGAACCGCGTACGGGTAGCCATGGATCACCCCCAGCTCGGACCGCTCCACTTCATCACCGGGGAGGGCGTCTGGATCGGCAGGACGCCCGGAGGCCACGAGGTGTGCATCCTCGGGGACTTCTTCGAGGACGTGCCCGATCCCGGGTGCGAGGCCCTCGCCGTGCGGGAGCTCGCCGACCTGGACGGGCTCCTGGCGCGGATCGAGGCCTTCCTGGCCACGGCCCGCGAGCCGTACCTGGACCTGTGGGGGAGCCGCCGCTGGGAAGTGAACAGCCTGGTCTTTGCCAGGGAGGAGGACCGTCCCACGTTCATCGCCGAGTACCTGCTGGAGCGCGACGACTACGTGGTGTGGCAGGTGCGCGTGGAGGACGGGCTCCCCGTGGCGATCGGGCGGCGCAGCTGATCCACCGGTCCGGCGAGCCTGCGCCGCTCGACGAAAGCCCCGACGCCGCATCCGGCGCCGGGGCTTTTCGCGCCGCCGTCCGCGCGCCTGGAACCCTGCGCGCGCCCCGCGGATTTACAGACGGTACCCCGGAGGCACCCCGCACCCGCGCCCGCCCGGCCCATGCCCGCGTTCCTCGACCGGCACCCCGCAGCGTACCGCCTGTGGCGGACGCTGCGCCTCAGCCGCGGCGGCCGCGCCCTCGCGCGGGCGCGGGAGCGCCGCATCACCCCGGCCCGCCTGGCCCGGCACGCCGCCGCCGCGGCGACGCCCGACCCCTCGTACGCCCGCGAGTGGACGCACCTGCGCGGGCTGCTGGAGCGCCTGGGCGTGGCGGAAGGGGGCTTCGCCGTGGACCTGGCCGCCGGCGACGGCGTCACCTCCTCGTGCACGCTCCCGCTCTTCCGCGACCACGGGTGGAGCGGGCTCGCCGTGGAGTGCGATCCCGCCCGCTTCGCGCTGCTGGCGCACGCGTACCGGCCGCTCGGGCGGGTGAGGCTCTGCCGGGAGCGCGTGACCCCGCGCGGCGTGGCGGCGCTGCTGGGGGAGAACGGGGTTCCGGCGGATTTCACGGCGCTCAACCTGGACCTGGACTCGTACGACCTGGCGGTGGCCGGGGCGATCCTCCGGGCGTACCGCCCGCTGGTGGTGGACCTGGAGATCAACGAGAAGGTCCCGCCGCCCGTCCGCTTCGCGCTCCGCTACTCGCCGGACTTCCGCTGGGACGAGGGACACTGCTACGGCTGCTCGCTCGCCGCCGCGTGGGACGTGCTGGGCGCGGCGGGCTACCGCCTGGAAGGGCTGGAATACAACAACGCCTTCTTCGTCCGCGAGGACGCGGCGGAGCGCGCGGGCGTGCCGGCGCTGGCGCCGGGGGACGCGTACCGGCGGGGGTACGCGGAGCGCGCGGACCGGCGGCTGTGGTTCCCGTGGAACCGGGACGTGGACGGCCTGCTGGAGTGCGCGCCGGAGGAGGTGGTGGCGCGGCTCGGGCGCCGCTTCCGGCGGGCGCGCGCGAGCTACGTGCTGCAGCTGGAGCCGCTCGGCCCCGGCTGGGCGGACGGCGCGGGCGGGGCCGCGTGAGCGCTCCCGCCGCCGCGGCGGCGGCGGACGCGCCGGAGCTCCCCCTGGACGCGCTGGACCTGGACGCGGGCGAGGTCCGCGAGCGCTTCGCCCGTGCGCGGCGCGCCGGGCACCCCGCGTGGCTCTGGCCCGAGGTGGCGGTGGACGCCTGGCGCGACGCGCTCCGGGCGGTGGAGGCGGCCACCCGCGGCGTCCTGTGCGGCGGCGCGACCCCCCGCCTGGACGGCGACCCGGGCGCCCTGGGCGTCGCGGCGTACACGTCGGGGATGGGGCCGCTCCTGGGGTGGTGGGTGGAGCACGGCGTCCTGGAGGCGAGCCCCGGCGCGGCGGCGCTGCTGCGGCTGCACCTGCGCCACAACCGCCTGCGGATGGAGCGCCTGGGCCGCGCCGCCGCCGAGGCCGCGGCGCGGCTGGCGGAGGAGGGCGTGGTCCCCACGGTGCTCAAGGGGATGCACACGGCGCACGCGTACTTCCCGGAGCCCGGCACCCGCCCCGTCAGCGACGTGGACCTGCTCGTCGCGCCGGCGGAGCTCGCCGCGGCGGGCGTCGCGCTCCGGCGGGCGGGCTACGCGCCCGGGCCGGCGCAGCGGCGTCCGTACAAGTGCGACTGGACGCCGGCCGGGGGCGGCGGGGCGCCGCGGTCGCTGGCGCTCACGCACGCGGAGGACCCGTTCACGCTGGACGTGCACGCGTCGCTGGACCGCAACTTCTTCGGCGTCGCCACGGCGCGGCTGGACCGGGTCGCGCAGACGTCCGCCGCCGCGGCGTGGGGCGCGGACCCGCGCGCCCGCGTCCCCGGCCAGCCGCTCCTGGTGCTGCTCCTGGCCACCCACGCCTCCGAGGGGTTCCACGGCCTCACGCTGATCCGCCTGGTGGAGCTGGTGCGGGTGATCCGCCAGGACACCGCCGGCGGGGCGCTCGCGTGGGACGAGCTGGTGCGCGCCGCGCGGACGGCGGGCGCGCTCCGCTTCGCCTGGCCGGCGCTGGAGCTGGCGGAGCGGCTGGCGCCGGGCACGGTGCCGGAAGCGGTGCTGGCGCGATTCGCCGCGGAGGCCACGCCCGCCATGCGGCGCGTGCTCGCGCGCTCCTCGCCCGCCACCGCGCAGCGCCTGGACCGCATGTCGCTGGAGGAGCGCATGATGTGGGCGGGGACGCCATGGGAGCGGGCCCGCCGGCTGGCCCACGCGGTGTGGCCGGCGCCCGCGGGGCGCTCGCCGGTGGAGCTGGGGAGGATCTACGGCCGGCGGGCGTGGCGGCTGCTGCGTGGTCGGGTGGAGCGCTGAGGGAACGGCTCTGGGACGGCGGGTTCGGGCGTGCCCCCGGCTGCGCCGGGGTCGGGCTTCGGCTCCGTAAGCCCGCAAACAACGCGGGCTAACGGAGTCGAGACCCGGCGG
>JBEVLE010000684.1:0-3963 GCA_040509335.1 Longimicrobiaceae bacterium | reverse complement strand
AAGGGGCGAGACCGCGCGGCTGTTTGCGCGGGCTCGACTCCGTTACGCAGCGTTGTTTGCTGCGTTACGGAGCCGAAGCCCGACCCCGGCGCCAGCCGGGGGCACGCCCGAACCCGCAGTTCAAAGCCGTTGCACGTTATGATGGCATGCAAGTAGCACTCGACACGCTGACCCGTATGCCCGCCCGCTGAGTGGATGCCCGGCTTGCTGACGATCTTTCACGTTTCCGACCTGCACTTCGGCCCTCCGTACTACCCGGAGGTGGGCGAGGCCGTGCAGCGCTTCGCCGCCGAGCTGCAGCCGGACGTGATCGTGGCCTCCGGCGACTTCACGCAGCGGGCCCGCGAGGACCAGTTCCGCGACGCGCGCGCCTTTTTGGACCGCTTCCCGCGCGCCCCGCTGATCGTGATTCCGGGCAACCACGACGTGCCGCTGTACCGCGGCCTGGAGCGGATATTCTCGCCGTACGTGCTGTACAGGAAGTACATCTCGGAGGAGCTGGACACCGTCACCGACGTGCCGGGGGCGCGGATCGTGGCGCTGAACTCCACGGCGCCGCTGCGGGCGATCACCAACGGGCGCATCCACCGCTGGCAGATCGAGCTGGCGCGCCGGGCCTTCGCGGACACGCCCGCGGGGACGCACCGCATCGTGGTGGCGCACCACCACTTCGCGCCGCCGCCGGACTGGGAGGGGGGCGACGTGATGCCCAAGGCGAAGCGCGCCCTGGACGCCTTCACCGAGATGCGCGTGGACCTGATCCTGGGCGGCCACCTGCACCGGAGCTACATCGGCAACTCGCTGGACGTGTACGCCGGCGAGGACCGCGAGCACGGGATCATCATCGCGCAGAGCGGCACCTCCACCTCGCGGCGGGGGCGGGCGCGGGAGCGCGAAAAGAACACCTTCAACGTGCTCAAGCTGGACGCGCGCGCCATCGAGGCGACGCACTACATGTACTTCGACGACGCGGGGGGCTTCGTCCCCACGAGCCGCCACACCTTCTTCCGCCGAGGACGGCCGCCGCTCCCGGGCGAGCACGCGCCGGCCGGGGCGGAGAGAGAGACCGGGGATGCCGACCTTCGACTATCGACGTAAGCTTTCGCTCAGGGAGCAGCTCCCCGCCCTCGGCGCCGGGGTGGGCGCGGGCGTCGCCATCGGGGTGTCGGTGTTCTACCTGGCGCGCCTGATGATGCAGCGCACGCCGCTGCGCGGCACCCCCGCGGCGCACCCCGCCGGCGTGGCGCGCCCGGGCGAGGCGTCGCCGTTCCCGTCGGCGCCGGTGCTTCCCCCGGCCGGACCCCGGTAGAGTGGCCTCCGCGGACCGCGCGCTCCGGGCGCTGGCCTGGCTGCTGGGAGGGCTGCTGGTGGTCCTCGTGGTGGGCGGCGGCGTCCTCTGGTACCTGACGCAGACGCGGGGCGGGCGCGAGCGCGTCCTCGTGCTGACGATGGACCGGCTGGGCGCGGGGATCCGCGGCAGGCTGGAGGTGGAGCGCATCGACGGCAACCTGATCACCGGGGCCAAGCTGTACGGCGTGTCGCTGCGCGACGAGACGGGCGAGCCCTTCGTGCTGGCCGACAGCGCCTTCCTGGACTACGACCTGCGCACGCTCACCACCCCGCGCATCCACATCGAGCGCGCGGTCCTGTACTCGCCCGAGATCTACGTGTACCAGCTCCCGGGCGACACGCTCTGGAACTACCAGAAGCTCTTCCCGCCGGGGGAGAAGCCGGGCGCGCAGCGCTACACGCTGATAGACCGGGCGTGGGTGGTGGGGGCGGACGTGCGGGTGCGGATCCCCTGGGAGCCCGTGGACACCGCTCCCCGGGCGCGCCGCCGCGAGATCCGCGAGGCGCTGGCGGACACCTCGCCGGTGATGGTGCAGCAGGTGCGGGGCGGCTACCTGCGCACCATCAACCTCCGCGCGGTGAGCGGGGCGCTGCGCGACGTGCGCTTCGCCCCCGGGTCGCGGGCCGGGTCGTACTTCGGCATCGACAGCCTGTTCGGCACCGTGCAGTTCTTCCGCACCCCCTTCCGGCTGGAGCGCGTGCGGGGCGAGCTGCAGCTGGTGGAGGACCGGGTGGAGTTCAGTGCCCCGCTCCTGGAGCTCCCCGACTCGCGCTTCGCCGCCACCGGGGTGATCACCCTGGGGAAGCGCGGCGAGGACCCGCGCTACGACGTGACCTTTCGCAGCGACAGCGTGGCGCTCCGCGACCTGCGCTGGCTGTACCCCCGCTTCCCCCAGGGCGCCACCGGGGGGCTGACGCTGCTGGTGGAGACGCGCGACGACGGCACCCTGTTCCTCGCCCGCGACGTGCGGCTCCGCGCGCCGGGGACCCGCCTCGCCGGCGGGTTCGGGATGATCGCGGGGGACACGCTGAAGTTCGTGGACGTGAACCTCCGCGCGGACCCGCTCGACGTCGCCGTGCTGGAGGGGATGCTCCCCGACAGCCTCCCGGTGCGCGGCCTGCGCATCGGGTCGGTGGAGATCGCCGGCCCGCAGTCCCCCCGGAGCCGCTGACCGGCTCCTCCTTCCCCCTCCCAATCCAATCCGCCCTTCCATGTCCGACACCGCCTCGCCCGCGGAGCGATCTTCCCTCGTCCGCGCGGTCGGAGTCCTGGGGCTCGCCGCGGGGATCGTCAACGTCACCGTGGGAGGCGGCATCTTCAGGCTCCCGGCCGGGGTCGCCGGCTCGCTGGGGACCGCGGCGCCGCTGGCGTACGTGGTGTGCGCGCTCGCCATGGCGCTGATCGTCCTGTGCTTCGCGGAGGCCGGGAGCCGGGTGGCGCTCACCGGCGGCCCGTACGCCTACGTGGAGGTGGCGTTCGGCCCCTTCGTGGGGTTCCTGGCCGGGACCCTCCTGTGGCTGGTGGGCACCACGGCGCTCGCGGCCGTCGCCACCATCTTCGCGGACAGCATGGGGAGCCTGCTTCCCGCGCTCGCGGGCGCCGGGCCGCGCGCGGTGTTCCTCGTGGTGGTGTTCGCCCTGCTGGCGGGCCTCAACGTCCGCGGCGTGCGGCAGGGGGTGGCGCTCAACAACGTGGCGACCGTGGCGAAGCTCCTCCCGCTCCTCCTCCTGCTGGGGGTGGGGGCCTTCGCCGTCCGGCCGGAAAACCTCGCGTGGCAGGGGATGCCGGAGGCGGGCTCGGTGGCGCGCACCAGCATCCTGCTCATCTTCGCCTTCGCGGGGATCGAGAGCGCGCTGGTTCCCAGCGGCGAGGTGCGGGACCCGGCGCGCACCGTGCCGCGGGCCGTGTTCCTCGCCATGCTGCTGATCACCCTGCTGTACCTGGGGCTGCACCTGGTTGCGCAGGGCGTGCTGGGGGCCGGGCTGGCCGCCAGCCCGACGCCGCTGGCGGACGCCGCGGGAGCGGCGCTGGGCCCCTGGGGACGCACGCTGATCCTGGTGGGCGCGGCGGTGTCGATGTTCGGGTACGTGAGCGGGATGACGCTGGCGGTGCCGCGCGCCCTGTTCGCCTTCGGGCGCGACGGCTTCCTCCCGCGGGGCCTCGCCGCGGTGCACCCGCGCTGGCGCACGCCGCACGTCGCCATCGCGGTGCAGACGGTGATCGTGTGCGCGCTGGCGATCTCCGGCACCTTCGAGCAGCTGGCGATCCTGGCGAACCTGTCCACGCTGCTCCTGTACGGCGCCTGCGCCCTCGCGTCGTGGGAGCTGCGCCGCCGCAACGTGCGCGCGGACGGGGTGCCCTTCCGCGTCCCCGCCGCCGGGGTGGTGCCGTTCCTGGCCTGCGGCGTGATCCTGTGGATGCTGGGCAGCGTGACGCTGCGCGAATGGGCGGTGACGGTGGGGGTGCTCGCCGCGGCCGCGGCCATCTTCCTGCTCACCCGCGGGCACCGCGCCGGGATGGTCCGCGCGTCGGCGGAGGGCGCGGCGTAGCCCGCCCGGCGCGGGAGCCCCGGGCACGCGGCGGCGCCCCCGTCCGGATCTCCGGGCGGGGGC
>JBEVLE010000683.1:0-9634 GCA_040509335.1 Longimicrobiaceae bacterium | reverse complement strand
AAG
This sequence comes from Longimicrobiaceae bacterium, assembly GCA_040509335.1. Classification (GTDB taxonomy): domain Bacteria; phylum Gemmatimonadota; class Gemmatimonadetes; order Longimicrobiales; family Longimicrobiaceae; genus JAFAYN01. The sequence goes on along the minus strand of JBEVLE010000683.1, from coordinate 9,631 downwards.
GGGCGAGACCGCGCGGCTGTTTGCGCGGGCTCGACTCCGTTACGCAGCGTTGTTTGCTGCGTTACGGAGCCGAAGCCCGACCCCGGCGCCAGCCGGGGGCACGCCCGAACCCGCAGTTCAAAGCCGTTGCCGTGCTTTACTTTTCGGAGGAAGACGTGATCTGGCGGTCCTGGAGCACGGGAACCACGGCGAGCCTGTCGATCTGCGCGCAGAAGGCAAGGTCCTCCGCCAGCCCCGCCGCCGCGAGGTTGCGCCCCGCCACCGTGGAAGCGAGCAGCGCCTCGTCCAGCTGGAAGCGCTCGGACAGCGCCAGCGCCGCCCGGGCGCCGTCGTTGAGCTCCCACTCGCCCGGGCGCGCCGCCATGAGCCGCGACGCCACCTCCCCGGCGAACACCGCGTCCTCCAGCCCGAAGTGCCGCTCCCGCCCGGAGCACACCAGCACCGGCTCGCCCTCGGAGCGCGCCAGCTCCTCCACGACGGCGGACAGGTTGAGCGGCGCGGCGATCAGCACCCGCGAGGCCCCGGCGGCGAGCGCCATGGCCGTGGTGCCGTTGGTGGTGCTCATCACCAGCGTCTTTCCGCCCACGCGCTCGGCGGTGAACTCCGCGGGCGAGTTGCCCAGGTCGAACCCCTCGATGGGGAGGCACTTGCGCTCGCCGCAGAGCAGCACCTGGTCGCGCCCCAGCGTGTTCGCCAGCCGCAGCGCTTCCTCGATGGAGCCCACCGGGTAGATCGCCTTGGCGCCCGCCCCGATCGCCTCGACGATGCTGCTCGTGGCCCGCAGCACGTCGATGACGGCGACGACGCGATCCGCCGTGTCGGCGGCGGCGACCTCGCCGGGGGTCAGGAAAACGTCCAGCCTCATCTCAGACCTTGGCCCGCTCGGAGAACCAGCGCTCCAGGAACTTGGTGTCCACGTCGCCGGAAACGAAGCCGGCGCTGTCCAGCACCTCCAGCAGGAAGGGGATGGTGGTGTGCACCCCCTCCACCACGAACGAGGCCAGCGAGTGGCGCATGCGCGCGATGGCCTCCTCGCGGGTGGCCCCGTGCACGATCAGCTTGCCCAGGAGCGAGTCGTAGAAGGGCGGCACCCGGTAGCCGGCGTACGCGTGCGTGTCGATGCGCACCCCCGGCCCGCCGGGCGGGTGGAAGGTGTTGATGGTCCCCGGCGACGGCGCGAAGTTGCGGTACGGGTCCTCGGCGTTGATGCGGCACTCGATGGCGTGACCGCGCAGCTCCACCGGGCCCTCGGGAATGGAGAGCGGGAGCCCCGCGGCGGCCCGGATCTGCTCCTTGACCAGGTCGAACCCGGTGACCAGCTCGGTCACGGGGTGCTCCACCTGGATGCGGGTGTTCATCTCCATGAAGTAGAACGACCCGTCCTCGTCCAGCAGCATCTCGATGGTGCCGGCGCCCACGTAGTCGATCGCCTTGGCGCCGCGCACCGCCGCGTCGCCCATGCGCTGCCGCAGGTCGGCCGAGAGCGCGGGCGAGGGGGCCTCCTCGATCAGCTTCTGGTGGCGCCGCTGGATGGAGCAGTCGCGCTCGCCCAGGTGGATGACGCGGCCGTGCTGGTCGCCCAGGATCTGGAACTCGATGTGCCGCGGCCGCGCCAGGTACTTCTCGACGTACACGGTGTCGTCGTTGAAAGCAGCGGCGGCCTCGTTCTTCGCCATCGAGAACTGGCGGACGAACTCGTCCTCGTCCTTGGCGACGCGCATCCCCTTCCCGCCCCCGCCGGCCGCCGCCTTGATCAGCACCGGGAAGCCGATGCCGCGCGCGGCCTCCAGCGCTTCCTCGGGGTCGGCGATGGCGTCGGTGCCGGGGACGATGGGGACGCCCACCTCGTCCATGGTGCGGCGCGCGGTGGCCTTGTCGCCCATCTGCCGGATCTGGTCCGGGGTGGGGCCGATGAAGGTGATCTCGCTGCGCTCGCAGATCTCGGAGAACTCGGCGTTCTCGGCGAGGAAGCCGTACCCGGGGTGGATGGCGTCGGCGCCGGTGATCTCGGCGGCGGCGATGATCCGCGGGATGTTGAGGTAGCTGTCGCGCGCCGGCGGCGGGCCGATGCACACCTCCTCGTCGGCGAAGCGCACGTGCAGCGACTCCCGGTCCGCCTCGGAGTACACCGCGACGGTGCGGATCCCCATCTCCTTGCAGGCGCGGATGACGCGGAGGGCGATCTCCCCCCGGTTCGCGATCAGGATCTTCCGGAACATGGCCGCTACCTCTCCATTCCGGTGCCCACGTCCTTCCAACCGGCGTCGGAGGAAGACTCCACGCCGGAGACGCGGAGCGAGAACTCGGAGGGATTGGAAGCGTAGTGCATCGCCCAGTCGAAGGAGATCAGGCCGCGGTGGTAGAGGTCCATCAGGCTCTGGTCGAAGGTCTGCATCCCGTACTGCGTGCGCCCCTCGGCGATCAGCTCGGGGATGTTGTACATCTGGTCCGCCGCCCGGATCTTGTCCGAGATGGCGGCGGTGTTCACCAGCACCTCGGCGGCGGGGACGCGCCCCTTGCCGTCGGCGCGGGGGATGAGCCGCAGCGAGATCACCGCCTTGAGCGCCATCGCCAGCATCCCGCGGATCTCGGAGTGCTGGTGCGGCGGGAAGAAGGAGATGATGCGCCCGATGGTCTGGGCGGCGTCGGTGGTGTGCAGCGTGGAAAGCACCAGGTGGCCGGTGTCGGCCGCCTTGAGCACCGTTTCCATGGAGGCGCGGTCGCGGATCTCCCCCAGCAGGATCACGTCGGGGTCCTGGCGGAGGACGTAGCGCAGCGCGTCGTGGAACGAGTGCGTGTCGGTGCCCACCTCGCGCTGGCTGATGATGGACCGCGCGTCGCGGTGCAGGAACTCGATGGGGTCCTCCACCGTGACCACGTTGACCGCCCGCCGCTCGCCGAGAAAGCGGATCATGGAGGCAAGCGTGGTGGACTTGCCGCTCCCCGTCACCCCGGTCACCAGCACCAGCCCGCGCGGCGACGTGGCGATGTCCTGCACCACCGGCGGGAGGTGGAGCTCGTCCAGCGCGGGGACCTCGAAGGGGATCGCCCGGAAGGAGAACCCCAGGGTGCCGCGCTGCTGGAAGATGTTGGTGCGGAAGCGCCCCAGCCCCTGCACGCCGATGGCGAAGTCGATCTCCTTGCGCTCGGAGAAGGTTTCCTTCTGCCGGGGGTTGAGGAGCGTTTCGGCGCAGCGCTTCAGGTCGTCCGGGCGGAGCGAGGGGAGCGAGGTGTCGTACAGCTCGCCGTGGATGCGGACCACGGGGGCGCGCCCGGCCTTGAGGTGCAGGTCGGACGCGCCCCGGCGGACCATCTCCTCCAGCGCCTCGCGCAGCACGAACTCGCGCGGGGCGGCGGGCCGCCCCGTGGAAGGGGCGGGCCCGTCCTGGGCCCACTCTTCGTCCATCCTCACGCGTCGGGCTCGATGCGGAAGAGGACCTGCCCGTACTCCACCGGCTCGGCGTTCTCGACGCAGATCTCGCGGATGATGCCGGAGTAGTCGGACTCCAGCTCGTTCATCAGCTTCATCGCCTCGAGGATGCAGAGCGTCTGCCCCTTGCCGACGCGGGTGCCCGGCTCCACGTACGAGGGAGCCTCCGGCGCCGGGGACCGGTAGAAGGTGCCCACCATGGGCGACTTGATCTCCACCAGGTTGCTCGCGGCCGCGGCCGGGGCGGGCGCGCCGCCGGACGGCGCCGGAGCTGCGGCGGCGGAGTGCGCGGCCGGCGCGGCCGCGGGCACGGCGTACTCCACCGCGGCGCGCGCGGGCGCCGCCGAGGCGGACACCGGCGCGGGGGGCGGCGTCTTCGCGATGCGGATGCGGGTCCCGCCGCGGGAGATCTCCAGGGAGTCGATCCCGCTCCCGTCCACCGCCTCGATCAGGCCCCGGAGGAAATCAAGGTCGATCATTTGTTGGCGCGCTCGATGTACTTGTCTTCACGGCGGTCGACGCGGATCACGTCGCCCTCGTTGAGGAACAGCGGCACCTGCACCATCGCGCCCGTTTCCAGCTTGGCCGGCTTGGTCCCGCCGGTGGCGGTGTCGCCGCGGACGCCCGGGTCGGTCTCGGTGATGGCCAGCGTGACGAAGTAGGGGAGCTCCACGGAGATGACGTTCTCGCCGTGCAGCAGCCCGTCGCACTCCATCCCCTCCTTGAGGTACTTGAGCTGCTCCTCGCCGATCACCTTGCCGGAGAGCGGGATGCTGTCGTACGTCTGCTGGTCCATGAAGTAGTACAGGTCGCCGTCGGCGTAGCTGTACTGCATGGGCCGGTGCTCCAGGCGCACCTCGTCGATGCGCTCGCCGGCACGGAAGGTCTTTTCCAGCACGGCGCCGGTGAGGACGTTGCGCAGCTTGGTGCGCACCACGGTGTTCCCCTTGCCGGGCTTGTGGTGCTGGAAGAACAGGATGGTCCAGAGCGTGCCATCCATGTTGATGGTCATCCCGTTCCGGAAGTCGGCCGTCGTAGCCACGAAATCTCCTTAGTTAAACGGACACGGCCCGGCGCCCCCCGGCCCGGCCGAGGTGCCCGACCAGGGCGCGGAGCGCCAGCAGGTAGCTGTCCGCCCCGAAGCCGCACACCACCCCCACCGCCCTGTCGGCCAGGTACGAGTGGTGGCGGAACGATTCCCGGGCGAAGACGTTGGAAAGATGCACCTCCACGTACGGACGCGCCACTCCCACCAGCGCGTCCCGCAGGGCGACGCTGGTGTGGGTGTACGCGCCGGCGTTGACCAGGATGCCGTCCACCCGGGGTCCCACCTCCTGCACGTGGCTCACCAGCGCGCCCTCGGAGTTGGACTGGTACGCCTCCAGCTCCGTGCCCAGGTGCAGCGCCAGCGAGGCCAGCGCCGCGTCCACGTCGGCGAGCGTGCCGTGCCCGTACACCTCCGGCTCGCGCGAGCCCAGCAGGTTCAGGTTGGGCCCGTGGACGACGGCGATCCTCAACGCTTCAGGCTCTGGAGCCAGGCCTGGAACGACTCCAGGTCCTCGTCGTCGCCGCCGGCCTCCGGCGCGGCGGCCGGCGGGGCCGGCGGCTCCGCGGCGCGCGGGGGCTCCGGCGCGCGCACCTCGGGAGCCGGGGGCGCGGGCGTGGGCTCCACGAAGAACTCCTCGAAGGAGAAGCCCGCCGCGGGCTGCGCGTCCGGGGCCGGCGGCGCCTCCGCCGCGGGCTGCGGCGCGGCGGGCGCCAGCTCCCACGGGTACAGGTCGTCGTCCCCGTCCGGGTCCCCGGCGGGGGCGGAGGACGCGGAGGCCGCGGCGCCGGCGGACTCCGCTTCCAGCAGGCCGTCGATCTCCATGGGCTCGGCGACGGAGCCCGGGTCCGCCGACACAGGCGCGGCCAGCCAGGGCATGTCGTCCTCCTCGTCCTCAGCGGCGGCTTCGTGGAAGTCGCCGGCCGCGGTGTGCTCCAGCGCGGGCGGCAATTCCTCCATGGTGCTCGGCGCCACGTCGGGGATCGCCTCGTCCTCCGCCGGCAGCTCGAAGGCGGCGGGCTCACCGAAGCCGGCGTCCGCCCCGGCGGCATCGTCCACCGCGGGCTCCGGGTCCCACGACGGGGCCGCGGCGACCGGCTCGGGCTCCGCTGCCGCGGGGGCCTCCGCAGACGCCGCGCCAGCGGCGCCGGCAGGCTGCCACGAGGCGATGCCGGACAGGTACTCGCGGACGCTGCGGAACTCCACGGCGGCCGGCTGCGCGGGCTCCGGCGCGGCGGCGGGCTCCGGCCCGGTGGCTTCATCGCCACCGGCCGCCTCGCCGGAGGGCGGCATCGCGGCGAAGGGCTCGTCGGCGCCCAAGCCGTCGTCCGCGGGAGCTTGGAGCTGCGGCTCGTCGGTGAACGCGCCGTCCGCGGGGCCGTCGAGCGTCCACACCTCGTCCGCCGTGTCGGGGACCTCCGCGGCGAGATCGTCCGCGGGCGGCCCGGCGCCGAAGGGCTCGGCCGCGAAGGGCTCGGGGGCGCCGAAGCCGTCGGCTTCCGCATCGCCGGCCGCCAGGTCGTCGGAGAACGGCTCGCCGGAAAGCAGGTCGTGCGCCGCGCTCTCCGCCACCAGGGGCTCGTCGGCGACGGGCACGTCCGCGGCGGGGAGGTCCGTGGGCGCGGGGGCGAGGAACGCCTCGTCCCGCGCGAAGATCGCGGCGACCTCCTCGGCCTCCGACTCGGGGGCGGCCCAGGGGAGCGAGCGGTCCTGCATCGCCGCGATCTCGTCCGGCTCGGGGGCGTAGCCGTCGAAGGCGTCGTGAAGCCCGGCGGAGGGCGCGAGCGCCACGTCGCCGAAGCCGTCCTCGAACGAGTCCGCGAAGGCGTCCTCGCCCTCGGGCGCGGGGGAGGCGTACGGCAGGGACTCGTCGCCCGCGAACGCGGCCGGCTCGTCCTCGGCGGCGCGCTCCGGCTCGTCGACGCTCCACTCCAGCAGGGGAAGGTCGTCGGTGTCGGTGGCGGGAGCGGCCGGGGCCTCGGCGTCGGGGGTCCACGAGGCGGGCGCCTCGTCCGCGGACCCGCCGGAGGCCAGGCTCTCCACCTCGCGGAGGCGGGCCTCCAGCGCGGGGTCGCCGCCGCGCCGGCGGATCAGCTCGCGGTACACGTCGGCGGCGCGGTCGTGGAAGCCCTGCCGGGCGTACAGCTCGGCGATGGTCTCGGTGACCACCTCGTCGCCCTCGGCCTCGGGCTCCGCCGCCTCCGCGCCGCCCCCGAAGGCGGAGGTGTCCAGCTCCACCGTGCCGCCCGAGAACGGGTCCCACCCGCCCGGGGCGTCCGGGGCCGACCAGGGCTGCGCCTCCTGGCGCTCCACGGGCTCCGGGACGGCGTCGCTCAGCTCCAGGTCGCCGAAGGCGAGCGCGGCGAACGGCTCGGCGGGCGCGGGCTCCTCCGCGGGCACCCCGGGCTCGACGCCGGAATCCAGGTCCACCGCTCCCCACGACAGCGCCTCGTCCGGGCGGGACGCGCCCTCCCCGGCGGGCGTTTCGATCTCGGTCCCCGAGCTCCAGATCAGGTCGTCGTCCACGATCCCGCTGGCGGGGAGCTCCGCGTCGTTCGCGGCGGCGTCCGCGGGACGCTCCCACCACTCGGCGCCGCCCTCGCCGGCGGCGGGGGGCGCCGGGCGCGTTTCCAGCGTCTCCAGCGCCTGGCGGGCGTCCTCGTTCATGGGGTCCACCGCCAGCAGCTCGCGGTACCAGCGCACCGCCTCCTCGCTGCGCCCCCCCTCGCTCGCCATCTCCCCCAGCGAGCGCAGCGCGATGAGGTTCTGCGGGTCCACGGAAAGGACGTAGCGGAACTCGCTCACCGCGGCGTCGGTCGCGCCGCCGTCGGCGAGGCACCGCCCCAGCACGATGTGCGCGCTGAGGTAGTCCGGGTGGCGGCGCAGCCCCTCGCGCAGCAGAGCCTCGGCCTGGTCGAGCGCGCCCATCTTCCGGTACGCGTTCGCGAGGGGAACGAAGTAGCGTCCCTGGGGGTTCTCTGCGTGGTAGCGCTCGAGCTTCTGAACCTCGGCTGCAAGCTCAGGGGGGACTTCAGCCATGAGTCTCCTACGCGCGTGAAGAAATGCGGGGGTGAGGCCGGCGAGAGGAGGAGCAACTTACTGGAGCGCCGCGGGACGTGTCAACAGACTTCGGCCTTCCCCGCGGGCGTGGCTTGCGCCTCGCTGGGTTCGTAAGTAATTTTTCCGTCTTCATCTTCGCCCCAGGTGGTCCCTCTCGCCGTTCCCGTTCCAAGATCCGGAGTTTGAATTCCTATGATGCAGAGCATGCGGGGCAAGGCCGGGAAGATCCTCGGCTTCATCTTCGCGCTGGCGTTCGTCGGCTGGATGTTCTTCGAGCTGGGGCTGGACGTCACCGGCCGCGGAAACAACACCAACGCCAACGAGCTCGGCCGCGTCAACGGTGAGCCGGTCCTGAACCAGCAGTTCCAGGCGGCCTACCAGGAGCTCTCGCAGCAGGCGCAGCAGGGCGGGAACCAGATCTCCGCCGAGCAGCGCAGGGAGCTGGAGCAGGCGGCGTGGGACCGCGTGGTGAACCAGATCCTGATCCAGCAGGCGATCCGCGACCGCGGGATCCGGGCGACGGACCAGGAGGTCCGCCTGGCGGCGCTGAACAGCCCGCACCCGGCGCTGATGCAGAACGAGCTGTTCCAGACCAACGGGCAGTTCGACCTGGCCAAGTACCAGCGCTACCTGCAGAGCCCGGCCACCAGCGAGGACATGCTCCTGCAGCTGGAGGAGTACTACCGGGTGATGGTGCCGCAGCAGAAGCTGTTCAGCCAGATCACGTCCGGCGTGTACATCTCGGACGCGGAGCTGTGGCGCGCCTGGCAGGACCGCAACGAGACGGCGACGGTGGAGTACGTGGCGCTGGACGCGTCGCGCCTGGTGCCGGGCGAGGTGCAGGTGAGCGACGCCGAGGTGAAGAAGTACTACGACGAGCACGAGGACGACTTCAAGCGCGGCGCGAGCGCGCGCCTGACGGTGGCCGTGCTGGGCAAGGCGGCCACGCGCGGCGACACGCTGGCGTCGCTGGAGCGCGCCGAGCGGGTGCGCGCTGAGCTGGCCGGCGGCGCCGACTTCGCCGAGGTGGCGAAGCGCGAGTCGTCGGACCCCGGCTCCAAGGACAACGGCGGCGACCTGGGGACTTTCAGCCGCGGGCAGATGGTGCCGGCGTTCGACGCGGCGGCCTTCGCGCTGCCGGTGGGCGAGCTTTCGCAGCCGGTGCTCTCGCCCTTCGGCTACCACATCATCCAGGTGCAGGAAAGGAACGGCGACCAGGTCAAGGCGCGCCACGTCCTGATCCCGGTGGAAAAGAGCGACGCGGAGCTGGACCGCTTCTACGCCAAGGCGGACTCGCTGGAGGAGCTGGCGCAGCGGAGCGGGATCGAGCGCGCGGCCCGCGCCACGGGCGCGGCGATCCGCACCGGGGTGACGGTGTCGGAGAACTCGCCCTTCGTGCCGGGCGTGGGCTCGGCGCTGGAAGCGGTGGAGTGGGCGGAGCAGGAGACGCGCGACGGCGCCCGGGCGGGCCAGGTCAGCGACCTGCTGGAAACGGAGCAGGCCTTCTTCGTCGCCAAGCTGGAGTCGTTCACCCCGGCGGGCACCACGCCGCTGGCGCAGGCCACCCAGCAGATCCGCCGCCAGCTGGTGCTGGAAAAGAAGCAGGAGCAGGCGCGCAGGATCGGGCAGGAGCTGGTGGCCCAGGTGCGCGCCGGCAAGACGCTGCAGCAGGTGGCGGCGGCGCGCGGGCTGGAGGTGCGCCAGGCCGGCCCCTTCACCCGCGGCGACCCGAACCCCGCTCTCGGCCAGGCCAACGCGGCGGTGGGCGCCGCCTTCGGGGTGCCGGTGGGCAAGGTGAGCGACGTGGTGAAGACGAGCGCCGGGCTGTTCATCATCCGCCCGGTCGCCCGCGTGGAGGCCGACCGCAAGGGCTTCGAAGCGCAGAAGCAGCAGATGCGCGCCCTCGCCATGTCCCGAATCCAGCAGGAGGCCGTGGAGCGCTGGCTCCAGAGCATCCGCAAGAGCGCGGACATCGAGGACCGCCGCAAGGAGATCTTCAACCAGCAGAGCGCCTGAAACCCAGGGAACAGGGAATAGGGAACAGGGAACAGCCTGCAACTGCGGTACGAAAGACGGAGGCCCGCCCCCTCGCGCGA
>JBEVLE010000682.1:0-2895 GCA_040509335.1 Longimicrobiaceae bacterium | reverse complement strand
GAGGGCGGAAGAGAAACCGATTCGAACCCCGAACAAACCCGCGCCCCACCACCCGTGGCGGCGCTCAGGCACCCTGGCAGGAGGACATTTCTAAAGCAACCAAACCCCGGACTTTTCTATTTCAACGTAACAGCGTGAGTGCGAAAGTAAACGGCTCCGGCATCGGGAGATCACGCCGGGGAGCCGTTGCCGTTCAAGAAGTACCCACATCCATCGGTTCGGGGGGAGACAGCCGGGCTGTTTCGGCTGGCTCGCCCCGGCGGAGGGAGACAGGCCGGCTGTTTGGCCTGGCTCCCGTAGCCCGCGCAGGAGACGGACGGCAGTATCGTCCGGCTCCGGAGCGGCCCGCAGAACCAGAGGCATCCCACAAAAGACTCTTCTCGACACCTCACCACTCGTGGAACACCACGAACACCGCCGCCACGATCAGCGCGAACCCCACCAGGTAGTTCCAGCGCATCTCCTCCCGCAGGTACAGCACGGAGAACACCCCGAACACCAGCAGCGAGATCACCTCCTGGATGGTCTTGAGCTGCGCCGCGGAAAAGTGCGCGTTCCCCCACCGGTTGGCCGGCACCTGGAAGCAGTACTCGAAAAAGGCGATCCCCCAGCTCACCAGGATCACGGTGAGCAGCGGCGCCCCCTTGTGGCGAAGGTGCCCGTACCAGGCAAAGGTCATGAACACGTTGGACACCGTGAGCAGCAGCACGGGGGCCAGCGGAGAGCGGGTCAGCCAGGAGGTCATGCGGAGTCGCGGGTGGCTCGGGTTGTGCGTTCGAGGGGCCGCCGCTTCCATCCATCTCCGGCCGGAACACGGGACCCATGCTAGACCTGAAGGACGTGCGCACCTTTCTGGGGGGCGCACTGGTGGCCGCGGGAGTCGTGGGCGCCGCCTGGGCGGCGGACGGGCGCCGCGTGCGGCGCTCCCGCAGCCGGCTTCACCGCACCATGGTGGAGCTGCTGCTCAACGCCATCACCGCCGGGGACGCCTCCACCGCGCGGCACTCCCGCCGCGTCGCCAACCTCACCGACGCGCTGGCGCCCCCGCTGGGGATGGGCCGCGGCGAGCGCTCCACGCTGCGCGTGGCCTCGCTGCTGCACGACATGGGGAAGATCGACGACCGCTTCTTCGACATCGTGCACTCCCACGGCCCCCTCACCCCCGAGCAGCGGGCCGAGATCAAGGACCACCCGCACGAGAGCGCCGACATCCTGGGGCCGCTGGAGCGCATCCACCCCGGCATCACCCGCATCGTCTCGTCGCACCACGAGTGCTGGGACGGGAGCGGCTACCCGGAGGGGCTGCGGGCCGCCGACATCCCGCTGGCCGCGCGCCTGATCGCGGTGGCGGACGTGTTCGACGCCCTCACCCAGCCGCGCTCGTACCGCGGGCCCCTGGCCCCGGAGGAGGTGCTGGAGCGCATCCGCGAGGGCTCGGGGACGCAGTTCGACCCCGGCGTCGTCCGCCTCCTGGACCGCCCGGAGATCTGGGAGTACTGGAAGGAGATCGCCCGCGGCGGGTGCCTGGAGGAGGCGCGCGCGGGCGAGGACGACGGGGGGACCGGCGGCAAGGTTGCGGAGGTCAGCGCCGACGCTCCAGCACCGCGCGGATCCCGTGCCGGGGACGAAGGGTGATCATGGGCTCCGGCTCCACGGGGTGCCCGGGGACGGGCCGCACCCGCCAGCGCGCCGCCAGCGTGGCCAGCACCAGGATCTCCTCCGTCCACGCGAACCCCTCGCCGATGCACTTCCGCGGCCCCCCGCCGAAGGGGAAGTAGGCGAACCTGGGGAGCCCCGCCTCCATCTCCGGCGTCCAGCGGCCGGGGTCGAAGCGGAGCGGGTCCGGCCACCAGCGCGGGTCGCGCTGGATCACCCACGGGCTCATCAGCACGATGGAGCCCGCCTCCACCCGGAAGCCCCCGATCTCCATGTCGTGGAGCGGCTGCCGCCCCACCACGTAGGCCGGGGGGAGCACGCGCATGCTTTCCGCGAGCACCGCGCGCGTGTACGGCAGCGCGGGGACGTCGTCCACCGTGGGGAGCCGCCCGCTCAGCACCGTGTCCAGCTCGGCGTGCAGCGCCGCCTCCGCCTGCGGGCTCCCGGCAAGCAGGTGCCAGGTCCAGGCGAGCGCGTTGGCGGTGGTCTCGTGCCCCGCCAGGAAGATCGTCAGCGCCTCGTCGCGCAATTGCAGGTCGGTCATGCCGCCGCCGTCGCCCTCGGTGTCCTGCGCCAGCAGGAGCATGGAAAGCAGGTCGCCGCGGTCCTCCCCCGTGCGCCGCCGCTCCGCGATGATGCGGTAGATGGTGGCGTCCAGCCGCGCCCGCGCCCGCCGCATGCGCAGCGTCCCCGGGGTGGGGAGGCGGTCCAGCAGCGGGCCCAGCGGGTTGGTGAGGCGCCTGTACAGCCCCAGCGCCGTGGTCAGCGCGCCGGCGATCTCCTCCGCCTCCCCCGCCACCTCCGCCCCGAAGAGCGTTTTCCCCGCGATGGCCAGCGTCAGCCGGTTCATCTCCCGCGCCACGTCCCGCGTCTCGCCGTCCCGCCACTCCTCCGCCATGCGCGCCGCGTAGGCGGTCATGTCCGCCGCGTACGCCGCGATGCGCTCGCGGTGGAACGCCGGCTGCGCCAGCCGCCGCTGCCGCAGGTGCAGCGGCTCCTCGCTGGTGAGCAGCCCCTCGCCCAGGAGCACGCGGGCGCGCTGCAGCGCGTAGCTCTTGATGAACTCCCGGTGGCGGGTCACCAGCACCTCGCGCACCAGCTCCGGGTCGCCCAGCAGGGTGACTCGCCGCGGGCCGAAGCGCATCGCCGCCACGTCGCCGTGCCCGCCGGCGAGCCGCTCCAGCGTCCCCAGCGGGTCGCGGCGGAAGGCCAGCAGGTCGCCGCCCGGCACGCGGGTGC
>JBEVLE010000681.1:0-8189 GCA_040509335.1 Longimicrobiaceae bacterium | reverse complement strand
ATCTCGCGCGGCCCCGATCGTTTCTTCCTGCCTCCCCCTGCTCCACCCCGTCGTCCGGGGCGGTGGTCGCCTCACCGATACAAACCTATTGCACGCATCTAAAGTGGCATTTATAGTGTCGAGCGGCTTAAATGTCTGGAAACGAACGCCCCCTCATCCCTGACCACGCCGCGGCTCCGGGCGCCGGGGACGGCGGCCGGCACCAGGTCCCCTGATCCAGTGGAGCCAATGGCGAGCAACGCGGTGCTGGTCGAACCCCTGCCCGTGGCGATGGCGAGCCGGGGCGAAGACCGGCTCTGCAGCCGGTTCGTGTGCCGCGTTTCCGGCGTGGCGAGCGACGCATTGGAGGGACTGCGCGCCACCTGTACCATGCGGCGGCTCGAAGAAGTACGGGCCGCCGAAGCGATGCTGGAAGCTCGCCGCCAGCAGGTTTCCGACCTCCTTTTCGCCGCCGTCGGCACCGAGTCCGACCGGGAACGCCGCAAAGTCCTCCTCGGCGCCCGGCGCGACCTGTTCAACCGCCGCTCCCTTTCCCCCTCCCGCTACGAAGCAGTCCGCCTCGCGCTCCCCGGCCCGGCCGCGGAAGCCGTCCACGCGCTGCAGTGCGCGATCCTCGAGCACGAGCGCGCCGCCGCCGGGTGGGAGCAGCTCTACCGGGAGGAGACCGCCCGGGTCCGGGCCGGCTTCCGGGAGCTCCTCCGCGAGCAGGACTTCCGGAAGGGGCTGCTCGTTTCCAGCCGCTCCCTGCACGGGTCGCTGGAGCGGTACGTGGCCGCGGGAGCGGAGCTGAGCGGGAGGGAGGAAAAGACCGAGCGCGGGCTGCTGCGCTACTTCACCCGCGCGGCGATGAAGGCCACCCCCTTCTCCACCTTCTGCACCGTGCTCCCGGGAAGCTTCGTCCCGGCGGACGGAAACGGCGCGGACGACGGCGGGGCGCCGCTGCGCTTGGGGGGGGACCTGCGCGCCAGGCGCAGCTACGTCCGCATCAACAAGGCGCTGTACGGCATCCTCATGGACCACCTCAGGGGCCGGACCGCCGTGCGGCGGCGCCTGGTGGTGGAGCCCAACCCCACGCTGGACGTCGAGGGGGGGCGCTACGTGTTCCTGACGGCGGTGCAGCAGCGCGAGGTGTTCCAGCGCGTCCCCGCGAACGACGTCCTCGAGCTGGTGTCCACGGTCATCCGGCGCTCCCCGGCCTCCACGCTGGGCGACCTGGTCGACGCGCTCGCCCGGGCCCCGGAGGTGGAGGCGACGCCGGAGGAGGCGGAGGCGTACCTGGACAGGCTCCTGGAGATCGGCTTCCTCCGCTTCCGGACGGGGATCCGCGAGCAGGACGCTGACTGGGACCTGCCGCTCCGGCGGCTCCTGGAGCCGATCGACGACGACCACGCACGCGAGTGCTGCGTCCTGCTCCGGACGCTGAGGGAGCGGCTGGAGGCGTACTCCCGCGCCGGGGTGGAGGAGCGCGCCGGGATCGTCCAGGAGCTCCACGACCTGCTGGAAACCGCCTGCACGTCCATGGAGATCGAGGGCCGTCTCCGCCGGGAGATGGTCTTCTACGAGGACGCCACGGCGGACGCCGCCGCCTCCGTCGCGCTCACTCCCGGAGTGCGGCGGGCCGCGGACGCCCTGGTGGAGTGGATGCGCCTCACCGTCCGCCTGGCCTGGCCGCGTCCCGAGCAGGCGACCATGCGCCACTTCTTCGACGCGCACTACGGCGCGGGAGCCGCTTCCGTCCCGCTCCTCCGCTTCTACGAGGACTTCTACCGCGAGCACTTCAAGGAGCACGTGGAAAAGGAGCGCAAGCTCCAGGCGGGGATCGACCTGGAAGCGCTGCGGGACTACAAGGCGGGGAACCCGTTCGGGCTCGCGTTCATCGACGCGCTGAACGCGGCGCGCACCCGCTTCCAGGAGCGGGTGCTGGAGCGCTGGCGCGAAGCGCCGGACGCGGAGGAGGTCCGGCTGTCGCTGGCCGAGGTGGAGGAGGCGCTCCGCGGCGTGGAGCCGCAGCCCGCGGCCTGCCGCTCGATGGGTGCCTTCGCGCTCCTGGTGCCTGGCCGGGACGGGGGCGACCCCGCCTTCGTCCTGCACGGGGGGAGCTACACGGCCGGGTACGGCAAGTACTTTTCCCGCTTCCTGTACATGCTCCCGGAGGAGCTCCGCGAGGCGGTCCGGGCGGAGAACGCGCTCCTGTCGGACGAGCTGCTGGCGGAGGTGTGCGGCGACGCGCACTTCAACGCCAACCTGCACCCGCCGCTCCTCCCCTGGGAGATCAGCTACCCGACCGGCGAGAGCGGAGCCGCGGAGGAGCAGCTCCGCACCTCCACGCTCGTGGTGGAGCCCGCTCCCGACGACCCGCACGCCGTGGTGCTGCGCCACGCGCCCTCCGGGCGCCGGGTGGTCCCCGTGGACCTCGGCTTCCTCAACCCGCGGATGCGTCCCCCGCTGTACCAGCTGCTTTCGCGCTTCACTCCGCCGGTGGTCTTCGGCCCGCAGCTCCCCGAGAGCCTCGCCCCGCCCGCGGCCCCCGTCGCGGAGCCGGGAGCGGCGGACGGTGCCGCGCCCGGCGGCGCCGACCGCGCCGTGGCCGCGCCCGTGCCGGCCGTGGAGCACCGGCCGCGGATCAGCGTGGAGGGTCGGGTGATCCTCGCGCGACGCCGGTGGGCCGTTCCGGGGAGCCTCCTCCCGCAGCGCGCGGCGGGCGAGGGCGCGGCGGAGTTCTTCGCCCGCGCGGACGGCTGGCGGCGGGAGCACGGGATCCCCGAGAGCTGCTACCTGAAGATCATCCCCCTCACGGGCGCGTCCCGGCCGCCGCATGCAGGCGGCGCCCCGCCGCCGGAGGCGCACGACGCCCAGGAAGCGGCCATGAACCTGGGGGCGGAGCCCGCCGGGGCCGCCGAGGAAGAGGCGGCCGGGGCGGAGCTTCCCGGGGAGGATGCCGTGGAGGGCGCCGCCGGGCCCGGGGCGGTGGCCCCGGCCGGGGAGGGCGCTCCCGGCGCTCCGGAGGCGGCGCCGCACCGGAAGCCGCCCGCGACGGCGGCCTCGCGCGACTTCCACAAGCCGCAGTTCATGGACTTCGCCAACCCGCTCCTGGTCGGCCTTTTCGGAAAGATGGGCTCGGGGCTGCGGAATTTCCGCGTGGTGGTGGAGGAGCGTCTCCCCGGGCCGGGGGAGCTGGCGCGGCACGGCGACGCCCGCTTCGCCACCGAGATGATCGTGCAGGTCGATTTCCCCGGGGAGGCGTCGGGCTCCTCCGCGCGCGAGGAGGAAGATGCCCGGGTCGCCTGAGGAGCGCGGCTGGCTCGGCGAGCACCTCTTCCACGCGGGGGGGATCTACTCGGGGGCGTGCGACGCCGTGCTCCTGGAGGCGGTGGAGCCCTTCGTCCGGGCGTGCGAGTCGCGCGGATGGATCGACCGCTGGTTCTTCATCCGCTACGGGGAGCGGGGGCCGCACGTGCGCCTGAGGCTGCACGGCGTCCGCGCGGTGCTCGAGCGGGAAGTGGCGCCCGCGCTGCGGGAGCACCTCGCCGGCCTCTTCCCCGGCGTGGCGGAGGGGTTCCCGGAGCAGCCCTCCCCCGGCGCGGGAAGCGGGGTATCGCACGTCGCCAGCGTTCCCTACGAGCCGGAAACGGACCGGTACGGCGGCCCGGAGGGCGTGCTCCTGGCCGAGGAGCTCTTCGGGCTTTCCAGCGAGGCGGCGCTCGACCTGCTGCGCGGCACCCGCCGCGACGAGCGCTCCTCCCGGCTGGGCAAGGCCCTGCTGGCGATGGTGGTGCTGGTCCACGTGTTCCGCGGCAGCCGGGAGGGCGCCGGCGAGTTCGCCCGCGGCTACGGGACCGGCTACCTGCGGGCCCTGGTCCCCGACGAGGAGCGCCGCGGCGTGCTGACGCGGGCGTTCGGGGGCGGCTTCGAGCAGCAGGCGGACACGCTCACCGCCTACGTGGAGGAGGCGTGGCATCGGCTGGACTCGGGCGACGCCCTGTCGGACGCCCTGGACCGCTACCGCGCCGGGCTGGAGGAGGTCCGCGGCCGCTTCGGCGCGCTCCTGGACGCGGGCCGCCTCACCGCGTCGGGGAGCGTGGTCACGGAGTGGGAGCGGGCGGTCGCGGCGATCGTTTCCAGCTACGTGCACATGATGAACAACCGCCTGGGCGTCACCATCCAGGAGGAGTCGTACCTGGCGTACCTGATCCACCGCTCCCTCGGCGGCGCTCCGGCGCCGGCGTGGGCGTAGGCGTTCCCCCGCACGCGAGGAGAGCCGGCGTGACCGACCCGAGAACCGACCCCTCCGCCCCGCCGGGCGCGTTCCTGGAAGCCGCCGCGCGCATCGGGGCGCGGCTGTCGGACGATGCGGTGTGGGCGGACGACGCCTGCACCTGGACGGTGATGGTCCCGGACCGAGCCGATCCGGCCCGGCGCGCCGTCGTTCCCGGCACGGCGGGCGGAGCGGTCTACCAGGGGACGGCCGGGATCGGCCTTTTCCTCGCCGAACTGGCCGCGATCACGGGGGACGGCGGCGCGGCCCGCACCGCCGCGGGAGCGATGCGCCACGCCCTCGCCGACGGGGAGCGGCAGTCGCCCACGGCGTTCGGGCTGTACGGCGGGCGGGTGGGGATCGCCTGGGCGGCGGTCCGCGCGGCGGAGCTCCTGGGGCGCGACGACTTCCTCGTGGCGGCGGCGCGGCTCCTGGAGCCGCTGCAGGGAAAGGAGTCGCAGGACCGGGGGACGGACGTGATCGGGGGCGCCGCGGGGGCGATCCCCGCGCTGCTGCGCATCGCGCCGGCGCTGGACCGGGAGCCCGTCCTGGAAATGGCGCGCCGGCTGGGCGACCACCTGGTCGCCACCGCCGTGCGCGAGCCGGAGGGGTGGTCGTGGTCCACCATGCCGGGCTCCGCCGCGCGCAACCTCAACGGCTACGCGCACGGCGCGGCGGGGTGCGGGCACGCGCTGCTGGAGCTCTTCCACGCCACCGGAGAGGGGCGCTTCCGCTACGGCGCGGAGCAGGCCTTCGCCTACGAGCGGCGCAGCTTCAGCCCGGAGCTGGGGAACTGGCCGGACATGCGCCACATCCAGCTGTCTGAGTACGTGCAGGCCGGCCGGCTGGACGAGCTGCGCGCGATGCTGCGGTCGGAGGAAGGCTTCCCCGGCCAGTCCCCGCACTTCATGAGCGCCTGGTGCCACGGGGCGCCTGGGATCGGGCTCACCCGCCTGCGGGCCTGGCAGCTCCTGGGCGACGCGGTGTTCCGGGAAGAAGCGGAGGGCGCCGTGCGCGCCACCCTCCAGTCGCTGGGCGACCCACGCATGAACTACTCGCTCTGCCACGGCAGGGCCGGCAACTGCGAGACGCTCCTGATGGCGGCGGAGGTGTTCGGCGACGCCTCGCTCCGGGAGCGCGCCGCTGAGTGCATGCGGGAGGGGTGCGAGGCGTACGGCGCCGCGGATGCCTGGCCCAGCGGGACCATGGGCGCGGTCCCCGATCCCAGCCTCCTCCTGGGGGACGCGGGAACCGGCCACTTCCTCCTCCGCCTCCACTCCCCGGCGGTCCCTTCCGTCCTGCTGGTGACGTCGCCCGGGGATGGAGCCGCCGAAGGCGGAGGCGACGAGTACCGGGCGATGGCCGCGTCGGACGTGGAGGCGTACTTCGGGCGGACGCTGCGGCTCTTCCGGGCCCTGGGCGAGGACACCGCCCCGGTGGAGGAGGCGGCACGGGCGGCGCTCCCGCGCCGCTCCCCCGTGGCGGCGGCGCACGCGGCGCTGGAGGAGCGCCTCGCGGCGCGCGGCGAGGGCGCGGACGCCGCGCTCCTGGAGGACGCTTCGCTCGCCGAGCGGGCGGCCGTGGAGCTGAGCCGCTCGGTGGAGGACTACACCCGGGAGTACCTGGACGGACTGCTGCGCGCCTCCGGCACGGACGGGTCGTGGGCCGACGACGAGGCTTCCCTTTCCGCGCGCGTCCGGGTGGTGCACTCGGGGTGGAAGTGGGACGAGTGGCTGCACCACGGCGGCCCCGATGCGGGACCGGAGCGCGGCGACGTTTTCTTCCTCCTCCAGGCCAGCGGGGGGCGGGTCACGGCCCGCCGGCTGAGCCCGTTCGCCGCGGTGGTGCTGGACGCCGTGCGGAGCCCCGCCCCGCCGGACGAGGTGATCGCGAGGGTGGCGGACGCGATCTCCGGCGGCGAGCCGCCCGACCCCGACTGGCTCCGGCCGCGCGTGCTGGAGCAGCTGCGCGAGGCACACCGGGCCGGGCTCGTGAACCGCGCCCCGGCCCGGGCCGCGGCGGCGGCCGGGTAGCCGTCACGGAGGCCGACGGGACACCCGCGCCGACCCTGCGCGCCGGGGTTCCCGGGCGGCGTGGAGAGCGCCTTTCATGAAATTTCCTCGACGGGAGGGGGCGGCGGCCAGAGCGGATCCACGACTCACACGGAGGGACGAACCATGAGAAAGCTGAAGCTGGACCTGGAAGACCTGTCGGTGGAGAGCTTCGCGACGACGCCCGAGCCGAGCCGGGAGGCCGGGACGGTGTTCGGGCAGCAGTGCACGTGCTATACGCTGTGCACCTGCCCAGGCTGCCCCACGTGCGACGCGTCGTGCAACGGCACCTGCGCCGGTACCTGCGCGGCGTCGTGCAACGGCACCTGCGTCAACACCTGCGCCGCGTCGTGCTACGGTACCTGCGATTACAGCTGCGATTGCGGCTACTCGAACGACACACGCTGCAGTGGGGAATGGAACTGTTGCTAGCTGGTGCCACCCGCCGCACGACGTAACGGGGTGGACCTGACCTCCCCTGCCCTGGCCGGCGCGAATGCAGGTGCGCCGTGGCCCGGGGAGGTCCGGTCCGGCGGCGCGATGGGGCCGTGGGTGGAGGGGCGATGGGAACCGTGAACGGAGTAGACGATCACTCACGCACGGAGGAGCACCATGAAAAAGCTGAAGCTGGACCTGGAAGAGCTGTCGGTGGAGAGCTTCGACACCACGCCCGCGCCGCGCCGGGAGGGCGGGACGGTGTTCGGACAGCAGTGCACGTGCTACACGCAGTGCACGTGTCCCGGCTGTCCCACCTGCGACGCCTCGTGCAACGGGACCTGCGGCGGCACCTGCGCCGGCAGCTGTGACGCGTCGTGCAACGGCACCTGCGGCGGCACCTGCGCCGCGTCGTGCGACGGCACCTGCGGCGGGTCGGAAAGGTGGGAAACGTGCGGCGCTACCTGCGGCGAGTACAGCTGCTACTACAACCCGAATACGTGCCTCTGCTGACGAGGAGGCCGGACGGCTGAAGGCGTGACGAGCAGCGGGCCGGATGCCGGAACCCATCACCCTGCTCCGGGAGACGAGCGTCATGAAAAAGCTGAAGCTGGACCTGGAAGAGCTGTCGGTGGAGAGCTTCGCGACGACGCCCGATGCGCGCGTGGACGGCGGGACGGTGTTCGGGCAGCAGTGCACGTGCTACACGCAGTGCACGTGTCCCGGCTGCCCCACCTGCGACGCGTCGTGCAACGGCACCTGCGGCGGTACCTGCGGAGCCACGTGCAACGCCTCGTGCGACGGGACCTGCGGCTGCGGCACCGGCGACCTCTCGTGCGTGGGCACCTGCGTCGACCTCACCTGCCTGAACTGCGACAACGCTACCTACGGACCGGGTCCCCTGTACTACGACCACTGCGTCATCTACGGGTACGGGACGGATCTCTGACCCGGAGCCGCTTCCCCTGTGTCTCCGGGCGGATCGCTTCGGCGGAGACCCGGAGCCCCAGGGCGGGGCGGCCGCCGCACGGGTGCGCGGACGGTGCGGAGCAGCGGATCCGCGCGCGGTGACTGGAAGACGGGAGCCCTGATGCGACCCTCAACCGGGAGAAGCACCTTGAACAAGCTGAAGCTGGACCTCGACGACCTGGCGGTGGAGAGCTTCGACACCACGCCCGAGGCGCGCGGCGAGGGCGGCACGGTGTTCGGGCAGAACTGCACCTGCCAGACGCAATGCACCTGCCCGGGCTGCCCCACCTGCGACGCGACCTGCGGCAACAACTGGACGTGCGTGGACACGTGTGCCGAAAGCTGCGGGTACACCTGTCCGGGCAACGAGACCTGCGGGGGCGGCGCGCACACCTGCATGTGGGACAGCTGCGACGGCGCCTGCGGCACGTACTTCTGCGCCTGACCACCCGGCCGGCCGGGGCTCACGGGCCCCGGCC
>JBEVLE010000680.1:0-62172 GCA_040509335.1 Longimicrobiaceae bacterium | reverse complement strand
GGCTGGAAACGGTGGTGCCCACCGCCACGTCGTCCTCGCCGCTGTAGCGCGCCAGGAGCAGGTCCCACGCGGCCAGCAGCGCCATGAAGGGCGTCGCCCCCTCGCTCCGGGCGAGCGCGCGCACGCCGTCCATATCTTCCGCGGGCACCTCGAAGCGGTGCGTCGCGCCCCGGAAGCTCTGCACCGGCGGGCGGGCGCGGTCCGTGGGCATCGCCAGCGGCGCCACCCCGCGCAGGCGCTCGCGCCAGTAGGCCAGCTGCTCCTCCACGACCTCGCCGCGCAGCCCCTCGCGCTGCCGCAGCGCCCAGTCCGCATACTGCGTCGGCAGCGGCGGCAGGGGCGAGGCCTCCCCGGCGAGCATGGCCGGGTACAGGGCGGCCAGCTCGCGGATCAGCACCCCGGCCGACCCGCCGTCGCCGACGATGTGGTGCATCCCCAGCACCAGCAGCTGCTCCCCGGCGTGCAGCCGCAGCAGCCGCGCGCGGAAGAGCGGCCCCGTTTCCAGGTCGAAGGGCGCGCGCGCCACCGCCTCCGCGGCGCGCCGGGCCGCGCTCTCGCGCTGCTGCGGCTCCAGGCGCGACAGGTCCACCTCCGGCAGCCGCAGCGAGCCGGTGGCCCGTACCCGCTGCACCGGCCGGCCGGCCGCCTCGGCGAAGACGGTGCGCAGGACCTCGTGCCGGCGCACGACCTCTTCCAGGCCGCGCCGCAGCGCGCCGGCGTCCACGGCGCCCCGGATGCGCAGCGCACCGGCCAGGTTGTACGCCGTGCTCCCGGGACGCAGCCGGTCCAGGAACCACAGCCGCTCCTGGGCGAAGGAGAGCGGCGCCTCGCCCACCACGGGCCTCGCGCGCGAGCGTGCTTCCGCCGGCGCCGCGAACATCTCCGCGAGGAGCTCCGCGGCCAGGCGATCGATGCGCGTGTCGTCCAGCAGCGAGGAGATCGGCACCACCGCCCCCAGGCTCGCCTCCAGCGCCCCCTTCAGCTCCATCGCGCGCAGCGAGTCCAGCCCCAGCCCCACCAGCGGCTGCTCCCGGTCCACCCCCGCCGGGTCCACCCCCAGCACCTGCGCCGCGCGCTCGACCACCAGCGCTTCCAGCAGCGCCTGCCGCTCCCCGACCTCCGCCGCTTCCAGCCCCTCGCGCGTCAGCCCCACCGTGACGGGGTGCGGCGCCGCCGCGGTCTCCACTTCCGCCCGCACGCTCTGTCCCACCAGGGGGAGATCGCCGGCCAGGAGCCGGGCCCGGCACGCCCGCCGCTGGACCTTGCCGCTGCTGGTCTTCGGCACCCCGCCCGGGCGCACCAGCGCCACCGTGTGCACCTGCACCCCGTGCTCGGCCGCCACCGCCCGGCGGATCGCTCCCGCCACCTCCTCCACGTCCGCTCCCGCCGTCGCCTGGCGCGCCACCTCGTGCACCACCACCAGCCTCTCCTCCCCGCCCTCGTCCACGCTGAAGGCCGCCCCGCCCCCCGGCCGCAGCCCCGCGTGGCTCCCCACCGCCGTCGCCTCGATGTCCTGCGGGTAGTGGTTGCGACCGCGGATGACGATCAGGTCCTTGAGCCGCCCCGTGACGAACAGCTCCCCCTCGCCGTCCAGGAACCCCAGGTCCCCCGTCCGCAGGAACGGGCCTTCGCCCGTTTCCGCCATGAACGCGCCGAAGGTCTCCGCCGTCGCCTCCGCCAGCCCCCAGTACCCCTGCGCCACGCTCGGGCCCGACACCCACACCTCGCCCACCCGGTCCGGCGCGCACTCCCGCAGCGTCGCGGGGTCCACGATGATCACCCGCTGCGACGGCGCGCTCCGCCCGCTCCCCACCAGCCGGTAGCGCCCCTCCGGCGCCGCCTCGAGCACCACTCCCTCCCCCAGCGCCTCTGCGTCCACCGCGCGCTCCACCGGCAGCTCCGCCGGCTGGCTCCCGGTGACCATCAGCGTCGCCTCCGCCAGCCCGTAGCAGGCGAAGAACGCCCGCGCGCGGAAGCCGCTCGGCGCGAACGCCTCGGAGAACGCACGCAGCGTCTCCGAGCGCACCGGCTCCGCCCCATTGAAGGCGATCTCCCAGTGGCTCAGGTCCAGCGCCGCCCGCTCCTCGGGGCGCATGGAGTGCACACACAGCTCGTAGGCGAAGTTGGGCCCGCCGCTGCTGGTGGCCCGGTAGCGCGAGATGGCTTCCAGCCAGCGCGCCGGCCGCTGGATGAAGGCCACCGGCGAGAACAGCGCCGCCCAGTAGCCGGTGAACAGCGGCTGCAGGATGCCGCCGATCAGCCCCATGTCGTGGTAGGGCGGCAGCCAGATGACCGAGCGCGTCTCGGGCGTGTAGCCGGTGAATCCCTCGATGACCGCGAAGTTGTGGAGCAGGTTGCCGTGCGAGACCATCACGCCCTTGGGCGCGGCCGTCGAGCCCGAGGTGTACTGGAGGAACGCCAGCGTGTCGCCCCGCGCCTCCGGGTCGGTCCATGCTTCGGCCTCGTCCGAGGGAACGTCCTCCGTGGCGATCCAGCGCAGCCCGCTCAGCTCCGGCGTGTGGGCGCACAGGCGCTCCGACTCGTCCAGCAGCTCGCGCGTGGCGAGCGCCAGCGTGGGCGCGCAGTCGGCCACGATGCTCTGCAGGCGCGGATCGGGCTTGTTGCGGCGCGGCGGGTAGGCGGGTACCGCGACGACCCCGGCGTAGAAGCAGCCGAAGAGGGCGGCGATGTACTCCAGCCCCGGCGGGTAGAGGAGTAGCGCGCGCGTGCCGCGGGCGCCGAGCGCCTGGAGGCGGGCCGCGACCGCGCGGGCGCGCAGGTCCAGCTCGCCGTACGTGACGTGCCCCTCCTCCACCTCGCCGCCCTGCAAAAAGGTGTAGGCGATCCGGTCCGGGTCTGCCTCCGCTCGCAGGCGGAGGAGCTCGACGAGCGAGGCGGCGGCGTGCGGATTGGACATCAGGGCGGAGATCGGGTGGGGAGAGCTGCCCGCGAGGGCCGCGGCTCCTGTGCGGGAGGGTGCAGAGAGCGCTGCGCGGAGCGGCCTCGCGCGCCCCGCACCGGAACGACGCAATCGGAAGTCACGCGCGGAAACGCCATGCGTTCCCGCTGAAAGAGCATCGGACGACGGCCCGGCGCAGCAGACGGCGCTGCGGAGGCGGTCACCGGAAGCTACCGGGATCCTGAGATTGTTCCGGGAACGGGGCGCCCAGGCGCTAGGGCTTGGGGATGATCGTGAACGAAGAATCAGCTCTTCGAAGCTGCGCCGTTCGAGACCTCGGGAGCGTGCGGGCTACGGCCCCAGGAGTCGCGAGCCCCACGCTCCGCCTGGTCCTGAAGGGATGAAGGCGGGTCAGGTCACAGGGCTCATCCTGGTGCGGGTACCCGATCCAGGAATTCCATGGACCTGAAAATACGAGTCAGCTAGCAACCGTCCCTACAATGACTTTTTGGGCCCACCCATGATAATGGACCGGAAGGGATAGTCAATACCGAGCAGCCACCCGGAGACCCGCGGCGGGAGGAGGCCACGGGAGTCGATGATCCTGTAGACGGCGGGCTCCTACGAGTCCGATGGGATCGCAATCCGGAGATTTTTCAGCCGCCGCATCGCCGCGATCCCGGCCGCCGGGCCCAGCGCCAGGATGCCGAACGCGAGGGGCCACCCCCCAACATCCCGCAGGTACGGCACCGCCGTGAGGGTGACCGACGTCAGCAGGAACCCGAGCGCCGTCTGGAACGTCAGCGCCGTCCCCACCGCGTGCTCCGGCGCCACCTCGGTGACCACCGCGCTGAACTGCGCGGAGTCCGCCACCACCGCGAAGCCCCAGACCAGCGCTACGATCACGGCCAGCGCGAGCGGTGCGTGCAGCAGCCAGCCCAGGAGCAGCGCGCACGCCCCGCTCACCGCCATCGCCCAGATGGTGACGCGCTCCCGCCCCAGCCGGTCCGCCCACGCGCCCGCCACCACGCACCCCAGCGCGCCCGCCCCGATGGTCGCGAAGGCGACCGCGCCCGAAAGCAATCCACGAAAAACACGGCGACGAAAGCCCACATCGCGTACAGCTCCCACATGTAGAGCACGGCTTCCTTCGGATCCCCCCAGCCAGGGTCCCGGGCCAGCCAAGATGCACCGTGGAAGGTAGTTGCGTTCTCTTGGCACCGCCACTTTGCGCTGGTGGCTACCCTATCAACAACGATAGGATAGCCACCATTTGTCGATGATCTTGTCGAGCGAGGCTCCGCTTCCTACGAGTGTCTGCAGCGAGTCGACGGCGAGGCGGACCTGGCGATAGCGGAACGCGGTGAGGCTGTCCGCCCGCAGTCGAGCGACGAGATCGGTGTCCTGGACCGGCGCACCCCCGGCACTATTGGGGATCGGCAGCACCTCGGCCACTCTCGGACTCCGTCGCGTGTAGCGCGGCAGGATCTCGCTCGTGAAGCGCTGGCGCACCCCATCGAGCACCCGCAAATCGTTGAGGCGCGGAGCGGAGTTCTCAACCGTAACGCTGCCCAGCGTGATCTTCCGCGGTCGGGGTCGCCCATTGCGCACCAGCAGCGCTCGCCCGCAGGCGTCGCGCTCGGCTTGGTGGGCTTCCAGGTAGGCGCTCACCATGGCCTCCAGGGCCACAGCGAGCAGGCGGCGCACCCCCTCCCGGACGATCTCGTCCAGGCTCAGCGGGATCAATGCGTTTTGCCCCGCCTCCGCCGCAACAAGTAGCCTGAGCATGGGCGGTGCCTCCTTCTCCCGGCCGGTCTCAGCCGGGATTCCATCGTGTATTCTCACGTGGGGGGATTGCGCCGCCTTTTTCATCCTTCAACCTCCTCGGTCCACAACTTCCGATAAAATAGCCCAAGCGGGCAAGGCCCCGGCCCTGTATCCCACTGTCTGGCCGCCATATCGACTGATGCGGCGGTGCGCTATCCGGCAGTCAGACGGTGCCAGTGTTTCGTCTCCTCAACGGAAGGAGGAGACGATGGCGACCGCAGCTACTTCCGCTCCAGACCCGATCTGGTCTCCGACGAGAGAGGCCATTCTCCAGGCGTGTCCGCGCCGCTACTTCTATCACTACTACCTGTCGTCGGGCGGATGGTCGCCGGGCGCGAGCGAGGCGGCGCGGCACGCGTACCGCCTCCGCCAGCTCACGACGCTAGACTTGGTGCTCGGGACAGCCATCCACAGATGCGCGAACCTGCTGGCGCGCGCAATAGTAGCCCGGAGGGCCCGTCCGGATCTCGTAGAGCTGCGCAACCGCTCACGCGCCGCCCTCAACCAGGCCTGGAAGGAATCGCGTGATCGCGCGGCCTTTCTCCGCGACCCGGGGCGGCGCGCGATGCTCCTCCCGGTCTACTACCGCCGCGGGATATCGCAAGCGGCAGTCGAGCGGATTCGAACCAAGCTCGATTCCTGCCTGCCAAACCTGCTGGAGTGCTCCCTGTGGACGTTGGTCGAGCGACCGTCCACCTCTATCCACGTCGGTGAGGCTCCCGTCCGCCTGGACGTACGCGGAGTTCCCATATGGGCGGCGCCAGATCTGATCGTTCGGCCGGCTACGGGCCAGCCCGTCCTCATCGAATGGAAGACGGGCCGGATCGACAGGGGTCAGGCGGAGAAACAGGTCATGGCGTACGGGCTGTTCTTGCGCGACGGCCTGCACGTTCCACCGGAGAAAGGCGGCTACAACGGTGCCATCGTAGACCTGCTTCGCGGGGAAGTCGAGACCATTCCCATCCGAGAGCCTGAGCTCAGCGCCGCCGAAGATCGTATATGGCACGGCTACGCCGCAATGCGGCGATTGCTCGTGCCAGGCACCTCGCAGCCGAAGGAGATGGCGGAATTTCCCCTCGCCACACGTCGCGCGAACTGCCCCCATTGTAACTTCTGGGAGATCTGCGAAGTGCGCCACCAAGGCCTGGGTCCGTCACCTCGACTGCCCGATCCGGCGCATGACCGATCAGGAGGTGCCGCAGGCTCGTCTACCGGGTAGAAAGGGACGCGGGCTCCGTCCTCCCGCGCTCCCGCCGATTCCCATCCCGCGGCTCGGAGCGCCGCGATCGGGCAGGTATCATGGGCGAACGAGACGACACCCCGTCGCTCCTGCTGCTCTTCCATGCCGCTGCGGCAGGCGACCGTGCGGCCCTGGAGGCCTTACTGCGTGAGCTGTACCCGGCTCTGAGCCGATTCGCCCGACACCGCGCGCAGGGATGGCTTTCCGCCGACGATGTTGCGGACGACATCGCGCAGGAGGCGATGATCCGGATCGCCCGGAATCTCCGTCAGTGCCAGGCGACATCCGATGGGCAGCTGCTCGCCTGGGCCTTGTCGATCGCTCGCCGAGCGCTCCTCGACCACCTCCGCTCCCAGCCAGCCCCCGGCGAGGTACTCCGGTTCGAAACGGAGGAATCGGTGCCGATTCCAGATCCGGCCTCCAGCGCGGTCGACCGGTGGGACGAACCGCCGGGCGCGGGTTCCTTGCTCTTCCGACTTGTCCGGAATACATGCTGCACGCTCCCCCCCGAATCCCTCCGACTTCTCCACCTTCGTGTGGAAATGGGGGCTCAGTGGAATCAGGTCGCTGCGGAACTCCGCACCACTCCGGCCGGCGCGAAGCGTCGCTTTCAAAGGCTGCAGGTTACCTTCCGGCGCCGCCTCCTCCGCCAAATCGATGCCCTCTCTCCCGGCGCGCGCGAACATAGCCGAAGATTGCTTGGCCTAGAGTCTGGAAAAATTCGTCGGGAAGAGAATGACGAATATACTCTGTAGATCCCGGCGAGTGTGCGGGCCACTTTGCGCCGTGTATGCGCGCCGCGCCCGACATCCCCAATATCGGCTCCGTACTGCGGGCCTACCGCCAGTCCCGTGGACTGAGCCAGGAGGCACTAGGTGCCCGGACGGGTCTGCATCGTACCTATATCGGGATGATCGAGCGAGGGGAGGCGAGCCCAACGATCGTGGCCGTGGCCGCGATCCTTCACGTCCTTGGTGTCGGTTGGCGCGAACTCGGGGATGCGCTACAGACGGAATTGGAGACGCGGTGATGAAAACCGCCCGGCCCGCGAGAACCTGACCGGCGGGACGGCCCAGGTACGGTTGTCCAGGAGAGGGCAAGCCGAACCTTCGACCTGGTGCTCCCGATGATCCAGTCACTGTTTCGCACAATCCTCCACCGGGCGGCCGCCCTTTTGTGGAGTCGCCCCGAGAATGGCTCACGCCGCGGTTCACCAGACGAAATTCCTGAAGTCTCCTCCGTAGATGTTGAGCTCGCCAGCCGGGACATCACTAACGCAACCCCCGACGAGCGAGAGAGGGCTCGGAAGGCTGCGAAAAAGGCCATGGACAGCTTCCCCCCTGATTCGTGATCCGAACTCTGGTTTTGCTATGCAGCGACGCCCAGGGCAGCGATAGCAACGGTAAACTTGGCGATTGGCGAAATGAATGCACCCCGGTCGGTACGATTCCGCCGGGGTGCATCCATTCTCCAATGGAGCTTTGATTAATGAGGACGCCACCAGTTGTGTAGCCGGATCATCCACCAGCTGGAGGCAAGCGTGTGATTGCGGATCCGCCTCACGCTGCATGCTCCTCAGCCGCCCCTGTCGAACCCGACACCCCAGGGGAAGATCGCCTGTCCGCGGAAGACGCCGCGTAGCTCGGAAGTGGCGACTGAGTTGATTACGCCCGCTTACGAGGAGAGCACGTCGAACCAACCCATTCCATTTCGTGGGCGAATTCCACCACCTCTCTCGGCTCAGTCGCATCCACGTGCGCCAGCGATGGTGCGGAGCGAAGAAGCAGACCGGACTGCAGGAGTCCTCCCTTCTACTCGTGATCCTCCCCCGAGGCTGCCCGGCCGCGCACGGCAACGGCTCGCGGACATCGCTCAGGACCTGGAGAGGGCGTTCAACAAAGGTGGCCGTCAGTCGGCGTGAGTCGGGTGGCCTGGCATCGGGTGCGAGTCCATGCCACTCTTGTCGGATGGATCCACCCTTTCCGGCTCAGCGTCGGAAGTTCAATGTGCTGCGGCAGCAGCACTCGCTCGGACCTGTCACCGGTTTATCGAGCCGAACTCAGCTCGCCGCGTAGCCAAGATCGGGCCACCTCGGGATCGGAGGAATTGCGCACCGGATCGGGGATGTACACAAACAATCGTTTGTGTCTCGATTCTTCAGGGATACGGACGTGGACCCGCACGAAGGCCGTTTGGCCCCACATCGACACGGTGCAGTGAGCATACTCGAGCCCGAAGCGCACTTGCAGGTAGCTGCAGATGCGGCGGTGATCCACGAAATGCGCAGGGTCCAGACCCTCTGCCATCGCCGCCTCTTCCAACGTCGGGACATAGAGCGCTGCAACCACCTCCGGCGGCATGAAATACCACCGATCGCGCCCAGCCAGGAACGACGCCGTATGTTTCTGCAGCTGCAGCTCGGTCACGCCGGGCAAGAGCCCGAGAGCTTCTCGAGTACGCAGCCAATGCTCTATCGGCAGTTCGCGGTACTCGGCAGGTGCAGCCCGCAACGCTATTTCTGCAGTTACAGTCTCGAAATCTACTTCCGACTCTCGGGCGTAGCGTCTCCGGAGGCTGTCGAACGCTACACCGGATCCGTACGTCTCGGCTCGTTTCGCCAGCGAGCATAGATCGCTGGAAAGTTTCTCGCCGAGTTCAACCAGCGTACGCGTGTCCTCCACGGGCCACCCACATGTCGCTGCGGCCCTCCGACGTGCGTATTCGGGGAACTCCTCGTCCAATTGCTCGATCGTCGGACTGACTGCGAGGCCCCCCCTGATCGCGATAGCCCGGCCAAGGCGACCGGCCAGGGTGATCGCCTGAACGAGATCCACCGGTTCTCCGATCCGCTCTGCCAACCCATCTAGCGTTTCGTAGGTGCCGGCCGGTGACACGTCCCGCGCGCCGTACTGCGCATGGAGCGCAGCAAGCTGGACTCGCTCCGCATCCCAGGCCTGCATGCCCCATGGGCGGTAACCCGATCGATCGTGTGCCATCTCAAGATCCCGGGCCACGTGCGTGGCGTCACGCCCAAGGCGCAACTGCTCTGCCGCCCACAGCTCCTGCTCCGCGGTGGCACCGCCCACACCTGCCTTTGAGACCAGTACCTGGGTAACGGTCGTCCCGCTGGGGAATACCATCTGCAACGCGTACGCGCCCCGGCCGACGTGTTTCACGCGTACAACGCGAATAAGCTGGTTCACGATCCGCCGCAGGAATCCCTGCGGCATGGGCTCGCCCGGTTTCATCTCCCCAGCCTGAAATCGGCGCACGTTGTCCAAGTCGAGCTGCCGTGCTCTACGAAGGAGTAAAGGCACATCCGTCGCCAACTGGCGAATACGCTTGAACTCCTCTTCCTTTAGGTCCCGGATCTGCTGTTCTCTGGATTCCATGCGCACCAATTCCTCCCGCGCCACCCGGTGCTGGTCCATGGCGGCGCGACGGCGCTTCGACCAGAAGGCCTCCTCATCCTGATTCGCGGCCTTGTGCCCTGCGAGCTGCTGCTCAGCAAAGAAATCGATGTCTTCCTCCAGCCCCTCGATCGTCGCACGCAGCTCTGCACGGCGGTGCCGGTTTATCTCGACCGTCCGCCGGATCTGTTCGGCAATCTTCGCGAAGGCCTCTGGGCGAAACACCTGTTCCAGGACCTTCAGGATCATCGGTTCCGCTGTTGTGGGCAGGTGACCCTTGTGGCCCTTCGCGTGGCATTTCACGCCCGTGTATCGATAGACGCCATCCTGTCGGTAGCTCGTCGCCGAGATCTTGGCGTTGCAAACCTTTCCGCTGGGTAGCCGCTCGCTACAGCGGACGTTGGACAGTACGTGGATTCGGGGTCCAGCCCACATTCCCGTCTCGAATTTGCGTTTGCCGTCCGAGAATGCTGCCATGACCACATCGTAGTCCTCGGGCCGCAGGAACGACGGGAATGCGTCCTCTACGACGAACTCGGAATCCTCTGCCTCCCCCACTCCGTAGAGAAAGGGGGAGCGACTGACGTAATTGCCGAACAATGCTGGACTGTCGATCCACTTGCGGAGCCGGTCCCCGGTCAGGTCATGCCACTGCGGGCCGTTGCTCTTGCCGAACACCGAGCTGCGGTGACAGGGAAACAAGCCCCTGCGGGGGTAACGAGCGTCCGTGCGGACGCGGTGCAGCACTTCTGTAGGGTCAAGCGTTTCTCGGATCCACTGTGTCACCATCTCGCATGCGCGATAGACATCCTTGAACGGATCCGGAAGGATATGCAAGACCGCACGTTCTTGTGGATTCTTGACGAGGTGGTGCTTCAGTTGTGCCTCTTGGAGGTGCCGCATCAAGCCTTCTCGCTCCATCAACGACCGATAAGCTGGATTCTGGGGATCCACCCACATCAGGCCGGTCGGGAGGCCGATCATCAGCTGTTTCTCCCTTGCCTTGTACAGCCTACCGGTCAGCAGGATTCGGATCCGCTCGGCGTTCTCTCGGCGCGCGATGACGAACATGTCCATGAGCTTGGCACGTTCATCCGGGTTCCGCGGGTTATACGGGGCCCCGCCGACCACGAACTGCACGTCGTGCCGTGCTGCGGCCTTCACCAGGCGTGCACCGAACTCCTCGTCGCGGGCTAGGCGACTCCCGTAGCCGCCCAGAATCACGCCGACCCGCCCCGATTCGATCCGCTCCAACTGTCTGTTCATCTCCTCTCGTTCGGCATCCTCGCTAGCCGATTCGACGAACTCAAAAGTTTGAAGCGGACATCCGGCCAGGTTGAACCGGTCCAGCACGCGTGTTTGGCTATGTTGATACCGATTTGAGCCAACACTGTCGGTCTCGTTGCGCCTCTGCGAGTGGCGCACAATGTGGTCGATCCCTCGCATTCCCCAAGCACGTAGATCTCGGACCATCTGCCTACCCGTAGAGTCAACCACGACTCACCTCTTCTTGTGCTTAAGTGATCTTCTGTCGACACCAACGCCCTTCCGGCCCAGGAGAAGCCGATTGCGATTAGAGACACGGGGTGCGCACCGCTTCCGCAAGCCTCGGCCTTCCCTTCTCCTTTTCACTCTCGCCATGATTGCACAACTACGTGACGGCTGACCCAAAGCGCGTCCAAATGGCGGAGAGCACCCTCGGCATCCAATACTTCGGCCGCCATCCGCATCAGGCCAACCAAGACCTCGGGGCTTACCTGATGCGTTGTCGGCCGGCCGGAATGAGCAGTTCGATCTCGCGGCCCGGCTTCTGGTCCGACCATAGAGGCACGTCCTTTCCATAATCTCCTATCCCATAGTTCTCTTCCACATAGAAGACTGGGTCGTGGCACTCCCAACCAGCATCGCTCCAATTTTCACCCGTCATCCATGAGCCGCTGAAACTGCTCCACCATCCCCGGCAGATCACTTAGCAACTTCTCCAGGGTATACAGGCTGAGCACCGGAGTCCCAGTTACGTCCTCCGAGGGGCTCACCAGAGGGTCGAAGCCTGCGAAGTTCACATCGACGTCAGGTAGGATCCTACGATTACGTGTCGTCATGCCCGCTCTCCCGCCCCACTCCCGTGGCTCCATTGCGCGCCCGCAGCATCGACACGTCTACCTTGGACACCCGACAGGTGGGTTATCCGGCACTCGGTAGGTACGGAGTGCCGGATAACACTTGCTACGGGGCGGCGGGTTCGACTCCCAGCCGCTGCTACAAAGAGAAAGCCCGGACGAGTGTTTCCATACCAGCTTGTCCTCGGTACCGCCGGTTCTACGCCCCCAGGATTGTTGATCGCTTCGAGAGTTGCCTTTCCGTCTCGAAGGCGGGGCAGAACCGTTGCTTCTGGTGCGCTTGGAGCTTCGTCCATGCCTCCTCATCGGTTGGAGGGGATCGGGTCGCTTTCGGCAGCACCATGCGGGGGAAACCTCCGAAATGCAGGTAGCGCTCTCCGCCGCGTCGGACGAAGAACAGGACCGGGCAGGCTCCGTTGGCTGGAACCCCTTCGCGCCCGCTCCGGAACCTGCCCTGTCCGTACGGACTTCGCGCTCACCCTGCGCGAATCGAAGGCAAGAGGAAGGTTCCGTGCGCAGACAGCCTCCGCCGCTGACTGCCGTACGCGGTCCCTATGAGGAGGGCACCAAACAGCGGGCGTATTGGCAAGGCGGGTATGCCCATCATGGGAGCGGACTCTCGACTGTCGGTTCCGTCGATGAGGATCGGGATCCTAACCGGGGGGAGTGACGTGATTCCCATGCTGCCGCTCCCGTTCGAGAAGGCTGATTCAGCCTGACAGCAACTGCTTGGTCTCGGGCACTGCCGGTACGGGTCACTCAGTGCCTGCCGCTCTGCCGCAGACAACGGTTTGGAAGGGCGATAGCCCCCCCCTCGCACGATCCTCCTTTCAAGCGGAGGAACGCCCCTGGCATCCCAGGCTGGGCACCCCGCATAGTGCCTCCGTGATCCCGGGTGGCCCGCAACCGGCGCCGCACGGAGCGAGGCTGGGCAATGAGGCTACGCGCGAACGCGTGTCTCTCCAACTCGCCCTGACTCCGGCTGTTCGCCAGCCCATTCGGAAATACCAGGCGAGAGATTGTGAGACGATGACAGCGGAAGACATCGAGCGGCTCCTCGCGAGCGCCCCTCCAGGCACCGTGATCGATTTTGTTTCCATTCGGCTCCCCAAGCCGGGCGAGATACCGACGGCAGTCGTAACGGCCGGCGAACGCACCGGAGGTGACGAGGACGAGTGGACCCCCGCCACGATCGTTGAGTGGGTTCGTGGGAACTATGGCGAGGAGGGGCTGAAGCCCAAGAATTGGGCAGCATTGCTGCAGAGGATGGGTATTTCGGCCAGCGAGCTTGAGCGGGGGGTCAGGACAGGGGCAATTCGCTCCCGCCGGAAGGCGGACGGCAAGGATCACGGTGCGTATCTGATTCCCCCTGACGAGATGCTCGCGTATCTCCGTGGGCGGCCTGCAGGGTCCCGCCGCAGCTGTGGGAGGGTCAGACAGTGAGCACGTCCCCCTTGCCTGCCCCGACCAGTCCTCCCTCCCGAATCACGGAATCCCCGGCGGGAGGCGTGGTGCGGCTCCCCCTCGGCGCGCCTCCAGGTGCCGAGCGGGTGCCCCCTCCACGTCCCAGAAGTCGGAGCGAGAGACGACTCGCGTTGCTAAACCCGCTCCCATCCACCCGAAGGGCGGAGGGAACTGTGGGCGGCACGAGGAGAAAGCGTCGTGGCCCCGGAACGAGGCGGCCGCAGCACAACTCCTTCGCTGATCGGCTGGTCGCGACGCTACGCCTGCGGAGAAACAAGCGCGGCGCCGTATACGAACTGGACCTGCGCAACAAGGAGTGGGGACGCGACACGGGGAAGGGGCACAAGAAGACCCTGACGGTCTTCTGCCCAACTGACCCGGGCTGGCCGGATCGGGGCAGGACGACGGACACCTACGCTCTCGCCGAGTCGTGGGTGCGCGAGTACTACGTTCCGTTGTTGAGCAAGGGGGGAGCGCTCGTCCAGGCTGGTCGAAGCGCCAACCTGACGGTAGCGGAAGCCTGCCGGCAGTACATCGGGCACTTGGAGAGGGATCTCGGCGCCGACCACAACACCGTCATCAACCGCCGGAGCGCTTGCAGGGTCCATATCGAGCCTCGCATCGGCACGTATCCGATAGCCGCCTTGACCCGGCCGCTAGTGCGGGAGTTGTTGGAGGGCCTGCAGGTCGCGGATCGAATGGGAGGAGATTCGGATTGGAAACCGGCGATGCCACGTACCCGCGCCCACGTGAGGGATACGCTCAGCGCTGTGTGGCGGCATGTCTTCCAGGACGATCCCGTGCCGTTCGCCGGGATACGCTTCGCAGATCACGAGGCGAAAATACGTCGACGAAAGGCCGCCCGCGAAGGGAGGATCGAGTCCCTGATCAACCCGACAGTGTTCACACGCGACCAGATCATCCACATCCTCACCGCAGCGATGTGGTACGATCGCTTTGTGCTGGGTAGACCTAATCTGGAGGGGCGGGTGCTACCGGACACGGTAGAAGTGATCGCGCTGCAGGTCGGTACGGCAGCACGAATTGAGGAAGAGATGGCGCTGCGGTGGTTCTGCATCCGAGAGGATGAGGAGGCGGTTTTCATTCCCGGAACCAAGTCGGATAACGCGGCACGATGGATCCCGCGCCAGCGCTCCCTCGCCCCTTGGCTCGATCGCCTGCGTGCGCTGCAAGGCGGCTCTCCTGGCCCGGATGCCTTCGTCGTCCAGACGCACCCTGGACGCCCGTTCAAGCAGGGAAGCAAGAAGACGTACCAGGGCCGCATCGCCCGGGTGCTCCGCCTCGCCGGACTGAAGCTGCCCCGCAAGTGCACGCACATCTTCCGTGCGACGCACCTGTCCTGGGGTTCCACGAGGATCCCAGCCCCGGCGCTTCGGGCATATGCGGGGCACAGCAACCCGCACGGAGGGGCGATGGACGCTTACGTGAGCCTGCTACCTCCGTTCATGCCCGACGAGCACCGGACCTACATCGATCTCCCTACTCCGGAGGAGATCGAAGCACGTGTAGCCTCCTTCCGCCCAGCTGTGGACCTTCGGCGCGCCCGGAAATAGCCGCCTGCTCTCGAACGACCTCAGAGGGCATCTAAACGCCCGCTCCATGGGCCGTCCGTACGATGGCTGGTGGATGTCGCTGTTCAGCCGCGAGACCTCTCTTCCAGGCGCCGCTTGCCGAGCACGAAGTTCTGCGCCGGGAATTCGTGAGGAACCTAAATGGATGACGCCAGCCCCGCTCGAATCGAACTTGTCGCGCAGGCGCTCACCTGGATGTCGCCGGACCTCGCGGGGCTCCTCGCACGGGGCCTGGAGGTGCTACAAGCGGGCGAGCAGCCAGGCAGTGTGTACCTGCTCGCGCATGCGGGCCGAGAGATCAGCAACACTGTCTCAATCAGCCGGTGGGTTGCCGTACGAGCACACGTACTCCTGAGCAGTGCTTTCGCCGACGCCCAAGGCTCTACCCAGGAATCGTGTATGGCAGGTGAGGCCTGTTGGCGGGTTCTATGCGCCGGGTGGGTTTACGCCCAAAAGAAGATCCAGAGCCACATACAACGATTGCGCGGCCTCCAAACGATGTGCGCTACCGTAATGGTGGGTCCCAGGTCTCGGGGTGTGTATTCCTGGCGGAATTGATGCGGACGGGATAAAGTTTAGGCGCGGAACGACTCCCGCGCCTCTCCTCCCCAACCAGGAATCGACCATGAAGAACGTGCGCTCCCTACTGCTGCTGGGATTCGTGGGCCTAGGCCTCGCCGCCTGCGGTGACTCGGCGCCTTCGCTCGTTGCCCCGGACGCCCCCAGGTATGAGGAGGGCGGGCATACGGTCGGCTCAGGCAGCAAGGATCCGACTCTCCAGCCGGCCACAACCTCCACGACCGAGACCGAGACCCTCTCGGACAGCACATCCTTCAGGGGCGGTCACACGGTGGGATCCGGGAGCTAGACCCCGCCACGCACACGACGCGCAATCTCACTGCTCGCATCAGCTCCGGCCCGCGCCCGGGCCGGAGCGTCCGCGGTGCCGATGCGGGTTCGCAACCGCCGGAAGACCCTCGCAAGCGCCTCCAATCCCCCTTCCAGCGGTATCGTCGCAGCTTCAGGCGGCGCCAGTTCGCGCTTTCGCGCCAGCTTCAGAAGCTCGTCGGCTTCCGAGGCGAGGGCCTCCTGTTTCCTCCTCCGAGCGGCCTTCTTTGCCTCTTTCAGATACTCCTCCGCTCGTTTCCAAAGCCCGAAAGCCATAGCGCCTGCCGCGAGGTGCAGATACGCACCGGCAGCATACTGGCGGCAGGTCTCCAGTAGCTCGACGCAGCGAGCCGCTGCGGTTTCGAACGGTTCGCGACGCCTGGACCCGGCAAACGCCCACGCCAGCGTCGCAAGGAAGATCGCCTCTTCGTCAGCGCTGGGGGCGCGGGGGGAAGCGAGTTGAAGCACCGGCACGGCGGCCGAGTAAAGCTGCAGCCGAACGAGGTGGAAGCCCCAGTCATGTGCCAGGCCAGGGAGTCGGACGTCACCCGCGGGGTAGTAGCCGAGGGCAGCGACCACATGCCGGTACCCTTCCTTCAGTGTCCCTACCTCGGCAGCGATGGAGAGCAGGTCGTGGTGCGCCTTACCCGCCTGCCGAAGTCTCCCGGTCGTCGCCGCCCGCCGTGCAGCCCGCTCAAAATAGACCTTTGCCTCGGAGTGGCGATCCTGGTCCAACAGGACGTTCCCATAGCCGAGCAGAGCGTCGATCACGGCCTGACGGTTCTTGGCCCGGACCGCGAGCCCGAAAGCGCGCTGGTACCAGGACGCTGCGCGCTCCATTCGTGCCGCCCAGCGGCACGCACGTCCCGCCGAGTTGGCCCGGTTGGCATCCAGCGGATCCGCTGTGGCAGCCGCTTCCGCGAAGAGGACGGCCAGTTCCAGCTTTCCTTCTTCGGCTGCCCAGTCCATCACCTCCGCGCAGGCCTCCGCAACCGTCGCTGGAGCGACATCGGCCGGGGCGCGTACGAGCTGTGCGAACGTGCCGAAGGCCTCAACCAGCCGCGGCACGCGTCCACAGGCCCGCCCAAGCCCCTCCTTAACCTGCCGCTGGTCCAGCTCGAAGAGATCTGCGCGGTTGTCCTCACTCGTGTCCGCCCAGGCGCGCACCCTTCGCAAGATCCTGAAGAACTCCAGCGCGAGCTCACCCTGGAGGCTCTTCAGCGCAGCCGCGTACGCGGAAAAACGTAGGCCTACAGGCGCCGGGTAGATCGTCCGAAGCCGCCCTCCACGAGGCACCTTTTTGTCTTTCTCTTCTGGTCCCATCATGCTCCCACGGATGGAGTGGTTTGCCATACCGTTCCCGACAGAGTAACGCATCGACTGCGTGCGCGCTACGGGTTTTATTGCAAGCAGCGCTTCAGCATGCGGGACCATTGAGCCACGAATCCCTGCGGGCGGGATTGTGCATGGTTTTCCCCAACTTTGCCGGCAGCGCTTGTCCGCCGGGTAGGCTGGGCCTGCGCTGATTTTCGAACATGGTAACCGCCACAAGTCTCCACTCCGCATCGGACGAAGCACCGATAATCTGATATTTGGGATTCGTTTGTCAGATCCAACAAAGGCGCGCCCTGCGCGAAAAACAGAGGATGGCGTTTCATGGCGGAGAGTGAAACCGAGAGACTTGAAGAGATCCTGGCCGTGGCCACCGAGGCTCTCTCCCGCCTTGACACCTGTATCGGCCAGTCGACACGGCTCCGTGTACGATACCGCCTGATGGTACGCGAGCACCTCCTGGAGCCCCGTAACCACCTGCGGGACCGAATTGCAGCTCTCCAGCGCAAAACGGAGGAGGTCCTCCCTCCCAAGCGCAATCCGGCCGTCTTCAAGTAGCCCACCTGCTGCTCCACGGTCCCGCACCGGTGGCATGTGGGGGCTGTCCTCCAGGGAAGCCGACCACACGCCCGCCGCACCCGTGCAGTGCCTCTCACCTTCCATGGAGATTCAGATGCAGCGCAGCCTTCTCAGCCTGAGCGTTCTCCTGGCCGGCGTGCTTGCCTCCTCCGGCACCGCCGCACAGGTGCCGACCTCACCCTTACTGGTGCCCCTCGACAGCGTCGCTGTCGCCCTGGTCCGAGCCGCTCCTGCGGTTGCTGCCGTTTGGCCGCCCTACTGGGGTG
The DNA here is from genome assembly GCA_040509335.1 of Longimicrobiaceae bacterium. Lineage (GTDB taxonomy): Bacteria > Gemmatimonadota > Gemmatimonadetes > Longimicrobiales > Longimicrobiaceae > JAFAYN01. Next base: position 44,555 of record JBEVLE010000680.1, on the reverse strand, counting down.
TTGGCCAAGGCATCCTCCTGCTGGCCCCCGACAGCGCGGCGCTGCTGCTCTCCGGCCATGCCCCTCCGCCGGAGTACACTCCAGTTTCTCCGGCCACCGCTTCGCCAGAGCTGGTCGGACGAGCGTACAGGCGGGGGTCATACCCTTCCGAGTTCACCCGCAACCGGTTCAGCCTTTCGCATCCGCTGGGCAGCGACACGGTGCCCGCGCTACCGGTCAAGAGTAAATCCCTCCCGAACGTCTTAGAGTTCCTCTTCCACGAGGCGTTCCATGGTTACCAGAGCCGTGGGAACTTCACCCCCATCGCAGAAGACACGCATCGCACGGTATGGGGCCAGCGACTGGTCGACTCCGCGCAGACTGCTTCCTCCGAGTTCGCGGCGGGGGTCGACGCAGAACGCCGCCTCCTGCTCTCCGCCCTCGGTGCCGGCATCCGGGCCGACAGCCTGGAAACGATCCTGCAGCTCTACACGGCGCTGCGCCAGCGCCGCACCGGGGGCGCCACCGCAGTTCGCGATGTCGAGCGCAGCATGGAGCGGCTCGAAGGATCAGCAGAGTTCGTCGGCTGCATGGGAACCGCCGCCGCACTCGGAGGTGGGGATGCCAGGGTACGAGAGTGCATCGCCGACGAACTCCGCCGGCCTCTCGCCGACTTCCCCGCCATGCCCGAAGCCGACGCACGCCTCATGCGCTGGCGCCTCTACGGGACTGGTGCGGCCCTCTGCTACCTGATCAGCCGGCTCGATCCCACCTACGACTGGCGACCACTCTTGGAGCGCGGGATGCACTTGGATCGCCTGCTCGTGGAGGCCATGGGGGGACAGTGGCCGCGCGAGCGGACGCAACATCAGGCGACCGGAGGGGACCAGAACTAGCCGATCGCTCCTGGAGCCACTCATCATCGACAGGAGCCCCGAGGCCGAGCTGCGGCGAAGGTGTGGTCGCGCGTCGGCCTGGCATCGCTACGAAGCACAGAGTATGGAACGGCGCCCCTCCGCGAGTCCCGGTGGGGGCGCCGCTTTGCCCCATCACCTGCCCATCACCCCGCCGCGCCGCTCGTCGCTCTTTTGAAGCGAAAGGCCTCTAACCACAGGTACGGGCGGAAACCACGTGTCCCTCCCAGCTGGAAATCGCCTAGGATGACATCACCAAGGTACACTCGGTGACAGAAGACGGGGTGCTGTTTTTCTAGAGAAAACATCCTCGTTCCGTTAGTTTGTTCTGCCCAACCATGTAAATGATGTGTCGTTCCGTGTTCGGCATTTATCCCACCTTTCATTGCACTACTTTTGATCTTACGTTGTGACATTCAAAGTGCGTTGGGTGACGGGCGGTCGGGCCAAGACAGGTGTCATCGTCCAGCTTTCACGAAGGTGAAGCACCTGATCCGGAGCGTTGTGGTACCTGCAATCGCGTAAGTGAAGAAGAGCGGCCGGGGAGCATCGGGAAGCGACACATCGGTACTCAGTCGAGTAAATCTTTTTCTGCCCGTTCCGACGCACTCGTCCACGGCCACCAATCTCGCCGCGATGCCACAAAGCTCCTTACGAAACAATCCTCTCGTGGCCGGAGATCGCGCGATCTGCCGGGCGCGGCCAGGCGACGCAAGGGCGGCCTGGCTGGTCAACGTCGCAGCGGAGCGAGAGGGTTTCGATGGACTGGACGTGCTGCAGGAGTGCGACGATGCTGCGTCGCTCCTGCTCTGGCAGGGGCTCCGCGATGTGGTCCTCTGGGGAACGACGACGCCCGTGGACCGAGGCAGCCTGTTCGGTCCGTGTGCGTACGCGTCGCTCGTGGGGATCCGGGCTTCCGCCGAAGTGGATCCGCCCCTTCAGGTGCCACTTGCCTGTCTGTGTGACCTGGTGGCCAGCCCTGCCAACACCGATCCCGGACTCCTGGAGATTGCCTGCCTCGCGATCGCAAAGTGGGCCGTGGCCACCCAGCGGATTCGCACCGCACTCCACTTCGCCGAGGCGGCAGCGCTGGTGTGTCCCCGCTCGCCGGCAGCGGCCGCGGAAGCCGGCGAGCTGGCGCTACGGCTCGGCCGCCACCAGCGGGCGCAAGTATGGCTGCGATTGGCGGCCGGCCTGAGTCGGCGCAGCTGCGCATGGAGCGTCCACGGAGCGGCCCGGCTGAGCCTGGGGCGGCTCTACGCATTGCGCGGCGATCACACAGCAGGCCGGGGCTCCCTGCTGGTCGGCCTGCGCGTGGCGCGCAGGCACAAGCTGGATCGGCTGCGGGGCCGGATCGCCCTGGAGCTGTTTCGCGTGTGCAGGATGAACGCCGACTACAGGGGGGCGATGCGCTACTCGAGGATGGCGCAGCGTTTTCTGCACCCGGGAGGGGCGGCGGTGCGTGAGCTGAGAAGGGAGATCGCTGAATTCTGGATCGAGACCGGCGAGCCGTGCCGCGCCGTCCGACTCCTGCAAGGGGCCGCCGTCGCGCGCCACCCCGTGGAGGACCGGATCGCGTGCATGGTCCTGCTGGTTCAGGCCGCTGCCGCCGCACAGGACCTGGTCGCCATGGACACCGCGTGGGACAACGCCACCTCCCTGATTCGTGTCCACGGTGAGACCGATGCGACAGCCCGTCAGCTACTCTCCCTTGCCGAGGCCGCCGCGGGTCACATCGAGCAGTGCCGCGTAGCCGCCGTTACCCACCAGGCTGCCGGCGCGGCGCGCCGCCGCGGCGACGAGGCTACAGCTTCCGCCGCGGCGGCGTTCCTGCGCAGCATTGAGGACGGCAGGAGCGGCAGGATCACCGCGTGACGCCTCGACGCTGGCAGGAGCCGCCCATGCTCAGGCTGAGGGGGGAGGGCTCACCCGCATGGAGGCGACGGATCAGGCGCGAGCTGGAGCCGATCCTCGGCGCGGGTGCGTACGCGGTGGTCGAGACCCTGAGCGCGGTGAGGGCCTGGCTGCGTGCCACTGATGCGGCCGCGCCGACGTCGGCTCCGGATCCGCTGCCACGTCGTGACGTCGCAGCTCCGGGCGACGTCGGCGCGCCAGCCACGTTGTCGGAGTCTCTGGCTTCGCTTGGCTCCACCCTTGAAGCCGGCATCCTCCTCCTGCACCTCCCGTCCCGCTGTCATGCGTTGGCTCAATCCGCAGAGGCAGCTGGAGCCCGCCTGACAGCGTTCCTTTTCGCCAGGCTGGCACGCGATGCGGGCGCGCGAAGCGACCCGTCCCCCATCTACGCCTACGAGATGGCCCGCCTCGCGACCGCGATCCCCGAGCTGGCGGTGCTGGGGCGCGAATGGCTTACGTGGGCGGCGCTCGAAGGACGCCGCATGGCACGCTGGGATGTCGCCGCGCTCGCGGTGGCGACGCTCGCCGACCATGTGGGCGCGGATGGCGACGAGGCGACAGCCGACCGGCTCCGAAGAGTTGCGGAGTGGGCCGAAGCCCGCGCCCGCGGCCAAGCCCGCCCGCCCCAGTAGAACAGGCATGAGCGAGCAACCGATCCAACTGCTGATGCTGCATGGCGACGAGCGTGTTCGCGCGGCGATCTCGGAAGCCGCCAGTCCGAACTGCGCGTGCGTGATTGCTTCCGATTGGTCCGCCCTGATGAGGGTCGTGCGCAATTCGCCCCCTACAGCCGTGGCTGTCGTGGATCCCTACAGCCGGTGCGGGACTCGTCTCGCGCCCGAGCTCTACTCCCTGCTGGCGTGCTTCCCCTTTCTCCCCGTTCTCGCAGCGCTGGCGATCACCAAAGCAAGGTCTTCCGAAATTCAAACGCTCGCGTCATGGGGAGTTGCCGACGTGGTCGCAATCGGCCACGACGATACGGTAACCGCTCTGCTGTACCGCTCGCGGCAGGCGCGCACGCGCTCCCTCCATGCTCTCCTGCACGGTGTCGTGTCGCAGGACCTTCCGGAGCGCGCACGTGCGATCCTGTTCGCGTCAGCACGGTGTGCTGCCGACAGAGCCACGGTCGACGATGTCGCAGCGCAACTGGGTGTCTCCTCCCGGACCCTGCTTCGGTGGTGCGCTCAGGCTTCGCTCCCACCACCGAATGAGATCCTAGCGGCTCTACGCGTCCTGATTGCCGCGGTTTTCCTCGACGATCCTGACCGAAGCATCCAAAGCGTTGCCTCCGGCCTGGGATACGGATCTGAACCCGCGTTGCGGCGTGCCACACTCAAAGTCATTGGGCTGACTCCGACTCAGCTTCGCGCTCGCGGTGCCGTTGCCACCGCCGTGGGAGTGGTGCGCGCGCGTCTGGCCACGCCCTTTGTCCCGGCACGTGCGCCCACGCCTTTATGAGCAGGCTGGCACCCCGGCGCCGCCGTCACCATGCGCACCCGCACACATTCGGCCGATACACGTTTGAAGGGATCGCCTGTCCGACAACATGATCATGTTTTGAACGAACGGTTCAAGTTGTCGTTGACATCTGGATGGCACCCCGGTAATTGTGCTCTTGTCAAGCCACCAACGGTACTAGTGCGGCAATCCTCGGTTCAACACGGGGGATCCACATCCTACAACCTCGGATCATGCGCTTGCCGATGCGAAACGAAGTCAAAATCGCTGCTGCTTCTCTGCTGCTGGCCGTGATGGGGTGCTCGCCCGAGAACGCCGATCAGGGTAGGTCGGGTGCACGCGTGGTCCCGTTCGACGAGGTCTTCCCGCTCCACACGACCATCGTGCTGCAGGATCCCCCGGGGAATCCGATCGGAGAACCTTCTTCGGTCGTCCTGTGGGGCGACCGGCTCGTCGTCACGGACCTGCTCCAGGCGGACGTGAAGATGTTCGACCACAGCGGGCGACACGTCGCGACCATCGGGCAGCCCGGGAGTGGGCCGGGCGAGTTCCGCGCCCCCATAGGAGCTGCGGTCCTGGGTGGTAACGTGCTCGGGGTCTTCGACCTGATGTTGAACCGCCTCACGTACTTCACGGCAGACGGCCGGGCCCAGGACCAGGTGTCGGTGCCGCTGCACTCGATCTCCTCGTTCCAGGGCATCGACTCCGGCCACGTGCTCTTCACCGGCACGCGCCAAACCAGCACCGCGGCGGCGGTCCGGGCCCACGAGCGCGAGGGTGCGGAGTCGGTCCACATCGTCGACACCACCGGGGCGGTGCTCCGCTCGTTTCACGTGCTCCCACCGCCCTCCCGGATGTACGAAGCAAACTTCTCGCAAGTCGTCGCTGCCCCGGTCGGCAGGACGGTAGCGTCCGCTTTCAGGGGGTCGAACCGGATCCACGCCTACGACCGGGTCACAGGAAGGGAGTGGGACATCGAGCTCGGCGCCAGCTTCTATCGGGAGCCGCAATGGCCGAAGCGGGAGATCCCCGGCGGGCTGAACGTTCTGTCGGAATGGGCGAACCAGCAGATGTGGACGACCCGCATCGTTGCCCTGGATTCATCCACCTACGCAGTCGGTTTCACGATGCCGGATGCTCGCCAGCCGAAGGAGCGGGTGTTCCGTTACGAGGTGGCTACGGCGTCGGGTCAGCCATTGTTGGCCACGTCCCAGACGAACCGAGTGCTCATGCTCGTTCATGACGGATGTGGCGTTTTTCTCAATCGGCGAGAGGACGCGACCACCGAGATCGAGTTTCGCGATGTCGTGATCGACCCCAAGAAGCGGGCCGCACCCGAATCGTGTGCCGCACAGGCGTGATCATCCGTAAACGCCTACATCCACCGAGAACGACACCGATCATGAAACACCGACGTGCCCTGCTTGCTGCCGCCTGTCTCGCGCTCTTCGTGGTCGGATTCGTGGGCGCTCGTCGTATGCCCCTGGCGGGTTTCGGCCAGACGGCGGACAAGACGGCGAGCAAGGCTGTCGACGCGAGCGCGGTAGGCACTCTGGTGCCCGATGCTGTTCTGGAGGACTACCAGGGCCTGCCGCTGCGCCTCTCCGCTATGACGGAAGGCCGTCCCACCTTGGTCCTGCTGGTGAACGCCGAGGACTGTCTCAGCTGCGCCAACTTCCCGGTCGAGATGCGGATCCTCCGCAACAAGCTCCCCGGCTTGAAGCGCGTCTTCCTGGCAACCGGAACGGACACCGCTTTCTTCCGCGCGTACGGCAGGCAGAAGCTGATCGCCTCCGAGATGGTGCTCGATCCGCGCGGAGAGTTCCTGAAGAGCGTCGGAGCGGCGGGACGAACCCCTGCCGTCCTCCTGCTGGACGCGGAGCGGAAAGTCCTTCTTTTCGAGCACCGATCGGGGCCGGGGTTCTCCGGCTATCCGCTGACCGAGCAGCTGCTCGGGGTGTTGCGAATACTGAACGCCGCAGGTGCGCCGCGCGTCGCACCCGGCGGTGAGGGGGCCGCTCGAACGAGCGTGCCCGTGCCCGAGCCGGGCGCATCCACCACCACGACAGGAAAGGCTCAATGAAGAAACGACTCCTGATGACCTCACGCATCCCCTGGGCGCTCTTCGGGTGTGCGCTCGCGCTGGCCACCGGCGGCGGGGCCGCAACCCTCCTTGCAGAGGAGGGCCCCTCGGTAAAGAGTAAGGCAACCCCGGTGTTCGGCTCGTACGGGGAAATGCTGCGCATCCACTGCGAGGGCGTTTGCACCTCGAATGCGGTATGCTGCATCAAACGCGACGATGAGGAGCAATCCCCCGACGGCACGATCGCGAACTGATCGCTGGCAGGATCGGCTTCTCCAGCCCGGCTTGAACGCGTAGATCGTAGATCGGAGTCACGAAGCGACCTTCACCACGAAAGGAAAGACTCTATGAAGAACCAATTCCGCACCACCTCGCCCCTTCGCTGGGCCCTCTTCGCGTTCGTCCTCGCGCTGGCCGCGGGGAGCGGCCTCGGGACCCTCTCCGCGGAGGAGACAGGGTACTCGCTGAAGGCGAACGCGATGCCCAGCACGACCGGCACGACCCAGAACTGGTGGTGCGAGACCAGCTGCCCCAAGGACCAGCAGGGCGTGAAGTGCTGCTTCATCCGCGCGAACAGCACCGGTGACGAGGAGGCCTCCAGCGGCAACGACACGGCGAACTGACGGCGAACCAGATCGGCTTTCCCATGCCCGGCTTTCACGCATAGCTCGACCTTCACGAAGCGACTTCACTGCTGACGGAGACGAACATGAGACGCACGAGCATCCGCCGCACCATCCTCACCGCCCTCTCGGTCCTCGCCTTCGGGCTGAGCGCGGGGCACGCTTCCGCGACGTACGATCCCCCCCCGACGATCGACCAGAGCCCCGTGGGGAGCGGCGGGGACGAGCAGGGCCCGGGCCCCAAGGGGTTCGACTGGTACGGTCCACGCAAGGGGATGTGCACCTCGCTGAGCTGTGCGCCCAACCAGTCGTGCTGCATGATCGGAAACGCATGACGTACGGCGGTCGGGTCCCGGCCGCTTCCGAGTGACGTTGTCGCAAGATCAGAACGTCGGGCGCATGCCCCTACCAACGGTCGCCGGTGATCCACCGGTTGGGAGGGGTGTGCGCTCGATCCTATCCACTCACATACTCCAGTCCCGAGCTCTCCTCAGATGATCCCATCCCGCCTGACCAGTGGAGTCGTATGGGCGATCGCGGCCCTCTCAACGACAGCGTGCGCTGGCGACGCCGCACCTCGCAGCGGGACCGACGAGCCGGTCCCGTTCGACGTTGTTTTCGCGGAGATACGCCAGGTGGAGCTGCGCCCCACGTCCTCTGACCCGATCGGCGAAGTCTGGAGCCTGGTCAGGTGGCGAGAGAATCTGGTCGTCTTGGACCCGCTGCAGACCAACGTGAAGGTGTTCGACGACAATGGACAGCTGCGCCAGACCATCGGCCAGGCCGGATCCGGCCCAGGGGAGTTCCGCTACCCCTACACCGCGGCTGCTCTGGCGGACGGCCGGCTGGCGGTGCTCGATGTCGCCAGCATGACGATGTCCATCTTCCGTCCCGACGGTGCGTACGAGCGCGGGTGGCTCGTCCCCGTGGCCTCGCCTGGGCAGATCACCCCGATAAACGGTGGGCGGCTGCTGTTGATCCCCGCGGTGCGGACCGAGACGCGCGGCGAGCGCACGGTGAGACATCCGGACAGGAAAGCCCTGCACGTCTTCGATCTGGACGGGACGCTGGTCCGGTCGTACTCCGCAGTTCCCACACAAAGGCAGGCAGAAGGGAGCTTCTTCACCCTGATGGGCACGGCCGTGGGATGGACGGGAGTCTCAGTGCCGATGAGCCGCAACACCGTGCGCCATGTGGACCTGCAGACAGGGCGGGAATGGGAGGTGCCCGTCGGGTCGACGATCTACGTGCCTCCCGCCTGGCCGCGGGCGCGCTTCCCCGACCTCAGCGGCCTGGACGAGTGGGCCACCAGGCAGATGTGGACCAAGGGGATCGTCGCGATCGACTCCAGCCACTACGTGGTGAAGTTCGTCACCTACCCTGGTGGCAAGCCGTTGTACCACTATGCCGTGGCGAAGAGCGACGGTACGACGGTGGCTGTTTGCGATCCGACTTCATGGGACCTGCACCTGGTCGAGAATGGTGTCGGATACGCGACCCGGACGGATGAGGAGGGGAACGTCACGGTCGCGATGCTCCGCATCCAGCTTCCTGGCGCGGCGGTTCCAAGGCGCCGAGGCCAGCGGTAGGAACAGGATGCCGATGGAGCGCTCGATCTCGAGACGAGGATTCCTTGCGGCGCTATCGGCCGCCGCCGGCGTAGCGGCGCTCGGGGGCTGCGGTGCCAGGGCGGATGGCCGCAAGGAACGCGTGATCGTCGTGGGGGCGGGCCTCGCTGGTCTCGCCGCGGCGTACGAGCTGATCCAGGCCGGTGTGGAAGTGCTGGTGCTGGAAGCCACGTCGCGGCCGGGCGGGCGGGTCCTGACGCTCCGCGCACCATTCGCGGACGGCCTCTTCGCCGAGGCCGGCCCGATGCACGTGCCCGACCACCACGACGCGACCCTCCGCTACATCGACGCTTTCAACATCCATCTGGACGAGGGCGGGGCACGGGCCCCGGCCACACACCGCAACGTCTTCGTGGGCGGGCGTCTCGTCAGTGTCGCTCCCTGGGATGGTGGCGACTGGCAGCTTCCGCTCCGGGCCGACGAGCGGAGCCTCAGCCTGGCGGAGCTCCACCAACGGTACGTGCGGCCACTCGTCGAAGGGGTTGGTGATCCTCTCGCTCCCGGCTGGCCAACCCCGGAGGTGCGGCGGCTGGACCGCATCACGTTCGCGGAGCTGCTCAGGCAGCGAGGCGCCTCCGACGCTGCGCTGTCCCTGCTCCGCCTCGGGTACTTCGACGTGTGGGGGGACGGCATCGACAGCTACTCCGCTCTCTTCATGCTGCGCGACCTGGCGCTCAAGCCGAGCTGGGGAACGAGCTACCGCATTCGTGATGGAAGTGATGTGCTTCCGCACGCGTTCGCACGCGCGCTGCAGGGCCGCATCCGCTACAACTCCCCGGTGGTTCAGATCCGGCGGACGTCCCGGCACGTCGAAGTGACGTTCCAGGACAACGGACAGCCCACGACCGAGCGGGCCGACCGCCTCGTGTGCGCGATTCCGTTCTCGGTGCTACGGCGCACCCCGGTCACCCCGGATCTCTCCGAAGGGAAGCGACTCGCGATCCACACGCTTTCCCACACGTCCATCGCGAGGGTTTTTCTCCAGTGCAGGTCACGGTTCTGGCTGAAATCCGGCCTGGGCGACGATGTCGCCACGGACCTGCCCATCATGAACGTGCGGGACGCCGCTCCGGATCAGCCCGGCGCGCGTGGGATCCTCGAGTCGTTTTCAGCTGGACCGGCCGCGCGGCGCATCACGGCGCTTCCGCCGCGCTCCCGGATTGAATGGGTGACTACGCAGATCGGGAAGATGGCGCCCGAGATATTGGGCGAGGTTGAATCCGGGGTGTCGAAATGCTGGGACGATGATCCATGGGCACGTGGAGACTACGCCTGGTTCCGTCCGGGTGAGATGTCCACGTTACTCCCCCACATCGCGCTCCCGGAGGGGAGAATCCACTTCGCGGGGGATCACACGTCGTCGTGGCCGGGCTGGATGCAGGGCGCCCTGGAGTCAGGGATGCGCGCTGCCCGGGAGGTAATCACGGCCGGCTGAGCCCCGGCGCGGCCGTAGGAGCCGGCCAGCTCGCTTCATCGGCGGTGTGCGGCCCGCAGGTCCATGGAACCCCGATCTCACGCAGTCCACCACATCGCAGCACCGCGCCCCTCCCCGACGTCGTTGCAATTCTCCTGATGCACGAGACCGTCCGCCGGGCGCAGGGGTCGCGAGAACGGAAGCTCCGGCCGCGGCACACACCCCTTCCATTCGCCAGACGGCGAGCTGGCGGCCGCCGGCTGCTCAGGAGAGCCAGACTTTCGGCGGTTTGCCGGAGTGTCGCGCCCGCAGGTCGAAAAGCTCCCGCTCGAATGCGCTCGCGGCGGTCGCGAATGCACCTTTCAGCCGCAGCTCCCCCGGCGTCGTTCTCATCAAGTTCCGGATCGCGGTCTTCAGGCTCGGCCCCGAGGCATAGCCCGTTGCTCTGGCGACGGACTCCAACGACCTGGTGGTGTCATCGAGCAGGTCGGCCGCCAGGAGGAGACGAAGCCAGGCCAGGAGCCGCTGGGGCGGAGGCAGGTCGGCGCGGTGGCACCAGCGGGGGACGGTCCGCATCCCCACACCCAGCGCGCGCGCAAGGTCAGGAGCTTGTCCGCCCGCCGCCACGATCTCGGCTGCTCGAAGGAGCAGCCCCGCCGGACGGCTCGGGAGCCCCCGCGGAAGGGCGCGGTTGAGAAGGCGCTGAACCGGCCTTCTCTGCACCACGCGCAGGCGCCTCGCGACAGCGAGCGGGGTGTTCTCCCGCGCCAGGTCGATGCAGTCCGCGACCCCCCATTCACCGAGTGTCCGCAGCACCACAGAGTCTCCGGGGGTGACCTGGAGCGCGGCCACTACCGACGCCGATGGATATCCCCGCAGGAGGGCTTGCAGCTCCGTCGCCAGGCCCGCTCCCGCATCGGTGTAGCGGTAGGGATCTACGACCGTGATTGCTGCGGGATGCGAGCGGCGCAGCGCCTCGTGGAGGTCATCCCAGGTTGTCAGGTGATTCAGCCGATACGGCTGGCCCGGAAGGAGGGCGAGCGACCTCGCGAGCTGCTCGTTCCCGTGGAGCAACCAAAGCGGCCGGATCAGGGGTTGCATCATCGTGCCTACGGGTGGAGTTTTTTACGACACTTTCCTTGACGGACTGCCGACGCGGGAAATACCTTCGGCGCACAAGCCAGTCTCACCTCCACTTCCCGCGCCAGGAGCCTCACATGCACGCACGGAGATTGCCGCTAGCCGGCGCCCTCATACTTGGTCTGTGCCTGATCGGTGCCGGTTGCGCATCTGATTCGCCAACCACGCCCGATCAACAAGCGGCCGATGCTCCGCTGCTCGACGGCCCAGGGTGGTTCGGAGGAGGCGGACGCATGCCTAGCGACTCCACATCAACGGGCACGACTCCTCCCGATTCGACGAACAAAAGCCCTTGAGGTAGAGCCCATCAAGTAGGCCCACTGGCTGGCCGCGCGGCAGAACGCCGCGCGGCTACAATGTTTGCTCATTCAGATTCGGCCGCGAGTGCGTTAACCAATTCTTGAGCCAACCGATCGGCCTGGCGCGTGAGATCGGGGTTTTCTGACTGTGCCGCTGAATTCCCACTTCTGGTCTCCTGACTGCGGGCCTGCTTAAGGGCGGCTTCAGCAAGGAGCCTATTTTCTGCCTCCCCATTAGCAATCGCCAACTCGTACGATCTGCCTGCAGCTATTTCGGCTCGGTTCCAATCACCCATGGCTAGATTCGCCCATGCAAGAAGTAACTCCGTTTCGGCGAGCCGATTTCTCCCAACTGCTTCTTTGCAACACGCCTCAGCGGCGTCACGAGCAGATTCAAACCTTGTCACCTCCCCGGCGGCCGCAGCTGCATACGCGATGATCGAAAGACCCATCGCTCGACCGTTAGGGTCAGGATACCCATTCACCACAGCCTCAAGCACGGGCAGAGCTCTCCGAAACGCCCCTAGATGCACCCAGAATCGTCCCACATCCCCTGCAAGATCGCGAAGGCGAGGGTGCGTCTTTCCATACGCCTCCAGAGCAGTGCGCGCGTGTGCGTATGCTTCGCGGAGGCGGTTAGATTCAGTCGCCAATCGAAATAGGTGGTGGTGCGAAGCGCCGACAATCTCTCGAAGGCGGTTACGCTCCGCATGGCGTAGCGCGCGCACCATCACAGCATAGGCGCCAGGAATATTGCCTACCCGCATGAACATGACACCCAGCCCTACGAATGCCCACCCGTATGATTCTCTATCTCTATTCCGCGACAAGCGCACTGCGTGACGGAACCAGCTCTCGGCCCGGGCATCCTCTCCGAGGTCACGGGCAAGACGAGCCACGACTAGGGCCGCCTTGGCATCGTGTGGTTGGAGGAGGGCACATGCCTGCGCGAAGGCAAGCCGTGTCGCGGGCGCTCCCTGGAGGTCTGCCCAGGACTCGATTTCCTGACATGCACGAAGGAGAGACTGACTGGCGCCGCCACCCTCCAGTTCCCCCGTCATTCCAGCGAGCGTCGACAAGGGACCTCGAACCGAGCCGTCGATCTCTGCCGCACGCACCAGACCCAGCCGATGCTCAGCCGCATCCACTCCGAATACAGCGGCCCGGCCGGCGGGAGCCGTTTCCACCCACAGCATCACGTCCCGCAGGGCGCCGGCGAGAAGCACACCCGTGGGTCCGTCGATCTCAGCGAGGATGTCCAGGCCTTCGAATGCCGCCTGTGGCTGGGTGAGCGGGGGCGCAGCCAGATGGTTTGGCCTGCTTCGCCGAGGGGGTCGCTCCGGTGGGAAGTCGGTCATGTCGTAGCGTCGAGAGCTGTCCGCCTCATGCAGCCGCGCATGATCAGGAAGGGTGTACGACAGGCAAGAACAATTTGTCCCAAAGTAGGGGTCCGGCCGAATTGTGGACAGTGCTTAAAAATACCGAGTTAAAATCGACACATTTCGAGCAAAGTGCCGCTCTGGTTTAGCAACCATGTAGGCCGATCGGCAGTTCGGGCGCATACCTACCGCCACCGCCCCGCACCTCCATCAAAGAGTTCAGCCGCCGCACAGCGCGTATTTCCATGCGTCCGATGCAGATCATTCCGCAATTAGACTAACAGTGCGCTGCCTAGAATTCGTGTAGTTTCGCGGAAGACTGGGTGCATATGGCATTCACGCGGGGCTCATCTGGAGCCCATTCCAAATTGCAGAAGACCGCCGTCCCGGAGCCGTCCACGAATCCGAAACTTTCCTGCCAAAAGTCTACACTACGCCCACCAACTCACATGTTTTATGATCGCAGCGCAGGGCTTACCGCACCCAGTTGCCTCTCTTTGCGCAATGGTCATCCCGTTGAAAGCGTTAACCGTGTTATGCCTGGTCATCAAGTCGCGCCTGTGCACAAACCGGGGGTGACCTTGTGCCCTTCAAAGCGCCCTGGGCGCCCAGGGCGGCCGTCACCTCCTCCACCGGGAATCGAGCACGGACTCGACGAGACCCTGGCCGGAAGCGACGTCCTGCGCGAGTATCAGAGCCCTCTCGGCGCACTCCTCTGGCAGGTGCTCCACGACGTTCTCCTCTGGGCCAGCACACCGCAGGCGGACCGTGAGCGGATCTTTCAGTCACGAGCCGCGCTCCGCCGCCTGGAGAACATCGACCGCGCGGTGAATGACCCAGCGCTCGAGAATCTGCTGTACTCGCTCTCCGCACACACCCTGGGCGTGCCGCCGGGCACCGTCTCCGAAGTCGCCAGTACCTGCGCCAGAGTGTCGGAGTGGGCGTCGAAGCAGAAGCGTCCCGGCACTGCCCTGGCGTACGCGCAGGCGGCGGCGCTGGTCGACCCGACCGACGCCACCCTCGCCGTGTCGACCGGACTGATGGCGCTGGAACTCGGCCAGAAGGCTCGCGCCGAGAGCTGGCTGCGCCGGACGGTCGTGCTCTCCCGCCGAACGCAGGTGAGCCTGCCGTACACTCGCGCTCTCGTCGCGCTCGCCCGCCTGGCGCTCGCCCGCGGCGCATCCGCCGAGGCTCACTCCTATTTCCTGCGCGCACTTCGTCGGAGCCGCCGCAGCGGGCTGGCGGAAACGAAGGGAGCCGCCCTCCACGGCCTTCTCGAACTGGCGGTGAAGGGGCATGCCCCTGAGGACCCGGATGCCCTGGTCCGCTCCGCGATGGCGGTGTACGGGGGCGGCCACCCGGCTGCACCCGCGCTGATCCGGGCCTGGGCCGGCTACAGGTACTCCAGGGTGCCGCCGAGACCCACCGTGGGCGTGCCCGACCAGCCGCTGCCGATCCGGGGCAGGCCCGACGAGCGCGCGCACCTGCTCGCGGTGATCGCGAGCGAAGCCGCCGCCGCCGGCGTCCTCGTCGAGTATGAGCGCGCCATGGCCGAGGCACAGGCGTACCTCGCCCGCCCCGGGGGAGAGGCTTCCCCCGGGCGGACCCTCAGCACCCTCTTCCTGATGGCGCGGGCCGCTGCTTCCGCCGGCGACATCCTCGGCGCCCGGTCCCTCGCCACCCGCGCCCTGGCGATCGCAGCGGCCCATGGCGTTCCCGAGGAAGCCGCGCTGATCGAAGCCTTATTGGCCCGGCTGGAGGGTGGCGGAGAATCCACCCACCCCCAATCGCCCGAGTAGCACCGGCATGGCTGCTCCACACCAGCTGCTGGACGGTTACGCCGAGGGCATCTCGCAGCCCACGTCTGGCCTTACCGCCCTCGGCCTCTACCTGCGCGAGCTTCGATCCGTGACCGCGCTGGAGGAAGGGGAGGACGTCCGGCTCGGCAGGTCCATCCGGCTCGGATCGGAAGAGGCGCTCCGGGAGCTGGTCACCCGCACCCGTGGCTACGTGGTCGCGTACGCCCGCGCCTACGCGAACCGCGGCGTCGACTACGAAGACCTGATCCAGGAGGGCAACCTCGCCCTGATCGTCGCCGCGCGGAAGTATGACCCGGACCGGGGAGCATCCTTCATCCACCACGCGACATGGTGGATTCGCTCGCGCCTCCAGCGCGCCGTCAGGGCGCAGGGGCCTACGGTGCGGCGAAGCGAGACCGCGGCGAGGATGGCGATCCACGTCAGGAGATCGCGCCGGCAGCTGGAGCAGCTCCTCCACCGCCATCCGACGGTCGAGGAGATCGCCTTCGCCACGGGCCTGGACCCCGCCGTCGTGCAGCTCGCCGAAGCCGAAAGCGGCAACGACTCCTCTCTGAACGCCACGCTCGGCGGCTCCGCTTCCGATCGAGTCACTTCGCTGCAGGACCTTCTCACCGCCGAGGACGAGCACAGCGACCCCCATGGCCGCCTCCTGGAATCGCTCAGACGAGAGGACGCCGCGCGGGCGCTGGAGGCCCTCCCCCCTCAGCACGCGCGGGTGCTTCGCCTGATGCACGGGGTGGGGGTCGACCGCGAACACAGCGGCCAGGAGATCGGTGAACTGCTGGGCGTCAGTCGCGAGGCAGTCCGGACGATGGCCGACCGCGCGCTCGCACGAGCCCGCGCTGCCCTCGCGGCGCCGCGGTCCAGCCGCCGGCGGCCGCCCGCGCAATCCGCATCGTCAGCGCGGCCGGCCGGCGAGAGCCCCACCCAGGGCCACCACGGCCAGGAACCGATCTCGGATGCGGCGTGGGCCCGGGTGGCAGCGATCATCCCGGAGCGCTTACGGCCCCAGGGGAGGGGTGGGCCGCCGCGGCCGCGCCGGGAGGTGCTGGACGGGATCCTCTGGGTGCTCCGCAACGACGCCGCCTGGAGCGATCTGCCCCGCTGCTATCCATCCCACAGGACGTGCCGGGATCAGCTGGAGGAGTGGGTCGCCAACGGCACCTTCGGTCGTTTGCTCGACGTGTTTGCGGAGACGTTCTGTGGCGGCACGAGGAGGTGCTTCGCCGACCTGGTCGCCAGCCCGCCGGCCGACCTGTCCGCGTGCGACCGCAACATGCTCCAGCTTCTGGCCTCGCCTGCCACCGTGCGCCTGCTGGAACGCATGGGCTCGGCCCTCCTCGCCGGCTACCCACCGTCCATCCTCTCGCGGGCCCACGCAACGAGGGGGCGGCGCGTGCGAACGCATGCCCTCACGGCCACATGAGCCGAGTCCCTGCGCGCGCGGCGATCCCGTCACCCGGTACGGCGCTCGCCGGCTCGCCGGATCCCCGACCGGCGAAGTGGCAGACCGGCCCGGCGCCTGCGGACGCGCGGAGCCGTCCCAGTCCTCCCCGCATCGCCACCGACGTGCCTCCCGACCGTACCCTGGTAACGCTTGCGGCGGGTGGTGATGCTGCGGCCTTCGCGGCACTCTACAGCCGCTACCGCGATCTGGTGGAGGCCGTAGCCAGGCGGCATGCCAGGGACCCCGACTTCGCTGCCGACTGCGCCCAGGAGACCTGGCTGCGGGTGCTCCGCGGATTGCCCTCGTTCCGTGGCGAGTCACGGTTCTCGACCTGGCTCCACCAGGTCGCCGTCTGGACCTCTCTGCACGGCTGCCGGACACGCGGGCGGAAAGCCGGACGCGAGACCGACCTCCGCGAGACAGACCCGGATCCCGCAGCGCTGGACGAGGGCCGGGTCCTCCTCAGGATCCATCTGGCGCGCGCCCTGGCGCACCTCCCGGGCGCGAAGCGGAGGGTGCTCGTTCTGTTCGACATCGAGGGCTATTCCCACGAGGAGGTCGCACGGCGCCTGGGAATTACCACTGGCACGTCCAAGAGCCAGTTGTTCAAGGCGAGAGCCCGCTTGCGCGAGCTCCTCTCCAGCCCGATGTGAGCTCGTTGCACGCCCCGAAGGCACCGTTGCGGCCCTCGCTTGCACCGCCCTTCGGAACAGATCATGCCGGCGGACCAGTACGCCGGATCATATGTGAACCCGCTCCCCGCCTGCCCGGTTTCGGCTGTAGAATCGGTCCGGTCGCCGTGATCGCAAGATGCTCTCACCACCACGTGCCGCATGTATCTCCGCCACCTCTCCGCATCGCTTCTCGCCCTCTTCCTCTTCGCCGTGCCGGTGGAGGGGCAGCTCCCCGGCATCGTCCGGGATCCCGCCGGAGCCCCGCTGGCCGAGGTCGTGGTGGAGGTCTGGAGCTCCTCCCCCACTCCCATCGGCATGCGGACGGACCGGTCCGGGGTCTTTCGCGTAACGGGAGAGCAGCTCCGTGACGCCCAGCGTCTCTCGTTCCGCCGAATGGGCTACCAACCGCAGGTCGTCGACGCCGCGAAAGTGGCGGCCGATTCCCTGCTGGAGATCACGCTCGCGCCCGATCCGGTGCTGATCGAGGGGATCACGGTGCGGCCGCTCCCCGAGCGGGCCCCTTGTCCCAACCGCGAGCAGGCCGACGCGCGCCGGCTCTGGGAGTCGGCCCGGACGCGCTACGCGCCACCCCCGGCGGGCAGCGCCTACCGCGCGATGCTGCTGGCGCATAACGGGAGTGTGCACGATCCGGGCGCCGTCCCCGTGTCCGAGGAGCAGATGCGGCCCAACTGGAGGTTCTGGGTGGGCGACCGCGACGACCTCTTCGCGGGGGCGCAGTCGCTGGACCAGCAGGTGCGCGAGCGCGGCTATGCCTGGGAGCTTCCGTGGAGACGGTCGTGGTACCGGTCGTTCGCCGAGGAGTACTTTGCGTGGAACTACGCCCAGCTGTTCACCTTCCGGGCCAATCACTTCGCGTCGGACGCCTTCGGGAAGCTGCACACGCTGAGTCTCGTCGGCGATGGCGCCGACGGCGTGGCGATCGCCTTCTGCCCGGTTCGGCGGGACCTGCCCTCGATGCAGGGATGGCTTCGCCTGGGCCGTGACACGACGCTGGTGGACGCCCGGTGGAGCTACAGGACGCCCGGGCCCGTCGAGGACGCGGGAGCCGAGGTGACTTTCCGGCCGTGGGCCGCGGACGGACAGGCCAGACCTCTCTTGGTCGCGGAGAGCAGTACGTTCTGGCGCCGGCAGTTTGGCCGTAAACAGTACGTCCGCCACTCGTTCGTTTTCCTCCACTGGGAGATCGGACCCGAGGTGCGCAGCTGGAACGGGCAAGAGGGGATTATGCAATGATCTGGACCCACTCGCTTCTGGCGTCAGCTTCTCCTCGAAGGCGCGGTAGGGGCGTCCGTTCCCAGCGCGCCCTGATCTGGATGCCGGTAGCGCATGCTTACCCGGCGACTCGCTTCGCCCCAGTCCTCTGGCCAGCCTCAGGTGTCTATGCGCCGCTCCTTTTCTGACCGGGTCGCTGCACTCCTTGCGCTCTGCGCGGCGCTCGCCCCCGCAACGCTGCGCGCTCAGACTCCCGATCCGGGTGCAGTTCCGACCCCCGAAGCCACCGTTCGCGCCTTCATCGCTGCCCTGGAAAGCCAGCGCTGGGAGGAAGCTGCGCGCCTGGTGCATCCGGAGGCCCTGGACCGGTATCGGGAGAGGAGTCTGTCTTCGCTCCGGGCGGTCGCTCACCGCCCCTCGATCACCGCCGAGCTCTTCCTCCGGCAAGACCCGCAGATGCCGCGTGAAGTCGCCGAGTACCAGGCGCGCCGCGCAGCGGAAGGAGCGCGGGAGTATCCCCGCTTCGAGTTCGAGCGCGCCGGCGTCGCTTCCGTGGAGGAGCTGGAGCGCCTGTCACCCGAGCAGGCCTTTGCGCGCTACTTGGAAGCAAACGACTTGCAGCGCTCACTCCAGCGGGAGATCGAGCGTGAGACCGACGAACAGTCGGCAGAGCTGTTCACGCGCGATGCGCCCCGCCTCGACCGGGTCGTGGTCGGCTCCGTTCCGGCGCCTCAGCCTCCCGGCGGAATCTCCGGAATGCCGGCGGGCGAATTCGCCTATGTGCTGTACTCAGTGGCGCACCGGGTACGGCACTACCCCAAGCACGGCCCCGAGCGCGTCGCAGTGATGGGCGTCCGGCGCGACGGGAGTGGCTGGAAGCTGGATCCAGGCGACTACGAGGCACACGAGCTGTTCGGGAGCAGCAACTACACCGTGGGGTTCTCGCACGTCGAAGACGGCGCGCCGGATCTGTCCGCCGCTGTCCGCCAGGTGGTCGTATGGCCTGACACGGGCGCCCCGCAGCTGCGCATCCGCCTGGTGGGAGCGGGCCCTGACCCGCTCAACGTGCCTCCCACCGCCCTCATCCTGGAGCGGCTTGCTCCTGACGGGACCGTGGCCGCCCGCGTGGAGGTGCCAGCGGATGCCTCGGGACGACTCGGTGAGATCGTGACGCTCTGGTGCTTGCTGATCCCCGAAACTGAGGATCCTTAACCGCAGTGACGGGCACCTGCATGTATGCCGCCGATCTCTCGGGCACGCCGAAAGACGCCTCTCGCACAGCGGTGGAGCGGAGCCGCTTGGTGAAGCGCATCCGTCTCATCCGGGTGCTCTCAGGCGTAATATAGCTGACATTGTCTAGGATACCTGCGATGTGGCGACTGTACTTGGGATGTATCCTCCTCCTGGCCGGAGCGTGTACGCCGGCCCCTCCCTCCAGCACGAGCCGGGTACTGGAGGGAGAGACTTTCCTTTCCCTTGAGCGGGGGGTCGTGGGCGGGGTCGGGTCGTACGGGGAGGAGAGCGAGGCCATCCCCGGCTTCGCAGGGACCTACTTCGCATTCGACGAGCCCTGCACGCGGGTCGTGCTCCTCACCGACATGGGACCGAGCAGGGTGACGGCCGCCCGCGAGTTCTACAGCCGCCGGCAGCCCGGCTGCCAAGGCGAGGCCCTGGTAGTGGAGAAGGTCCGCTACCGGTGGACGCAGCTCCAGGAGTGGTTCTTCGACCGGCTGCGGATCTCGGACCTGCCCGGGCGGACCACCGAGGGGATCAACATGATGCGGAACCGCATCGTGATCGGCGTCGTGGACCGGGAAGCGAGCGAGCGCGTGGAGCGCAGGCTGGCAGACCTCCGGATTCCCCGCGAGGCCGTGATCATCGGGATCACGGGAGCGCGCCCCGTTCCGGACGACCTCGAGTTCCGGGTGGGGGTGCTGGACGACGACGGCAACCACGTGCCCGACGTTCGCGTCGAGGTGTTCCGGGGCAGGGAGTGCATCCGGACCGCGACCACCGACAGCACGGGAACGGTCCGGCTCGACTCCCTCACGCCCGCCCTCTACACCGCACGCATCGTCAACCCACCGGGGTACACCGTCCGCACCATCGATCCCCTGATGCGGGAGCGTGCCGCCGGGCCGGGCAACACGGACACCCTCCGGGTCTCGCCACTGCTGACGATCGACCTGTGGTTCAGGTTCCGTCTCAGCCGATCGCCCGGCGCACCGGGTGGGACCCCGACCGCCCGCTGTCGGGACCGGGCCGATGGGCTCGGGATCACGACTGATACGCTTCAGTAGAATGCATAGGGCAATTGAAGTGGACAGGGGGCAGCGGGGGATTGCCGGCACACTTGGGTCGGTTGCACGGGTTGGAAACCCTTACCAGATGAATTGCACCATGGCCAGGGACAGGTCACGTTCGCCTCTCCCCGCCCGAGTATGCACCACGCTCCTCCTCCTGGCTGCGGCGGCATGCGCGCGACCAGGAGAGCCCGTCGGCGAGCGGGGCGGGCGCCCTGCCATCGAGACGCAGAGCGACACGGCCGTTCTGCGCGCGTTCAGTGACAGCGTGAGCGGGTCGGTTGTGGCGACGTACACCAACCGAACAAGCGCGCCTGTCTACCTCGGCCGCTGCGGCACGTCGCGCCATCCCGGCGTCGTGCTCGACAAGGAGATCGAGGGCGCGTGGTCCCTGAGCTACGATCCGGTCTGTGCTATGATCGGCGCTCCACCGCTCGAGGTACGCCCGGGCGAGTCGCGAACCGACACGTTACCGCTGTGGGATTACCGGCTGCCCCACTCCTACCCGAACTTCAAGTCTCCGGAGATCCCTGGCACGTACCGCATCGTGTATGAGGTATATGACTGTTGCAGCACCCCACCTGGTGGCGGGGTGCGCTTCGGCCCGCCGCTTCCACGTGAAGGACAGGTATCGGAGGCATTCCGGATCGAGGTGCGGGAGTAGCAATCGCCAACTGGACTCACGCAGGTTGGCGGTCTCCAGGCTACTGTTTAGAGTCGGACCAACGTACACGACGTGACCAAGGGTGCAATCTGAACGTCCTTGGCCCCTATCGGTGTTCCACATGTCCCACATCCAGAAGCATCCTCCGAATGTCCTGTACCGCTTCTATCGCAGCCGTCCTTCTCCTGCTGATTTCTGTTCCCGCTGTGAGCATCGCGCAGCAACGAGCTGAGTCAGGCCTCCGTCTAGATACGATGAATCCTATTCCTGAAGCCGTTGCTCCTCGCCTCGCGTCTCTTTCGTCTGGGCCAACAGAGAGCGCGCCCCGGGTACGCTCCGCTGCCATCGCCCCTTCGGCATCATCCGATCGTCTTTCTCGGAGCTTGATCGGACTGGGTGCGGGGCTCCTCGCGGGAGCGATCGCAGGGAGCGTGTATGGCTACCACCAGTACGATGACAATCAGACGGATCCTCTACTGAGCCGCGGTACTGAAACGACCCTGTTCGGCATCATGGGCGGGAGTGCGGGCGGACTAATCGGCGCTACGGTAGGCTATTTCTGGCCGGGCCGTCATGCATCGTCTGCCAGTGTGAGTCTCGCCACCACTGGCCAGGGTGGTGCAATTATCTCTCTGATGGTGTGGCGGTGATCGCAATAGGCCAAGCAGGTCCCGGGTGACCGGGTCCGCACCTCAGGGATGCGCTGAGCGTCGGGCCTTACACACATCGGTGCTCATGTGACGGCGCTGGCCTAGGAGGTCGCCGGTCCGCAGGAGCCGGATCGCCTCGAGAATGGGGCTCGCCTCCAGCAGCCGCTCCGCGAAGCCAGCCTGGTCTCCAAGCTGGACGTGGGTGACATCCTCCCGGTTGGGATCGGGGTGAAGCGGGGCGCAACTCGAGGAGCAGGGCGTGCACCTCGGGACCTCAGTTCCGCCTACGCCTCCCTGGACGCGGAGATCACAGCAGGCGAATGGGGTGCCGATGCCTGCGAGGTTTGGTTCTGCGACCGCTGGGGGCAGGATGACTCGGAATTTGATCGCTGTAATCGAAACCCTCTGCTCTACGCGCTATGGAGTTGATCCTGTTTTGTTTGAAGATCCGTCGCCCTCCTTCCCCGAACGCCGCTCCCACTCCCATCCTGCGTCCGTGTACGAGAGCGTGTACGCCCCCAGCCGACACCTCATACCATTCGGAAGTGTCTCCCAGGCTGTGAACTCGGGTGCCGTGAAGTCTATGCCGGCCGAAGCGCAGACATCTTCAGGCAGTTCCACGAAATCAACCGTCTTCCCCTGGGCGTAGCGACAAGGAATTTCCCTGCCCAGCGGCAGACGCACGCGGTCGTCGCCGAGGCGGGTGCGGATCTTCGCTTCAGCGGCATCGCTGAACTTGATCGCGGAACTGACGTACGTCTTTCCTGAGAAATCGAGTGCGGTGTTCAGAGCGTGGGTGTCCGTGGCGAACTCCTTCCCGTCGCGGTCCAGCACGTACTGTGTCCACTCCGGCAGCAGCTCCAGATGCTGACGGCGCTCCGGGTGGTAGACGGACTCTACAAGGCGTCGGTTGTCGCGCGGAATCTCGATCGTCCCGGGCTCCCGGATCGTGTGAAGCGTCAGCTCCAGGTCCACCAGGTCCGGATAGACGGTGCCCCATCCGTCCCGCCCCATCTTCAACCCGGACGCCAGGATCGCCTCGATCCCTTCTTCCGGTACGACCACCCACACGCGCGCCTCGGTGATCCCCTCCGGCCGTGTACGCTCCGGATGTCGCCACAGGCGCCCGATACGCTGAAGGAGCACGTCCACCGGGCACAAATCCGTCACCAGCAGGTCGAAGTCCACGTCCAGGCTCTGCTCCGCCACCTGAGTGGCGACCAGGATGGTTCCCTCGCCAGGGCAGCCGCGCCCGAACAGGCCGAGCACGCTATCGTCCAGCGCGGCCCGGTCCGGCGGGGCGTAGCGCGAGTGGTAGGCGGGGGCGGCGCCCTCTCGCGGGCTCCAGAGCAGCGCTGCCGCTCCCGCGGCGTGCAAGGTGTCGACGGCGGCACGTGCGCCCTTCACCGTGTTGCGGACCACCAGCACGCGGGCTCCTGCTGCCGCTCCCTCGACCGCGCGCTTCAGCCCATCGGCGAGTGTGCACGTCGCCCAGCTCACCGTCTTCGGCAGGGAGGGCGAGAAAAGCTCCTCCTCCCTCCACACTCCTCCGGGCAGGCATACCGAGAGGGCAGGATAGGGGCGTGTCTCGGCCTCCACCCTGGATGCCTCCGGCTCGGCCGCTCCGCCGAATTCGCGCCGGGTTGCATCTGCCAGGGTGGCCGACATGAACAGCGCGATTCCCCCGTGCCCGGTGTGCAGCTCCAGCAGGCGCCGCAAAACGCCGGTCATGAAGCGATCGTAGGAATGGAGCTCGTCCACCACCAGGAGGTGCCGCGTGAGCCCCGCCAGGCGAAGGTGGGCGTGCCGCACGGGGAGTGCGCCGAGAAGGAGCTGGTCAAGAGTTCCCACCACGATCTCGGCCGCCATGAAGCGCTTTGCGCTCTGGGACGACCAGCGGGCCAGCTCGGCGGCACGCGCAGCGCTGCCGGCACCGTCTTCTTCATCCTCGTCGTACACGAGTGGTGGGTCGGCGAGCATGGACCCGTCCGACTCCGCCTTTGCAGCCGGCTGCGTACCTCCCGCCGCCAGTGCCACGCTCGGCTGGCGGTCGCCGTAGATACCCGGGAGTGCGGCGAGGACGCGGTCGTACATGGCCTTGCTGGTGGCGCGCGTGGGGAGGGCGAAGACCAGCCCGCCCACCACGCCGGCCGCACGGAGCCGCGCGTACAGCACCAGGGCGGCCTCGGTCTTCCCGCTCCCGGTCTCCGATTCGACCAGCAGGCGGGTGCCGGGAGCAGGAAGCGTCATCTCGGCGAGGCGGAGCTGCAGCCGTGTTGGGATGCGGTCCGCGCTCGACGGGAACACCCGCGGGAAGATGCGACGCAGCAGGCCGTCGCCCTCCTCCACCAGCTCTACCGTGCGGGGGGCGAGCCCGATGGCGGCGCAGGCTGCTTCTGCTCGCCTGCGCGCGGTGTGCCAGTAGGTCTCGGGGTCCGCATCGGGCGCGAACGGGAACGCGCGCTCGGTGGAGCCGATCCAGTCGGCCAGCGTGAGAGCGCCGGCGAACAGGTGGGTAAGCGCGGGCGTAACGCGGAGCGGCGGGCCCGCTGGGGCGTCCGCCAGCCCGCTCCAGCGCAGGGCGAGGGCGCCCAGGCGGCGGATCTCGGCGACCGGGTCGCGGGGCACGTCCGGGTACAGTTTCCAGAGAGCGTGCCACTGGTTGCTCTCCGGCACGTCCCAGGGGCGCCCATGGTGTGCGATGGTGGTACGGAACATCTCCATCGCCTCCTCCTCGCTTAGCTGCAGGCGCAGCAGGAGGTCCACCAGGGCGTCGAACAGCGGATCGTAGCCGAGGGATTGCAGAAGCACCTTGACGTGTCCTCGGCGCGCGAAGCGGTGCGGCGGCGTCCCCTGCCCCTGGAAGCCGTGGTTCGTCTTGCCGATGTCATGAAGGGCGGACAGGTACAGCAGAGAGGCGCGGTGCCGCGGATGCAGGTCGGCCGTTCCCTGCGTGGCCGCGAGCCGGGACGCGAGGATGGCGCCCGGAGCGATCATCCGTTCCAAGACGGCACACACGTCCGCGGAGTGGGCGAAGAGCGGGTGGATGCGGCCGCTGCCGTCTAGAGAACGTTTTGCCCAGAACATCATGTCCATGTACAAACCATTGTGGGGAAAGAGCCGGGGTGATGTGTGGCAGGAAATCAACTGATCTCCTATTACGTTTACGTCTCAATATTCTTGTGGGCGCGGAGAGGGGAATTTAGCGTGCGTGTGGACTTCGCCGCATCGCATGTTCTCTGCGGTGGTAGGCCATGATCGCCTAGTACGTTCACGCGTATCGGATTGGGATCCCCGCCAGAGCGGGGGTAGGTGCTGCCGGTGGACAGGCAGCGGCTGATCCGTCGCCCGCAGGTCCGTGCCGGGTCCAAACCAGCCGGAGGGCAGGTATGTGAGCCGTGCGCTTGAGGGTCGAACCACGTCCTCTGACACCGGCAGCACCGTCGCGCCTTTCTTGAGGGACTGAGTGAGGATCAATGCTTTCTGCGCCCCGTAGCTTCTATTCACCAGGGAATGGATGGAACGCATGCGCGCCCCGCCAGTACCGCCCTCTCACAACCTGCTGCAAACCCCGATCTTTGCCGTCAAGACCGGCGGTGAATACCCGCGCCTCCCTCTCCCTGACCTGCTTGCTCGCCTGATCGCAGGTCCCGAGGTCAAGGCGTTCTCCATGCTCACCGCGGAGCAGCGCGGCTATTTCTGGCGCTTCGCCGTCCGTTGTGCTGCAAAGGCGCTTCGCGAACTCAACCTGACCGTGAGCGAGGCCCGCGGCCGCGGGGCTCTCGGTGAGGAGATCGCCGACGCGCTGGCCCGCGCAGCACCGGCGGGGGCGTGGGAGCTGTATCAGCCCGACCCCGCACTCCCCGGCTTTCTCCAGCCCCCGACTCCGGAGGGCCGTTCTCCCGAACTGGGGTACGCGAACAACCCGCCCAGCATCCTCACCGGGGCCCTGGGAGAGAAGCTGCACGAGCGCAAGGCGGGCGTAGTCCGCCAGGTGACGGCTGAGGAACTGGTCTATGCGCTGGTCGAGTACCAGACGGCCGTAATCTATGGCGGGCGGGGGAATTACGGATCGCAGATCTCCGGGTCGGCTTCGGGAGCCGGAAGCGGCACCCCGTTCATGGGGATCCGCATCGCCGGATCGAACGTGGAAACCTTCCGGCACGATGTGGAGGTGGTGCTGCGGCGCTGGGACACGGTCCGCGAGAAGAACGGTTTGCAGGGACAGGTGTGGGCCCTGTGGGCTGAGCCCTGGGACGGCAGGTCGTCGCTTCCATCCATCCAGCTCGACCCGGCATTCATCCCCACCGCACGCCTGATTCGCGTCGGTCCCCCGGACGCGGACGGACTCTTCCGCACCGTGTGGTTTCGACCGAGCGAGTGCGCCCGCGTTTCGGACCTGATCGGCGGTGGGAACTTGGGCGATCCGTTCGTCCCGCTCATCCGCGACCTGAAGAACCCGCTTGCCTGGAAGGTCCGAGGCACGCTCTCCAAAGGCTACGATTACGCCGAGGTGGTGCGCCTCCTTTTCGGTGAGGATGATCGCCCCGTGGAGCGCTCGCCGAGCGTGGAAGAGGTGCGGACACTGGACGACGGTCGCCGCGACGACCTCTTCGTGCGCTTCGAGGGGGTGGCGTACGAGCAGGGAAAGACCGTGGGTTTCCACAGCACCGAGATCCTGCTGCCCGCCCTCGCCCGCAAGGGGTTCGCGAAGCCCGCGCCGATCCGTGCGGCGCACGCCGACATGCTGAAGCACGTGCAGGCCGCCAAGTACGCCCTGCGCGCGGCTGCACGCCTCTACATGACCGGCGCCAACCGTCCTGGCGCTGCCGGTGCCATGGCCGACCTGCCGGTGGTGGAGTTGGAGGCCAGGGCGAACCGCGTCGGGATGCCGGAGGACGACCGCGTGGAGGGGTGGGGCTATCTCCAGTTCCTCTTCGACTTCGCAGCGCGCCAGGCTGAAGGCGATGGCGACTGGCTCTGGGAGTGGGGCCAGGTGCTCCGGTTCTGGGCGCGGAGAGCGTTCGAGCAGGTTCTTCCCTCCCTTCCCACCTCCATTTCCCGCCGATTCGAGCGCGAGACCGCAGCCTGGGGGTACCTGGAATTCCGGCTTGCGGAGCTCGCCGATCCCGCGACCTCGGCGCGCGTCGCGAAGAAACCCCAGCCCGAAGAGGTGTCCGCGTGATCGAGACTAAAGCCGACCGCCTTCCCGTTGCCGTAGCGGTGGAGCGGGACTCCTCCCCTGAAGCATACCGTGCGCGGCTCGCCAGGGTCGCGGCGCACCTGAACGGCTTTCGGAGCGTCAAGGGCAGGCGGGGACTTCTCGCCGTCTTCAGACGGATGGGAAGCGGGGAGTGTGACATCCCTCCGGAGCCGTTCTGGGGGCTGATGGAGTCGTTCCACGTGCCCCGAGTGGAAGAAACAATCTGGCTTCGTCTCCTCCCCCTTGTCGCCAGGTACCCGCACGATCCCGCAACCGGCCCGGGGCTGGCGTTCGCGCGCGCCCGGGTCAGCGCCCCGCGCCTGGAGCGCTGGCTCCGCGCCGACCACGAAACGGCTTGGGGCGAGGCGGATCGCATCCTTGCCCGCGTGGGCGAAGCCGGCGTGGACTGGGTCCGGCTCGGAGTGCTGCTCCGCCACTGGACGCCCGAGCTTCGCCGCGCGCTCGCCCGCGAGTTCTTCCGTTCCCCCGAATACCGCAGCCGGACCACCCCCGAATCAGGAGCATGAGGATGCCAGCCACCGGAGACATGGTGCAGGTCCACACGCTGGTCGCCTACCCCGCCTCGCTGCTGAACCGGGACGATGCCGGACTTGCGAAGCGCATCCCGTTCGGCGGGGTCGAGCGCACCCGCATCTCGTCGCAGTGCCTGAAGAAGCACTGGCGCGACTCGCAGCGCGTGGCGGAGCTGGGAGAGCTGGCGGTGCGCAGCACGCGCATCTACGAGGACCTGGTCGCGCGGACGCTGGTGAAGGACCACGGAGCCTCAGAAGCCGAAGCCGCCGCCGTCGCCCGCTTCCTGATGGAAGAAACGGTGAACACCAAGCCGGCGAAGAGCAGGGATGGAAAGGAGACCTTGCAGAGCGGGCAGCTCCTGGTGCTCACCCGCGCCGAGACCCGCTTCCTGGCCGAGCGTGGCGCCGAGATTCTCGCGAAGCTCAAGGAGGCCGGCTCTGCCGTCGGCACGCACGACGACGTCCGGAAGGCCGGCGTATTCGACAAGAAGCAGTGGGGTCCCACCCTCAAAACGCTCCAGGCGTCCATCGACACCGCCATGTTCGGCCGGATGGTGACCAGCGACCTCTTCGCCCGGGTGGACGCCGCGGTGAGCGTGGCGCACGCCTTCACCACCCACGCCGCCGCCGCCGAGAGCGACTACTTCACCGCCGTGGACACTCTCAAGGACGAGGACGAGGGCGAGGACGCCGGCGCCGGCCTGATCGGCGAGACGGAGCTGACGTCCGGGGTCTTCTACACCTACGCTGTGATCGACATGAACCAGCTCCGCGCCAACCTGGGCGAGCAGGAGACCGACGCCGAGACGCTGGCCCGTGCCCTCGTGGAGGCGATCGCCACGGTCAGCCCCGGTGCCAAGCGCGGCTCCACCGCGCCGTACTCGTTCGCCGAGCTGGTGCTACTGGAGCGGGGAGCAGGGCAGCCGCGTACACTCGCCAACGCGTTCCTGAAGCCCGTCGAGGCCGGAGGCGCGGGGGTGATGGCCGCCTCGGTCGCGGCGCTGGCGGACCACCGCACGAAGCTGGAGGACCGGATGTACGGACCCTTCCAGGGCCTCTCCGTCGTCTCCGGGATCCATGACGAGACGGACGCGGTCCGTGCCGATCGCCTCCCCTTCCAGGCGGTGCTGGATCGCGTCTTCCCCGGTGCGAGGCCCTGACCATGCCGCGCTACCTGCTCATCCGCCTGGAGGGCCCGCTACAGGCGTGGGGTGACGTGGCCCTAGACCCGCGCCGCCCCACGCGTGCTTTCCCTTCCCGCTCCGGGCTGGCGGGGCTGCTCGCGAACGCGTTCGGGTGGGAGTACCGCGACGCGGACCGCACCACCGCGATGCAGGACGCCCTGCGCTACGCCGTGCGCGAGGACGTCCGCCCGACCGTGCTGCGCGACTACCAGACGGCCGACCTGGATGCCATCGGGGGGCAGGGGTGGACACGCTGGGGGGTGGAGAAGCGCGGTGGATCCGCGAAGGAAGGCACGCAGATCCTGGAGAAGTATTATCTCGCGGACGGCTCGCTGCTGGTAGCACTTACCCTTGCCGAGGACGCTCCCGCGACCCTGGAGGAGCTTGCCGAAGCGCTCGACCGCCCCGCGCGCCCGCTCTTCCTGGGGCGCAAGGGGTGTCCCCCCGCCTGCTCGCTTTGCGAGGGGTGGATCGAGGCGGAGACGGCGTACGAGGCGCTCCGCCAGGCCCCGCTCCCGCGGGACCGGCCCAGCGAACCGGCGTACGGGTTCCGCTGCTGGTACTCGCCCGGTGACGGGCCGGACACGCGTCCTGGGCAGACGGCGGAGGTGTGGGACCGTCGCGACTTCGGTACTCAGCGCTTCGCCGGTTCTCGGCAGGTGGTGGAGGGGCGCGTCCATCCGTTGGAGGCTGCGTGAGCGCGCCGACTCTCTCCCGCGTGCTGCTCTCGCTCCGCGGCGACCGAAGCCCTCGGGGGAGCACGCGCGACTACCTGCTTCACCAACTCGTGGCGGACCTATTCCCCGATCGGCCGGATCGCGGCTATCTCTTCCGCGAGACGCGCCCGCGTCCCTGCGGTGCGGAACTGCTGGTACTCTCCGAAGTCCCTCCGCGCCTCCCCGAGGAGGTACCCGTTCATCCCTGGGGCTGTGCCGTGGATGTGCGGAGCAAGCCGTTCGCCCCACGGCTCAAGGTGGGGATGGTGCTGGACTTCGAGGCGCGGGTAAACGCCACGCGGGTGGTCACGTTGCCGGACGGGACCAAGAAGCGCGTGGAGATCTGGAATGCGGTGGTCGCCGCGGACCGCGAGGACCCGCGGACTCCGCACGACATCTACCGCGAGTGGCTGGCCCGCAAGCTGGAGGGGGTGGCGGAGGTGGACGAGGCCCGCGTCACCGAGCGAGGGGAGGTGCGCGCCGGACGAGGGACGGAGCGAGGCCGCCACCCCATGGACCGCCGCATCCTCTTCGTCGCCGCAAACGTGATCGGCACCCTGCGGGTGTTGGACCCTGAGCGTCTGGTGGATGAGGTCGCTGCCGGCGTCGGCCGGGCCAAGGCGTTCGGGTGCGGGCTGCTGTGCCTTTCGCGCCCGGGCTCGGTGCTCCGCAGGCGCGACGCGGGCGGGATGAAGCGATGAGCATCCTTCCGCCGGTGAGCCTGCTCCCGGTCAAGGACCGCCTCTCGTTCTTCTACGTGGAGCGGGGCGGGCTCACCGTGATCGACGGTTGCCTGGTGCTGACGGACAACGAGGACCGCACGCGGTACGAGGTCCCGGCACGCGCGACCGTGTGCATCATGGTGGGGCCGGGCACCACCGTCAGCACGGAGGCCATGCGGCTGGCCGCGGCGTACGGGGTGATCGTCACCTGGGTCGGGGAGCACGGCGTGAGGTGCTACTCTGCCGGGAGGCCCTGGGGCGACAACGTGGAGTGGCTGGAGAAGCAGGTGCGGTGCTACGCCGACCCGGCACTCACGCTGAAGGTGGCGCGGGAGATGTTCTACCGTCGGTTCGGGGTGCGGATGGAGCGGCGCAGCATGGAGCAGCTCCGTGGGCTGGAGGGGGCGCGGGTGCGCGAACTGTACAAGTTGAAGGCGAAGGAGTTCGGCATCCGCTGGGTCGGCCGCCGGTACGTTCCCGGGAACCCGTTCGGGGAGACGGACGGTCCGAACCTGGCCCTGAACGTCGCCAACACCTGCCTCTACGGGCTGGTGGAGACGGCGGTGCACGCTGCCGGAATGAGCACCGCCCTGGGATTCGTGCACAGGGGCAGCCGGCTCTCGTTCGTCCTGGACATCGCGGACCTTTACAAGATGGACCACATGGTGCCCCTGGCATTCGGCCTTGTAGCGAAGAAAGGCGCGGACGGGAAGCCCTGGGGCACGCTGGAGCCGGACGTCCGGCGCGCCAGCCGTGACCGATTCCGCGCCACCGGCTTACTGGACACCATCGTAACAGACATGACGAGCCTGGTCGATGCTGGTACTGGTACTTGAGTGCGCGCCGCCGAAGCTTTATGGCTTCTGCTCATCGTGGGCACTCCAAGTAGCTACCGGGGTGTACGTTGCGAACCTGCCTGCAAAGACGCGTGAGCAGATCTGGGAGCAGGTGGTGCAATGGGCGACCGGCGACACTCGCGCCACGATGGTCTGGGACTCACGAGGCTCCGAGCAGGGGCTGGAACACCGAGTGTTGGGCTCACCCCGGCGCACAATCACGGAGCGCGAAGGATTGCTGATCTCCAAATGGATTCCCCTTTCACCAGAGGATGCAATTGGACCCGAAAATAAACCGTAGTGTTTTTTCAGGATCGGCAAGCCGTTGGTGTAGTGTTAGTTGCAGGGAAGAGGGATCCCCGCGTGGGCGGGGGTAGCCCCCCCTCGTAGGCCAGCTCCAGGCGGGCGCGCGGGGATCCCCGCGTGGGCGGGGGTAGCCCCTCGTTGGCGCCGGTCCCCGCCGCGACGCGGATGGGATCCCCGCGTGGGCGGGGGTAGCCCTCCGCCGCAATTCATCCTGGAGGGGGTTCTGCAGGGATCCCCGCGTGGGCGGGGGTAGCCCGCCACGGCGTTCCGAGGCGGTCGCTCAGGTACTGGGATCCCCGCGTGGGCGGGGGTAGCCCGTGGGATCCGCCCGCGCATACGCTCAACTTGTGGGGATCCCCGCGTGGGCGGGGGTAGCCCCCCCTGGCCGGGGGTCGTGGAGCCCCTGCACGCGGGATCCCCGCGTGGGCGGGGGTAGCCCACCTCGTGCTCTGCGACGCTGCGCTCGGCAACGGGGATCCCCGCGTGGGCGGGGGTAGCCCGATCAGTGCCCCCTCCGGCGCGGCAGGGTACTCGGGATCCCCGCGTGGGCGGGGGTAGCCCGGCGACGTCGTCCAAGGAGCCGTAGAAGCCGCAGGGATCCCCGCGTGGGCGGGGGTAGCCCGACGCTGATCGGGTACACGCAGATCAACCAGAAGGGATCCCCGCGTGGGCGGGGGTAGCCCATGCTCCGCCCGGAGCAGATCCGGGGGATGACGGGGATCCCCGCGTGGGCGGGGGTAGGCCGCGTTGACCCTCCCCTCCTCCATCCAGACTCCCGGGATCCCCGCGTGGGCGGGGGTAGGCCCGAGGCTGCGGGACTACGGATCCGACGGGAACGGGGGATCCCCGCGTGGGCGGGGGTAGGCCGGGTGATTGCGGCAGTCGCTGCCGAGCTGTTCGGGGATCCCCGCGTGGGCGGGGGTAGGCCGAAGAGCGGCAGAGGCCGCAAGGAGCCGCCATGGGGATCCCCGCGTGGGCGGGGGTAGGCCGATGGGGCTGTAGCCGCGGGGGGGGCAGTCGATGGGATCCCCGCGTGGGCGGGGGTAGGCCCGTCGTGCCGATCGCGGTGGGGGTGCTGCTACGGGGATCCCCGCGTGGGCGGGGGTAGGCCCAACCCTCGGCTGATGGGCCTGGTGCGGGATAACCTGCACGTGCACACGCTGGCCGTGCTCTACCTGGCGTTCCCGCCCCCGGAGTCACGGCGGATCGCTCAGAAGTTCGACCTGCACTACACGCCCAAGCACGGCAGCTGGTTGAACATGTGCGAGATCGAGTGGGCCGTCCTCGCCCGCCGGTGCCTCGGCCAGCGCCTGCCCGACTGCCTCCAAGTGGAGACGGTTCTGGACGCGTGGGAAGAGCAGCGCAACCAGGCACATACAAGCGTCACCTGGCGCTTCACCACCGAGACTGCCCGCACCCGCTTGGCCCGGCTCTACCCCGAGTTGCCGTCATGAGCACCGTGGCCTCCTAATAGGAGTGTCGCGGAATCGAGCAGGCGAAAGAGGGCCGCGGTCCCGGCCCGCCAAGTCCACATCAGAGCACGTGGAACCTCTTTGATCATCAGACTTCGCATGGAGCAGTCGAGGAACATCGAAGCTACCTCGACGGCTACAATCGGACGCGGTCGTCGATCGAGCACGCGGAGGGCTCAACGAAGGAATGATGATGGTTCGGTGTCCTCCTGATCGATTCTTCTTGGCGGGAGAGCGGCCAGTGTTGCTTTTCTGCCCTGCCGTACACAGAGTACAATTAGGCATGATACATGCGATTGTATCCGGTCGGAGTAAAGCAACTCCGTTGCGTCGTGCACTTGTTCCAACCGTGGAGGCGACAATGACGAATTCCTTCAGGTGGCTTCTCGTAGCAACAGTCCTCGGTACAACGGCGGTCGCGTCGGCAGGCGGGGCACAAGAAGTGCCGTCACCGCAGCAAAGCGAAGAAGGCGCCGTCCTCGACGACGCAGAAGCGCTGGCCGTCGACGCGAAGCTCTACGCTGCCGAGTTCGGAGTTCCGTTCGACGAGGCGGTCGAGCGCCTCACGATCATGATCTACGGCATGGATGCGGTCTCGCAGGCGGCGGCGGCGGAGGGGAACGACCTCGCAGGCCGGTATTTCGACAACGGGGCCGCCGAATTCGGTCTGGTCGTGGCGACCAGGAAGGCACAGGCCGCTCCGAGAACCGTCTCCTTCACGCCCCGGACCCGTGTAAACTACGGCCGCCTGACGGCGGAGGCGCGCCAGGCGCGCAACGCCGAGCGGCAGGCGGGTCGGCGGATCGCGAGGCTGACCGATGCCGAGGTGGCCAGGGCCGAGCAGGTGCTCGGCAGGCCGGTCAACGCCCGGGTCCGCTACCAGGTCGGCCGTGCGCACAACCTGCTCGAGCTCACCGAGGCGGCGGTGACCCTGGCCGGCAGGAAAGAGTCGATCCCGGGCTTCCAGATCGCCTTCGTCGACGAGATCAACGGGAACGTGCGGATCCTGACCACGGCCCAGATCACCGATGCCCAGGCGCGGGAGGTGAGACAGCTGGTCAAGGTGCCGGTCGAGTTCGAGTTCACGCCGACAGGGCTCGTGCCCGTCGCCAACATGCGCGGAGGGAGCAAGCTGTATTCCTCCTCGACGGCCACCTCGGCGACCTCGCGGACGTGCATGACCTCCTTCGGCGTCCGGCACAACTCGATCACGACGTCGACCGGAGCCGCAATGACCGGCATGATGACGGCGGCGCACTGCACCGCCGCGACCAACGTCATCGCCGACGACGGCCGCAACTACACCCTGACGCACGGGCCCGCCGACGACACCCGTGGCACCCTGAACGAGACGGACATCATGTTCGTCTATGGAGCCAACAACAACCCGGTCGGCCTCGGCACTTTCTATTATGACGGCACGACAAACGTGCGAGCGGTCGCCGGAACCCAGTCGCGCGGCGGAACGGCGGTGGGCAGCGGCACCTGGAACCAGGTGACCGGCACCGCGGTCGGCAGCTACATCTGCCACCTCGGCCAGACCTCCTACCAGGCCACGACCAGCATGCAGAGCTGCGGCGAGGTCATCTCCGTCAACGCGACCAGCACCGGCAGCCAGACCGGCGGCTATTTCGTGATGGTGCGCAACACCCAGTCGGGCAAGGGCACCGTGAGGACGAGCGGGACGGGGACCCTGCGCTGCTATCAGGGGGATAGCGGCGGCCCCTGGTTTGCTGGGACGATCGCGTACGGTGTGATGTCGGCCTGCGCCTGGGTGAGCAACGTTACCAATTCCGACCAGGCCGCCTACTCCATGTACACGAGCACGGACTACTTCCACTGGACCGGAGCATCGATCATTGTCCCGTAACCTTGCCCTGATCGCCCTTGCCACTCTCATGCAAGGATGTCAGCAACCCGAGCCGGAGCCGAGGAACGGCCCGAGCCCTCCGCTCGAACAAGGACAGGCCGCGACGCCGGAGCGGGAGGGGGAGACGGCCGGGGTTCGTCTGTCCTACTGGGGCGTCGGAATGGCGCCGCCGGATGGGCCGGTCGCCGGAGCAGCGGCTCGGGTTGACGGTGTCCTGTCGCGGGTCCGCGGCTGCCTGGTGGTCGCCACCGACGGCGGAGTCCGGGTGCAGCCGGTCTTTCCGGCGGGCAAGGCGCGATGGGATCCGGCCACCGGCACGCTCAGCTTCGCGGGCAGGCAGTATCGGCCGGGCGACCGCATCACGCTCGGTGGCGGCGGCGTCGCCTCACCGTCCGCCTACCGCCGCGAAGCCGGTGTCGAGATCGCCCCCTGCGAGGTCAGCAACCTGTGGGTGGTGATCGCCTAGCACTACAGCTGCACATCGTAGCCCCATCGTTCAGCCCGAGTGCGGAAGTGTTGTCGCCGTGCTCGGGCTTGGTGCTTCCTACGCCAGTCGGACCAGGCAAGCAGGAGGAATCCCCGCCGCCTTGCAGCCCTCGATCCTCCGTCCACTGCTTGGGCAGGTACAACTCGCGGTCGAGAAAGGCCACTCCAGAAAGCGACGCGTAGGCGAGGAAAACTCCCACCGACAGTTCTCGATGTGGCCTGCCGTGCCGCTGTACTGCCGGGGAGGATCGGCTGACCGCCCTCGCGCCAGGGGTGGAGAGCCTCACGGTCACTCCCGCGCGTGCGCTCGAAGGCAACTCCGCATTGATTCGCAACCCGCTCTAACCACCCACCGCTGTCCCGCCCGCCCGCGCACCCCGTCCGCCGAGATAACGGGAGCGCGGATGAGGGGGTGAGCGTCCCCACCGCCCGACCCGCACGGCGCCCCTCGGATCCAGCGTCCCGCGGTGATGAAATCGGGTAGGCGGTTGTATGGGCGGGTTGTGAGTCGGAAAGGCGACCGCGCCGCCGCTGGACAGGCTGGCCGCCAGGGGGCCGGAACCCGAGCTTGCCGGCGGAGGATGCCGCGTCCGGTGCGTTCCCCCCAACGCGCCACGCGAAAAGGCGGGCGGACCGCGGCTCACCGCGTCGGCACGAGTCCCACGCGCGCCGCGAGTTCCTGGAAGCGGGGGTCAGCGCGGAGCGGATCGAGCATGGGCTCCACGTTCAGGTAGACCATGGCACCCGAGCGGTTCCGGTACGCCTCCTCCAGCCGGCGGAGGGCGGACTCGTTCTCGCCCATCCCCAGGTGGACCAGCGCCCGGTACTCGGCGGGAACGTACCGCGTGCGGGACATCTCGTCCAGCAGGTGCAGAGCTTCCAGCGCGCCCTCCCGGTCCCCCGCCGCGCCCCGGGCGTGCCCCAGCAGCGCCACCAACACGGGCTGCGGCCCGCCCAGAGTGCGGAGCGCGTGCTGGTACTCCGCGACCGCCGCGTCGTGCTCGCCCACCTGGTCCAGGGCCACACCCAGCCCCAGGCGCGCCGTGACGAAGCCCGGATCGGTGGCCAGGACCTGGCGGTACTCGGCGATCGAGCGGTCGTAGCGGCGCGTGTAATACAGGTGGCGGGCCATGGCGGTTGCCATCACCGGCGAGAGCGGGTCCAGCTCGCGCGCCCGGCGTACCGAGGTGAGCGATTCCTGCGGCCGCCCCGCCGCCAGAAGGTACAGCGAGTACCAGTGGTGCGCGGCCGCGTAACCCGGGCTCAGCTCCACGGCGCGCCGGAACTCGCGCCCGGCGGCGTCCCAGCTCCAGTCGTAGTTGAAGAGGGCATTGGCGAGGGCGGTGTGGGCCTCGCCCAGGGCGGGGTCCAGTTCCAGGGCCCGCTCCGCCGCGGCGCGGGCACGGGGGTAGGCGCTGTCCGGCGGGAGGAGTCCGTAGTCGAAGGCGCCCAGCACGTTGTACACGTCCGCCGTCCCCACGTACGCCAGCGCGTAGGCGGGGTCGCGAGCCGCCGCCGCCCCGAAGCTGTCGAGCGCCCGGCGCAGCGCGCCGGGCGTGCGCTGGAACCACGCGAAGCGCCCCTGCAGGTACAGGTCGTACGCCTCCGGGTCCACCGTCGGGCGGGTCGCCTGCGGGACCCGCGTTCCCGCCACCAGCTCGTCGCGCAGCTCGCGGACCACGGCCCGCGAGATCTCGTCCTGCACCGCCAGCACGTCGCCCATCCGCCGGTCGAACCGCTCGGACCAGACCGGCACGCCGTCGCGTGCGCGGACCAGCCGGACGCTCACCCGCAGCCGGTCGCCCGCCTCACGCACGCTCCCCTCCAGCACGTGGGCCACCCCCAGCTGCTCGCCCACCTCGCGGGTCCCGATCGCCCGCCCCTTGAAAGCGAACGCCGAGGTCCGGGCCACAACCCGCACGCCGTCCACGCGGCTGAGCGCGCCGATGATCTCGTCGGCCAGCCCGTCCGTGAAGTACTCGTTCACCCTTCCCCGGCTGTCGTCAGCGAAGGGGAGCACGGCCACGCTCGCCTCCGTGACCGGCGGAGCGGCGGCCGGCGAGATCTGGGCAGACCACCAGGCGCCGAGCGCCAGGGCCGCCGCAGCAAGGGCGATCATCCCCCGGCGCCGGCGCGCCGCGGCGACGACGCGCTCGGGTACGGGAACGGGTTCGTTGGATGAATCGCCGGGGCGATCCGCGGCTGCCGCGCGCGGTGTGTCTGCGGTGGGAGACGCCGGGATCTCGAGCGCCGGCTCCGTCCGCAGCCGCTCCGCCAGCGCGGCGACCTCCGGGTCCGGCTCCGCGCCGATCGACTCCCGCAGCAAGGCCTGGTGCACGCGCGCGTGCTGAATGGCGCCCGCACGGTCGCCCGCCGCGGCAAGGGCCTCCATCAGCCGCAGCGCCACCCGCGCGTCGCACGGGTCCTGCCCCGCCCGCCGCCTCCACCACGCCGCCGCGCGCACCGGGTCCCCCGCGGCATCCGCGGTGGCGGCCAGCCGCTCCAGCGCCTCTGCCCGCAGCCCTGCCAGCCGCACGCGCTCCTCGTCCGCCCACCGGTCGAACCCCTCCGCGTCCAGGTAAAAGCCGTCCAGGTATGGCCCCGCGTACGCCTCCACCGCCCGCTCCGCCTCCCCCGCCGCCAGAGCATCGGTGAAATCCCGCAGGTCGCTTCGGACCACCGCCTCGTCCAGCTGCAGGCTGGCGCCCACGGAGACGAGCGCGCCCTCCCCCAGCGCCTTGCGCACGGCGTGGACGGCCACGTTCAGCAGGCCGCGGGCGTGCTCGGTGTCGCTGTCGGGCCACAGCAGGCCCGTCAGCCGTTCGCGGCTGGCGGTGGCGGAAGGGGCGGCGGCGAGCAGGGCGAGGAGCGCCAGGGGGTGGCGCTGCGCGATCCGCCCGCCCAGCGGCCCGTCGGGACCGACGACGCCCGGGGCGCCGAAGAGGCGGAGGGAGAACGACATGGGAGGAGGGCTCCCGGGAGAGGTAATGCTCAGGTAACGGCGCGTTCAGCGCCCCGCCGCACGATAGGGGCGCACCACGGCGGGAGCAAGGAAGTCGCTCCCGAAGATTCTCCCTTCATGCAGGAGGTCCAGATGCGTACCCCCATCCACCGCCCCACCGCGGCGTTCCGCGCCGCCCTCGCCGTTCCCGTGATCGGCCCGTTCCGCAAGGCAGCCATGATGACGCGACCCTTCCTTTTCCTGCGCACGGTCGCCCTCGGGGCGCTGCTGGCGCTCCTGACCCCCGGCACCCTGCACGCCCGGCCGTACCCACACAGCACGGTGCGGATGCCCGGCGAGGTGTACCTGGCCGACGTGGACGGCGACGGGCAGAGCGAGTTCCTGCAGGTGGCCGGCAACCGACTGTTCGTGACCCGCACCAACTTCCAGAAGACGGGTGTCGCGCACCTGTACACCCCCAGCGACATCACCCGCGTGATCGTGGGGCGCTTTTCGGGCCCGGCGCGGGACGAGGTGTGCCTGGTGCTGGCGGACGGCACCCTGAACTGCTACGAGCCCACGGGCACCGCAGGCGAGATGCGGCGCTGGTCCACGCAGCCTGCCATCCTGAGCGGCGCCGAAGAAGCCGTGATCGGCGATTTCGACCGCAACGGCCGCGACGAGGTGCTGGTGCAGAACCGGGCGTCCCGCAGCTTCCGCCTCTACTTCCTTTCCTTGGCCGGCCGCTTCGAGACGAACCCGGCCTTTGCCCCGGGAAACATCACCGGGCTCGACTGGAACCTCCGGGCGGGCGACTTCAACGGCGACGGCCGCACCGACCTGCTGGCGTTCAACTCCGCCGGGCAGGTGGCCCGCTACGACGCGGTGTACCACGATAGCAAGCTCACCTTCTGGTGGGCGTTCACCACAGGCGGTGGAACCATCCCGGCCGGCGAGTCGCTGAGCGTGGCAGCGGTGGACGACAACGCGACGGAGGACGTGGTCCTGCGCAACCGGAGCACCGGCGCCGTGCGCTTCTTCCAGATGCAGTATGCCGGCGGGGGCCTGACCCCCCTCACCAGCGTGCCGATGGGGCAGATCTCCCGCGAGGTGCCCGGCGAGCTGTACTGGGGCAGGTTCCGCGGCGCGAGCACGGCGCCCGGCGCGGCGTTCCGCGACGATGCCATGGTCTACAACACCGCCACGGGGGTCATCCACCGCGCAGACGCGGCCTGGGACGGCTCGCGCTACACGTACTGGTGGGCGTATTCGCAGCACGCGCCCAGCTACCACCAGGGGTGGCCCGCGGGGCAGCAGCGGCGGTGGCTGGTGCTGATGTGCAAGATGCGCGACGTGTCCACCCAGAGCCTGCCGGGCGTGTCGTGGGCCTCGTCCCCCGCGCAGTTCCTCCGGCGCCAGTTCACCGCCGAGGGCGCGGGCCTCGGTGGGCAGTACGACTACTGGCGCGACCTTTCGTACGGCACCGTCGACATGGCCGGCTCCGAGGTCCGCGGCTGGTATCCCATGGCGCAGACGCGCGCCCAGCTGCAGGCCATGTCGCGCTGGGACAAGATCAACGCCTGCATCACCGCGGCCGGGGTGAACCCCGCCGAGTGGTTCAACGTGGTCGCCGTCATCAACGACCTGCTGGATTCCGGCGCCGCCGGCGGCCGGGTGATCCTGGACCACGGCTGCTACACGCTGCACCACTGCACGGGCCACGAGCTGGGCCACGGCTACGGCCTGCCGCACGCCTTCGACGACCTGAACGCCGACTACGGCGACGGCTACGACGTGCTGGGCGGGATGGGCGACCCGGGATGGTTCCGCTTTGCCACCACGTACTTCGGCGACGGCGGCCCCAGCCTGAACGCGCCCAACAAGCTGCGCCTGGGCTGGCTCCCGGCCAACCGCGTGGCCACGCTCGTCCCCTCGTCCACGGCGCAGACGCGCACCCTCACGGTGGCGGCCATCAACCGCCCTGAGGCCAACGGGGTGCTGCAGGTGAAGGTGCGCTTTCCCGGCGTCGCCGACGACTCGCGCTACTACTCGGTGGAGTTCCGCCGCAAGGACGGGTGGGACCGCAGCATTCCGCGCGAGACCGTGCTGATCCACGAGTACCGGGACGGCATCTCGTACCTGATTCGCGCGGGCGGCGGGCCCGAATGGCTGACCGGCGAGACCTTCGTGGGCCAGAACCGCGTGCGGATCACCATCAACCGCATCGACCTGGCGGAGTCAACCGCCACGGTGACCGTCACCTGGTGAGGCGGGGGTGATCGGCCCCCCCTCCGATCACCCGGCCCGTCACTACGTGCGCTTCGACGTGCGCCGCTCAACGCCCTGGTGCGCGGCCACGGACCGTCCTTCGACTCTCCCTTCAGCAAGCGAGGCTTCCATGCGTACCCACAGCCACCTCTCCCGCGCTGCGTTCGGCAGCCTGATGCTGGCGCTGTCCCTTGCGTCCGGCGAGAACATCCCTTCGTCCGTCGGGGCATGTGCAGTTGCCCGGTTTCCCCGGAGAGATAGAAGAGGTGGTGGTGAGCAACACCGGCCAGCGGACGAAGCCGGTTGCGCTCGGCCGTGCGTAAGCCGCGCAGCATCACGGTTTGCGCGGCGGACGGGTTGCCGCTCCGGATGTACAGGACTCCCAGGCCGACGTATGCCCACACGTACGACTCCCAATCGTCGTTCCGCGCGAGGCGGACCGTGTGCCGGAACCAGCTCTCCGCGCGCGCGAAATCGCCGAGTTCCCGGGCGAGCCGGGCGACCTGGAGTGCCAGTTCCGCATCCCGCGGTCGCAGCAACGCACGGGCCTGGGTGAAGTCCAGGCGGGTGGCCGGGGCGCCGCGGGATTCCGCCCACTCCGCGATCCGCTGACTGGCATGCAGGACCCTTCCGTACCCGACGGACTCCGGGTCGCCTGCCATCAGAGCGAGGACGAGGAGCGGGCTCCAGAGGTCCGGGTCCTCCACCGCGATGCGTACCTGCTCGTTGCGGATCCCGCCGGCTCCCGGGTGGAATGCGGCTCTCTGACGCCCGGGAGTGGCCTCGATCCAGAGCATGACGTCCCGCAAAGCGGCGGCAAGCATGTTCCCGGCAGGCCCTTCGACTTCGTTGAGGATGGCTGCACCTTCTGCCGCGCCCTCCGCCTGGGTGAGCGGGGGCGCAGCCAGACTAGGACGGCCGTGAGCTGTCGGCGGACCTCGTTCGCGGAGAAGTCATGTGGAAGCCGAAGCTGTGCCCCCTTGCCAGCCTGCGTCGTGAGGTGGCATCGGGTCAGCACCGATTATGTCTCAAACTGCGAGAGAGTGGACGTGCAAAACAGTGGCAGACATGTCGAGCAAGGTGAGACACGTCATGTGCCGCTGACTTTGGTAGCCCCTTCTCCGCACGCTGATCAACGGCCTCGCCGCTGACATTCGCAATCCAGCGAACTATGAGGGCTGTACAATTCTGGTCAACGCACTCCGGCGGATCGACACGCACCTGAAGTGGACGATACGTCGGTTCGATGCCTCACTCCAGGAACTGCTGGACCTGGAGCTCCTGGACCACATCATCGTCGCACGGGACGAAAGTCGCCCCCCCTTTGGAGCGTAGTCGAGTTGACAAGGCACTCCGCTTGACCGTGTACCCCGGTCGGGGTACATTC
This sequence comes from Longimicrobiaceae bacterium, assembly GCA_040509335.1. Taxonomy (GTDB): domain Bacteria; phylum Gemmatimonadota; class Gemmatimonadetes; order Longimicrobiales; family Longimicrobiaceae; genus JAFAYN01. The sequence continues at coordinate 3,009 of JBEVLE010000680.1, read as the reverse complement.
GGCCTTCCTCCCGAAAATTTCATTCCCGGACAACACGATGGCGAAGACGGCCATGATCCGCGCGCGGGTCGAGCCGGAGCTGAAGGCACAGGCGGAGGCCATCCTCCGCGGGCTGGGCCTGTCCGCGACGGACGCGATCACGCTCTTCTACCACCAGGTGGTCCAGCATCGGGGGCTGCCCTTCGAGGTTCGCCGTGCGAATGCCGCCCCCGGGGAGCCTGCGAATACCCTCAGCGGCGCCGGCGTGTGAGCGCCACGCGGTTCGGCTCCCCTCTCCAGGGCCGCGGCGTCCGCTACGGCGCCGCCGTGCTCACGAGCGTGCTCGCCGTCACCGGTACGGTGGCCCTCCAGCCGGTGCTGCCGCGCCTGACGCTGTTGCTGGCGCTTACCGCCGTCGTCGTCAGCGCGTGGTATGGAGGGTTCGGCCCCGGGCTCCTGGCCGCGGCGCTGGGCGCGTTCGGGCTCGCCTTCTACGTGCTCCCGCAGGGCGGGGCGATCAAGTCGACCAGCCTCGCCGATGCGGTCTACCTCACGGCCTTCCTCGCGGTCTCGACGCTGGTCAGCGCCCTGGCGGAGGCGCTTCGCGGCTCGGTGCGCCGGAGCGGCCAGCAGGCGGCCGCGCTCCGCGCCCGCACGTCGGAGCTCGAATCCGCCCTGGCCGCCCTGGAGGAGGCGAGCCACGCGAAGAGCGAGTTCCTGGCGAACATGAGCCACGAGCTGCGCACCCCCGTCAACGCCGTCATCGGCTACACGGAGCTGATCGGGATGGGGATCGCCGGCCCCGTCTCCGAGGCGCAGAAGGGCCAGCTCGACCGAATCACCTCCAACAGCCGCCACCTGCTCGGACTGATCAACGAGATCCTGGACCTGGCGAAGGTGGAGGCCGGTCAGATGCACGTGGCGCGCGAGCCGGGTCGGGTCGGTGACGCGGTCTCCGCCGCGCTCGAGCTGGTCGAGCCGCTCGCGACCCAGGCCGAACTGGAGCTCGCCAACCTGTGCCGGCGCGAGGCGGACTGGCACTTCATCGGCGACGACGACCGGGTGCGGCAGATCCTCGTCAACCTCCTCTCCAACGCGGTGAAGTTCACCGGGCCCGGGGGGCGGATCACGGTGACCTGTGGGCTGACGTCGGCCGCCGATCCCGGGACCCAGCTCGCAGGGGCGGGGCCCTGGGCCTACGTGCGCGTGGAGGACACCGGGGAGGGGATCGCGCCCGAACAGCTGGAGGCGGTGTTCGAGCCGTTCGTCCAGGCGGAGCGCGGCTGGACGCGCACCCGGGGCGGCACCGGGCTGGGCCTGACGATCAGCCGGCAGCTGGCGCGGCTCATGGAGGGGGACCTCAGCGTGCGGAGCCGCCTGGGTGAGGGCTCCTGCTTCACCCTCTGGCTCCCCGCGGCCGGCGCAGCCGATGCCCAGGCGGCCAGTCCCGTTCCGTTGCCGTTCCCGGCCCCGGGGCCGCAGCCGCGCGGGCTCGGGCGGGTCGGGGAGGTCGTGCAGGCCGAAGCCGATGCCGTCGTGCCGGCCTGCGTGCGGCGGCTCCGTGGCGACCCGCTCCTCCCGGATACGGAGTCGCTGACGGACGCGCAGCTGGAGGACCACACCTTGGCGTTCGTCGCCGCCGTCGCACAGGCGCTCATCATTCTGGAGGAGACCGGCGGCGAGCCGGAGCTGATGCGCGACGGCTCGGACATCCAGCAGCTGATCTCGGAGCGCCACGGTGCCCGGCGCGCGCGGCTGGGCTGGACGGAGGCGGCGCTCCGGAGGGAGTTCGCGGTGCTGCGCGAAGAGGTGGAAGCCGCGGTGCGCCGGGGGGTGCCCGCCGACGAGGCCGTGGACGTGGAGGGCTCCCTCGCAGTCTTCACGCGCTTCGTGCTGCGCGCGGAGCACGTCAGCGTCCGGGGCTTCCGCCTCGCGGCCGCCGTCCGGATGCTGGAGCCGGTCCGCACGAGCCCCGGGGAGGAGGTCGGATGAGCCGGAGGATCCTTCTGGTGGAGGACGACCCGGACTGCCGGGCGATCCTTCGGACGATCTTCACCTACTTCGGGTACGAGGTGATCGAGGCGGCCGACGGCGAACAGGGAATCAGCCTCGCCCGCGAGGAGCGCCCGGACGCGATCGTGATGGACGTCACCCTTCCGCGGATCGACGGCTGGGAGGCGACCCGGGTCCTCAAGGCCGACCCGGGCACCGCCGGGATCCCCATCGTCGCCCTCACCGCGCACGCGCTGCACATCGCCCGGAGCCAGGCCGCGGCGGCCGGGTGCGACGCCTACATCGCCAAGCCGGCCGAGCCCCGGCGGGTCGTCGAGGAGGTCCAGCGCTGGATCGCACTGGCGCAGGGCGCCGCGGGGGACGGGATCCCTCCGTGAGCGATCCCGGCGAGCTCCCGGTCGCCCCGGTGAGTGGATCGGGTCCCTCCGCCTGACACAGAGCATGGGGCCGGCGGCGCCGGCCCGCTGGTCCGGGCCATGCAGAACGGGACAGGGCTGTGCCTCCGCACGAGCACGTGCGGAGGCGTGCGAAAAACCCAACCGGAGCTGACCCGATGACGAAGAAGCTGCTCGTGGCCGCCCGTCTCGCCGCCGTCCTGGCGCTCACTTCGGCGACCTTCGGGTGCCGGACCATGCAGGGAGCGCGCGAGGATGCCGAGAGCGCGGCGAACGCGGTCGGCAATGCCGCCGAGGCCGTCTTCACCGACCAGGGCGCCGAGGCGGTGGTGCAGGGCTCCATCTCCGACGTGGACCGGCGCACCCGGGCGGTGCTCGGGGACATGGGGATGACGATCACCGGGGCCGACTACGACGACAACGCCATGGAGCGCGAGTACGAGGCGCGCAGCGGGGACCGCGTGGTGCACGTGGAGCTGGAGTCGCGCAGCCCCACCACCACGCAAGTCGACGTGTCCTACCGGGTCGGACAGGCGAACTACGAGAAGGAGCAGGCGCGCGACATCATCCGCCGCATCCAGCAGCGCCGGTGAGCCAGGGGCCGGCAGGGTCCCGCACCCTG
>JBEVLE010000679.1:0-72826 GCA_040509335.1 Longimicrobiaceae bacterium | reverse complement strand
CGCATGCGGCAGCGGCGCTCATCTGATCCAGGGCAGGATCGGAGGCCCCTCTGCTGCTGCCGCGTCTCTCCATCTGATCCAGGGCAGGTAGGACCGCGATCGTGTCTGTCGGTCTCCATCAGATCCAGGGCAGGATCGACGACAGCCGTGTTCGACGCACACGCCCCACTGGCTCGGTGGTGGATCGACCGCTCCCAGGGCACTACTCGACCCACCGCCTCCCGGGGCTAGAACCGCGCGCCCTTCGCGATCGCCTGAAGCTGGCGGACTGGTACCGCCAGTGCTTCGAGTGCTGCCGCCGCGGCACGCAACGAGTGCGACACCGATTCGACTCTAGACGTCACCAGTTGGACCTGGGTCTCGAACAGGGCCTCTTCGGGGCTCGGGCGCGCGGCTGACGCGCCTGCGCTGCCCGGGGGATGCTGGTTTTGCGGGGCTTCCATTCAAGCCTCCGGTTGGGATTGTGATCCGGACGTGCGTCCGGCGGGGCTCGGCCATCAGTGGCCGCAGCCTGGACAGGAGGGTGCGCGGGCGGGCCGCGAGGGAGGTAGGCGCTTCTGAAGCGTATAACTTGCACACGACTCCGCCGGGCGGATGGAGGGTGGCACTACACTTGAGCGCCAATCTAAGTTCGACTTCAGAGGCGGACAACGTTCATGATGGCCGACCGGCGCTATACCGCAGCGGGCACATCGCCCCGAGACGGGGAGTACCGGCGGTTCGCGCTCAGTTGCGCGGATCGCGTGGAGGCGCTGCTGTGAACCGCACCGGGTTTTTTGGAGAGCTCAGAATGTGAGTCCGGCATGAGGATCTGATCCTCCTGACTGCGGTAGAACGCCTCCTTTTGTTCGATCAGGGAATGCGCCCGAGTGGCTCCAAAGAGACGTTGGTGGATGAAATGGATCACCAGCCCACTCGAGGGTGGCAGGTTCGACGTTTTCGAAGCCTCGCCACGGCCTCCGCTGCCGAGTGACCTCCGTCTTGAAGAGTCCGTTACCGACTCCGCCAGTGAGTTTTCGTACGAGTCGCCCTTGCTGCCTACAAAAGGCTCGATCCCTGCCTCCGCGAGTCAGTTCCGTGCAGCGGATCGAGGAGGTGCTATCCCGGGGTTGGTTCACATTGTTCTGGAAACTCCTGACCGAGTCTCGCTTTGACTCTCTCGGCCTGCGATCAAGAATGTTGCGCTTGGCGGCCGGAGGTTCGTTCGTATAGCATCCACGATCTTGGTTCGATTCGTGGCGATCCCTCCAGAAACGTGGCAGGTCGACTCGACCGGGCAATGATCAAACGAAGATACTGGGCATTTCTCGTCGTAGCGCTGGCAGCCATACCGCTAATGCTGCTCCTACCTCGCTCACAAGCGCTCACCGTTCGGTCATGGACGCAACTCCGCAGTTCCCCCGAGCCCATATTCCTTTCTGTCTCCAGGATAGAGTTTCTTCGCATCTTCCCGGCAATGAATCGGGTGATCCCGCCCCTGGTGACCGGGTATACCGCGTTGATGCACTCGGCCGCACCACCGACCTGAGGCTCCGGAATGCGGGAATCACCAATCTGGCTCAACTCACCGGAATCGAGCGATTCTCCGCGCTCCGACACCTCGATCTGTCAGACAACCCGATCAGCGGGATCATCGACGTCTCCCACTTCCCGGCCCTGAGAGAGCTACAACCTTGAGAACACAAGGGTCAGCGGAGTACAGGGCCTATCGACAATGCGGATGCTGAAGGAACTCGACCTGAGTGGAAGCCGAGTCCGCGCCTTGAGCGATCTCCCGGATCTCGAGTCTGCTAGCCCACCAATTTCCGGCATAGACTCACTCGAGGTCTAACGGTGGCCTCCTACGGATCTGCTGGTTCTTTCCAGAGGGGAGCAGGTATCCCAATCTCGGGGAACCCGGCTCATCGCGAGCCGCACTTTTCGCCCCTACTTTGCCCAGGCTGCGAGCGCGACAGAACCGGATGTCGCAAGTTTTCCACGAGGTGCGACAGAACCGGATGTCGTGCCCCCTCCCGCGCAGCACTTGTTTGTGAGAAACCGGCGTAGAGTCTCACTTTCTTAAATTGCAAAAATGGGGGCGACATCGAGTTCTGTCGCTTGTCCGACATTCAGTTCCGTCGCGCAGATGGTAATTGCGAGTGCCAGAAACACGACAGGGCGCCCCGAGTGGCCGGGCGCCCTGTCGTGTAAAGTCTTGTGTTATTCAAGCTTATGCCATGCGACAGAACTCGGTGTCGCGATTTGCGACAGAACTCGATGTCGCGAGCGACAAAATAGATGTCGCAAATGCGACAGAATACGTGTCGCCCAACAAAGGCTGTTGGGCGACACGAGTTGTGTCGCAGCCGCGACATGCAAAATGTCGCACTTTTGCAAACTCGCGACACGCAATCTGTCGCACCCGCCCCCGCAAGCCCGCCAATATCGAACCCCCGGTGAACCGGAATGCGGGTGGCAGGGTGGGGAAGGCTCCTCAGGGCGAACGTCCGGGTGAGATCGCACCTCCGGAGGAGCAACTCCGTGCCGCCCCCAGGCCCCCCGCGGCCGGACGGGGTGCTTCACTTGCCCAGGAGCCTCATCAGGTCTTCGTCGGACAGCGCCGCCAGCTTCGCCATCTCCTCGTCGACCTCCCATTCCTCCAACTGCGTGACGGGGTCGTTCTCCTCGATCCAAGCCGCCAGCCCGGCGACCGTCGGCGCCTCGAAGAGCACGTGCAGGGGAACTTCCACCCCCGACGCTTCCCGGATGCGCGAGATGATGCGGACTCCCATGAGGGAGTGCCCGCCCAGCTCGAAGAACCTGTCGTGCACCCCCACCCGCTCGAGGCTGAGCACCTCGGCCCAGATGGCGCAGAGCTGCTCCTCCACCTCGCTCCTCGGTCCCACGTACTCCGCCTCGCTCTTCCACTCGGGCGCCGGGAGGGCGCGCCGGTCCAGCTTGCCGTTGGGGGTGAGCGGGAGGGCGTCGAGCACGACGATCGCGGCGGGGATCATGTACTCGGGGAGCCGGTGCGCCAGGTGCGCGTGCAGCGGGGTGCCGGACATCTCCTTTCCGGCCGGCACCAGGTACGCCACGAGCCGCTTCTCCCCCGGCGCGTCCTCCCGGGCCACGACGACGGCCTCGCGGATCGACGGGTGGTCCCGCAGCGCGGTCTCGATCTCCCCCAGCTCGATGCGGAAGCCCCGCACCTTGACCTGGAAGTCGGTGCGCCCGAAGTACTCCAGCTCCCCGTCCGCTCTCCACCGGACCCGGTCCATCACCCGGTACATCCGGTCCCCCGGCCCGCCGAACGGGTCCGGGAGGTAACGCTCGGCGGTGAGGTCGGGGCGGCCGGAATAGCCGCGCGAGAGCCCATCGCCGGCCAGGTACAGCTCGCCGACGACTCCCACCGGCACGGCGAGGAGGTTCGCGTCCAGCACGTACGCGCGCGTGCCGGCGACCGGCCGCCCGACCGGCACCGGGTCCGCGCCCCTGGGGACGAGCGCGTAGGTGGAGTAGGTGGTATCCTCCGTGGGACCGTAGAGGTTGCCCACCTTCTCCACGGTGCCGAGCGCGTAGAGCTCCTCCGTGAGGGAGGCCGGAAGCGCCTCCCCGCCCAGGTTGAGCGTCGTCACGCACGCCGGGATCCCTCCCGAGCGCAGCAGCTCCGCCGCGGCGGTGGGGACCATGCTCGCGTAGACCACCGGCTCCTGCACGCTCGCCAGCTCCAGGGCGTTCTCCACCAGCACCAGCCTGCCGCCCCAGCACAGCGTGCCGAAGATCTCGGCCACGCTGACGTCGAAGCTGATGGAGGTGGAGAAAAGCACCGCGGACCTTTCCCGGTCCGTGACGTTCTCCCGCAGCCAGTGCAGCAGGACCGCCGTGCTGCCGTGGCGGATCATCACTCCCTTGGGCTTGCCGGTGGACCCGGAGGTGAAGATCACGTGCGACAGGTTCTCCGGCAGCACGCCGCTCCCGGGGACGTTCTCCGGCTCGGCGGACAGCGACTCCCGCTCGCGGTCGAGGACGAAGAGCCCCGCCCCGCCCCCGGAGAGCCGCCCCGCCAGGGCGGACCCGGTGAGGACCAGGGCGACGCCGGCGTCGTCGATCATGAAGCCGAGGCGCTCCTGGGGGTGGGCCGGATCCAGGGGCACGTAGGCGCCGCCCGCCCTGAGCACGCCCAGGAGGCAGACCAGCAGCTCCGGCGTGCGGTCCAGGCAGACGCCCACCCGCGTCTCCGGGCCGACGCCGCGCCGGCGCAGCGCGTTCGCCAGCCGGGCGGAGCGGCGCTCCAGCTCGGCGTACGTCGTGGGCTCGCCGCGCCACGACACGGCGACTGCGTCCGGGGTCCGCACCGCCTGGGCGGCGAACAGGTCGTGCACCAGCGGAGCGGCGGCGTGGGGTCGCTCCGGCGCGTTCCAGCCCTCCAGCTGCGCCCGCTCGGCGGGAGCGAGGAGGTCGAAGTCGCTCACGGAGCGGTCGGGCTCGTCGGCGATGGCGTCGGCGAGGACGCGGAAGTGCCCGAGCATCCGCTCGATGGTGGCGCCCTCGAACAGGTCGGTGCGGTAGACCAGGGAGCCGGCCAGCGCCTCGCCCCCGTCCTGGAGCGTGAGGTTCAGGTCGAACTTGGCCGCGGTCTCCTCGCCGTGGAGCGGGTACACCTCCACGTCACCCAGCGACAGCCGCTCCTCGCCGGGACCGCCGGCCAGGAGGGCGAAGAGGACCTGGAAGAGCGGGGCGCGGCCAAGGCTCCGCTCCACCTGCAGCTCGTCCACCAGCCGCTCGAAGGGGAGGTCCTGGTGCGCCTGCGCGCCCAGCACGCCCTCCCGTACCCGCCCCACCAGCTCGCGGGCGCCGGGCCGCCCCGACAGGCCGGTGCGGATCACCAGCATGTTGACGAAGAAGCCGACCAGGGGCTCCAGCTCCAGCTGACCGCGCCCCGCCACGGGAGTTCCCACAGTGACGTCGTCCTGCCCGGACCAGCGGGCGAGGAGCGCCTGGTAGACCGCCAGCAGTGTGATGAACAGGGTGGCGCCCTCCCGGCGGGCGAGCGCCCGCAGCGCCCGCGAGGTCTCCACCGAGAGCACGAAGGAGCGCTGCGCGGCGCGCTCGCCGGCCACGGGGGGACGGGGATGGTCGACCGGGAGCTCGAGCAGGGGCGGCGCCCCCTCCAGCTTTTCCCGCCAGAAGGCGAGCTGCCGCTCCAGCGCCTCCCCCGCGAGCCACCCCCGCTGCCACACGGCGTAGTCGGCGTACTGGAGGCGCGGCTCGGGGAGCGGCGAGGGGAGGTCCCGGGCGAAGGCCTGGTATAGCCGGGAGATCTCGCGCACCAGGACGCTCATGGACCACCCGTCGCTCACCACGTGGTGGACGGTGAAGAGGAGCGCCCACTCCTCCTCGCCGGTCCGGAGGAGCGCCGCGCGCAGGAGCGGCCCCCGGGCGAGGTCGAACGGCCGTCCGGCTTCCGTCGCCGCGAGCCGCTGTACCATGGCCACGCGCCGCTCGCCGGCGAGCCCGCGCAGGTCCACAACCGGGAGGGCGGCGGGCCCCACCGGGCGGATCACCTGCACCGGTTCGCCCCCAGCGGACGCGAAGACGGTGCGCAGCGACTCGTGCCGGCGGACCAGTTCCGCGAGCACCCGTTCCAGCACGTCCGGACGCAGCGGCCCGCGCAGCCGCAGCGGCGAGGGCATGTTGTACGCGGGGCTCCGCGGGTCGAGCTGGTGGATGAACCACAGCCGCTGCTGCGCGAAGGAGAGAGGCAGCGGCCCACCGTCGCGGGGGGCGGGGCGGAGCGGCGGGAGCTGCACTCCGGCGCCCGCGCGCAGCAGGTCGTCAACGCGCGCGCCGAGCCGGGCCACGGTGGGCGCCTCGAAGAGCGCGCGCAGCGGCACCTCCACGCCCAGCGCCTCCCGGATGCGCGACACCATCCGCGTGGCCAGCAGCGAGTGTCCGCCCAGCGCGAAGAAGTCGTCCTCCACCCCCACCCGCTCCACCCGGAGCACCGCGGCCCAGATTCCCGCAAGCGTCTCCTCCGTGGCGGTGCGCGGCGACGCGTACGCCCCGTCCCCCGCCGCCTCCGGCGCCGGCAGGGCGCGGCGGTCGACCTTGCCGTTGGGGGTCAGGGGAAGTCTCTCCAGCAGCACCAGCGCCCCCGGCACCATGTAGTCGGGGAGGCGCTCCCGGAGCCAGCCGCGCAACTCGGGGAGAAGCTGGAGGGAGCGCTTCCCCGCCAGGGGGTCGCTCGCCCAGGCGGCCCAGGTCGGCGGGGCGTCCAGCACTTCCTCGACCAGCGCCGACGCGGCGTCGCCGCGGGCCAGCAGCACGTCCAGCTCCCCCGCTCCCCACGCCGACGGGCGCGCGTGCACCCGGTATCCGCGGGCCTCTCCCAGCTCCCGCAGCGCCTCCGGGTCCACGGCCGCGATGTCGCGCTCCGCGGCCAGGGCGCGCAGCTCCTCCGCGCTCCGGGCCTCCTCGTGCGCCGCCAGCGCTTGCGGCAGCGCCAGCGCTCCCGCCACGCGCGCGTTCGGCACCCGCGCGAACGCCACGGCGTCGGGCGCCCGCTCGTCCAGCTCGCGGGCCAGGGCGGCGAGCCCGCCCGCCGCGTCCCAGCGGCGCCACGCGGGCGCGGCCGGGGAAGGGGGCCTCTCCACGCGCACCGCCGCGTCGTAGCGGAAGCGCGTCATCTCGTTGGCGTGGCGTCCCTCCTTCAGCCGGATCTCCACCGCGGAGACGCGCGGGAGCCGGCTCGGGAGGGCGCGGAACAGCTCGGGCGCGACCAGCAGCTCCTTGTCGCGCGCGGCCCGCCTGCGGACGCGGTCCCGGAGCTCCGGGGCCGGCGTTTCCGCCGACGCCTGGGCCAGCTCCACCGAGGCGTGGAAGGCTTCCAGGAGCGGGAGGCTGCGCACGTCGCCCACCCACAGCGTCCCCCCGGGGGCGAGGGCGCCGACCGCTCCGTCGATCACGCGGAGCAGGTAGTCCACGCCGGGGAAGTACTGCGCCACGGAGTTGACGACCACCACGTCGAAGTGCCCCGCCGGGATCCCGGTGAAGTCGTCGGCGACGCGCTCCATCAGCCGCACCTGCGGCAATTCCCGCCCGGGGCGTCCCAGCTGCCGGCGCAGGTACCCGATCGCCTCGGCGGAGAAGTCCGCCCCCCAGTACTCCTCGCACTCCGGCGCGACGCGGAACAGGAGGAGCCCGGTGCCGCACCCGATCTCCAGGACGCGGCGGGGGCGGAGGTCGCGGACGCGCCCGGCGGCGTGCTCTACCCACTCGCGCATCTCCGCTTCGGGGATGGGCTCGCCGGTGTAGCTGCTGTTCCACCCCGCCACGTGGAACGCGGGGTCCTGTCCCGCGTCCTCCTCGCCGTAGGCGTCGCCGAAGAGCGCCTCCCACTCCCGCACGTGCTCCTCCTGGAGCGCGGCCGGCTCCACTCCGTCTGCGTCTTCCGCGGCGGGGACCACGTACCCCACCAGGCGCCGGTCGCCGGGGGTGTCTTCGCGCACCGCCACCACCGCCTCTTCCACCCCCGGGTGCTCCGCGAGGGTCGCCTCTACCTCCCCGGGCTCGATGCGGAAGCCGCGGATCTTGACCTGCGTGTCCGTCCGCCCCAGGAACTCCAGCTCCCCGTCTCCCGTCCAGCGCACCCGGTCGCCCGTGCGGTACAGCCGCGCACCGCTGCGCTCCCGCGCGCCGAAGGGGTCGGGGACCCACTTCTCGGCCGTCTGCGCGGGCCGGCCCAGGTAGTCGCGCGCCACGCTCGCCCCGCCGATGCACAGCTCGCCGGGAACGCCCACGGGCACCGGCCGGAGGGCCCGGTCCAGCACGTACAGAGCGGCGTTGCCCAGCGGGCGGCCCACCCACTGCCGGCGCGCGTCCGAGGGACGCGACTCGTGGGCGGCGCAGATGACGGCGGCCTCGGTGGGGCCGTAGAGCACGTGGATGGAGGCGGCGGGGAAGACCTCGCGCATCTCCTCCAGCAGGTCGGGCGGCACGGCGTCGCCGCCCACGTAAACGCGCCGCACGCGGGGCAGTGTGCGCCCGGAGGCGCGCAGCACCAGCGCGGTCTGGCGCATCAGCGCGGGGACGGCGTGCACCGCCGTGCACGAGGCGAGATCCTCGAGCAGGCGCTCGGTGTCCAGCACCCGCTCCCGGGGGACCAGACGCACGCTCCCGCCCGCGAGCAGGGGGAGGACGGCCTCGAAGAGCCAGATGTCGAAGGCGAAGCTCGCCAGCGACGTCGTCACGTCGTCCGGTCCGAACCCGAAGGCGTCCAGGGCGGCGTGTACGGTGGCGAGAAGGCTCCGGTGCGAGACGCGCACTCCCTTGGGGTGGCCGGTGGAGCCCGAGGTGTAGATGACGTAGGCCAGGTTGTCGGGGTCGACCTCCGGCGCCGGCCCGGCATCGTCCCCGGCGGCGGCGCGCTCCCCCTCTTCCAGCAGTACCGGGTCCAGCAGCACCGCGCGCGCGCCGTGCTCCGGGAGGGCCGCGGCCAGCCGCGCCTCCGTCAGCACCACGGGGGCGGCCGCGTCACGGAGCACGTACGCCAGGCGCTCCACGGGGTAGTCGGGGTCCAGGGGGAGGTAGGCGCCGCCCGCCTTCCAGACGCCCAGCACGGCCACCAGCAGCGCCGGCCCCCGCTCCAGGCAGACGCCCACGGGCGTCTCCGGTCCCACGCCGAGGGAGCGCAGGGCGCGGGCGAGCCGGTCGGAGCGCCGGTCCAGCTCGGCGTGGGTGAGCGCGAGGCCGCCGCCGGACGCGGCGGGGGCGTCGGGGGTGCGCGCCGCCTGCTCCCGGAGCAGCCGCGGGACGAGCGCCTGGTCCGGGCAATCGCGCGGCGGGTTCCACTCCTCCAGGACACGGCGCTCCTCCTCCGGCCCGACGAGCCGCAGCCCGGAGACGGCGTGCCCGGGGTCGGCCACCGCGCCCTCCAGCAGGAGCCGGAAGTGACCGGCCATCCGGTCGATGGTGGATGCCTCGAACAGGTCCCCCCGGTAGGTCAGCTCCCCCTCGATCCGCTCCCCCACCTCGAAGAGCGACACCCCGACGTCGAACTTCGCCCCGCCCCTGCCTCCGCCGAGCGGCTCGGCGTCCACGTCGCCCAGGGCGAGCGCGCCCGCCTCGGTGTTCTGCAGGGCGAACATCACCTGGAAGAGCGGGTTGTGGAGCAGGCTCCGCTCGGGGGCCAGCTCCTCCACCAGGCGCTCGAAGGGGAGGTCCTGGTGCTGATAGGCGCCCAGGGTGGTTTCCCGCACCCGCTCCAGCAGCTCCAGGAAGGAAGGGTCGCCCGACAGGTCGGTGCGCAGCACCAGCGTGTTGACGAAGAAGCCGATCAGCCCTTCCACCTCGGCCCGCGTGCGGTTGGCGATGGGGGTGCCCACCACCACGTCGTCCACGCCGGCGTAGCGGCCCAGCAGCGCCTGCCACGCCGCCAGCAGCGTCATGAACAGCGTCGCGCCCTCGGCGCGGGCCAGCCGGCGCAGCGCGGCCGTTGGCCCGGCCGGAAGGGAAAAGGGGCGGCTCTCCTCGGCCGCACCCACCAGGGTGCGGCGGGGATGGTCGGCCGGGAGATCCAGGAGCGGGGGGGCGTCCGCCAGCTGTTCGCGCCAGAAGTCGAGCTGCGCGCCCAGCACGGCGCCCGAGAGCCACCGGCGCTGCCAGACGGCGAAGTCGGCGTACTGGATCGGCAGCTCGGGGAGCGGGGACTCCCCGCCGCGCGAGTACGCTCCGTACAGCGCGGAAACCTCGCCGGTGAGAACCCCCATGCTCCAGCCGTCGCTGACGGCGTGGTGCATGGTGAACTGGACCATCCGGTCGTCCGGTCCCAGGTGTACCAGGAGGCCCCGGAGGAGCAGTCCACGACCCAGGTCGAACGGCCGCTCCCCCTCCTCGATGATCCGGCGGAGCCCCTCCGCCTCGCGGCGCTCCGGAGCGAGGCCGGACAGGTCCACCGCCGGCAGGCGGAACGGTGCGGGGGGGAGGACCACCTGCACCGCTTCGCCGTCCTGCTCCACCAGCCGAGTACGGGCCACCTCGTGGCGGCGCACCACCTCCGTGAGGCTCCGCCGGAGGGCGCCCACGTCCAGGGCGCCGCGCAGCCGGAGCGCCCGGGGCATGTTGTAGGCGGGGCTGGCCGGGTCGAGCTTGTGGATGAACCAGAGCCGCTGCTGCGCGAAGGAGAGCGGGGCGGGGCCCCCTCCGGCACGCCGCGGGATGCGCTGCGTGGCGGGGGGCGGCGCCGGCTCGGCGTGCTCCGGCTGCGCGGGCGCGCTGCCCGCGTCCACGAGCTCCGCGAGCCGCGCCACGGTGGGCGCCTCGAAGACGGCGCGCAGCGGCAGCTCCACCCCGAGCTGCTCCCGCACCTGCGTGACCAGGCGCGTGGCGAGCAGCGAGTGCCCGCCCAGGTCGAAGAAGTGAGAGTGGGCCCCCACCCGCTCCACCCCGAGCACCCCGGCGAAGATCGCCGCCAGCGCGGTCTCGGTGGGGGTCCGCGGTGGCGCGTGCTCCGCCCCGGCGGACGTGCTCTCCGGGGCCGGGAGCGCCCGCCGGTCCAGCTTGCCGCCCGGGGTGCGCGGCAGCGCCTCCAGCGCCACGAAGGTGGACGGGACCATGTGCTCCGGCAGCGTCCTGCCCAGGAACGCGCGCAGCTCCGCCGCGTCCGCCGGCTCCGCACCGGACGGCACGTGGTAGCCCACCAGCCGGTCCCCGCGCGCCGCGACCACGGCGTCGCGCACGCCCGGGTGCCCGCGCAGGGCGGCCTCGACCTCCGCCGGCTCGATGCGGAAGCCGCGCACCTTGACCTGCTCGTCCATGCGCCCCAGGAACTCCAGCGTGCCGGCCGGGAGCAGGCGCACCCGGTCGCCGGTGCGGTACAGGCGCTCCCCCGCTCCGGCGGCGAAGGGATCGGGGACGAACGCTCCGGCCGTCAGCTCGGGCCGTCCCAGGTACCCCCTCGCGAGCTGCGCCCCACCCAGGTGCAGCTCCCCCGGGATCCCCACGGGCACGGCATTCCCCGCCCGGTCCAGGACCCGGGTGCGCACCCCGTCCACCGCCCGGCCGATGGGGACCGTCGCCCCAGCCTCGCTCCCGGCGAAGGTGTGCGCGACGGAGTCGATGCACGCCTCCGTGGGCCCGTACAGGTTCACCACCTCGGCGCCGGTGGCGGCGCGTGCCCGCTCCGCCACCGCCGCGGGGAGCGCCTCGCCTCCGCAGAAGAGGCGCCGCAGCCCGCCGTGCCGCGCCAACCGCCCGTCGTCCAGCAGCGCCCCCAGGAAGGAGGGCACCACCTGCAGCACGCTGATGCGCTCCCGCTCCACCGTCCGCGCCAGCGCCGCGGGGTCGCGGTGCGCGCCGGGGGGCGCCATCACCAGGGTGGCGCCCGCCAGCAGAGGGGCCCAGAACTCCCAGACCGAGGCGTCGAAGCCCACCGGGGTCTTCTGCAGCACCCGATCGGCGGCGGAGAGCGGATACGCCCGCTGCATCCAGCGCATGTGGGCGGAAAGCGCACGGTGCGGGATCCCCACGCCCTTGGGGACGCCGGTGGAGCCTGAGGTGTAGATCACGTAGGCGAGCCCGTCCGGGTCCGCGTCCACGGCGGGAGCGGCCTCGCCCGCCGCCGCGATCCGCTCCGCGTCGGCGTCCAGGCGGAGCACCCGGACGCCCGGTGCCGCGAGCCCTTCGGCGGCGTCCCCGTGCGTCAGGAGCACGGCGGCGCCGGAGTCCTCCAGCACGAAGGCGAGGCGCTCCCGGGGGTAACCGGGGTCCAGCGGGACGTAGGCGCCGCCGGTCCGGAGGACGCCGAGCAGGGCGGTCGCCAGCTCCGCCGAGCGCTCCATGCAGACCCCCACCCGCGTCTCCGGTCCCACCCCGAGCCCGCGGAGGTGGTTCGCGAGCCGGTTCGCCGCGCGGTCCAGCTCCGCGTAGCTCAGCCGCCCGCCCCCGGAGACCACGGCGACGGCGTCGGGGGTGCGCGCCGCCTGCGCCGCGAAGAGCGCGTGCACGCTCCCCGGGTACTCCACCGGGGTGGGATCCGCGTCCACGAGCCGCGCGCGCTCCGCGGCGCAAAACAGGTCGAGGCTGCCGACGCGCCGCCCGGGGTCCGCGATCACCTGCTTCACCAGGGCGCGGAAGTGCCCGGCCATCCGCTCGATGGTGCCCTCTTCGAACAGGTCGGAGCGGTAGATCAGGGCGCCCGCCACCCCCTCCTTGCCGTCCTCCATCGTCAGGCTGAGGTCGAACTTCGCCACCTCCCGCAGGGGGGGGATGTGCGCCGTCCGCATCCCTTCCGGGCGCGGCGCTCCCCCCCCGGCCGGCGCTTCTCCGAAGGCGAACATCACCTGGAAGAGCGGGGTGTGCGCCAGGCTCCGCTCGGGGGCGAGCTCCTCCACCAGCCGCTCGAAGGGGAGGTCCTGGTGGGCGAAGGCGCCCAGCGTCGCTTCCCGCGTCCGCCGGAGCAGCTCCAGGTAGGTGGGGTCGCCCGACACGTCCGTCCGCAGCACGAGCGTGTTGGAAAAGAAGCCGATCAGCCCCTCCAGCTCGCCGCGGGTGCGCCCGGCCACGGGGGATCCAACCACCACGTCGTCCTGTCCCGAGTAGCGGGCGAGCAGGATGGCGAAGACGGGCAGGAGCGCCATGAACAGCGTCGCGGCCTCCCGCCGGGTCAGCTCCCGCAGCCCGCGCGAGTCCTCCGGGTCCAGGTCCAGCTGGAGCGTCCGCGCGGGAGGTGCGGCGACGGGGCGGCGCGGGCGGTCCGTGGGGAGCTCCAGCACCGGGGGAGCGCCCACGAGGCGCTCCCTCCACCAGCCGAGCTGCGCCTCCAGGACAGCGCCCGAGAGCCATGCGCGCTGCCACACGGCGTAGTCGGCGTACTGCACCGGGAGCTCCGGGAGCGGAGACCGCTCACCCCGCGCGAACGCGGAGTAGATGGTCCACATCTCGTGCTCCAGCACCGCCATGCTCCAGCCGTCGCTCACCACGTGGTGGAGGGTGAAGAGCAGCGCGTGGTCGTCCGCGTCCAGCCGCACCAGCACGGCGCGCAGCAGCGGGCCCGCCGCCAGGTCGAAGGAGCGCAGCGCCTCGTCCTCCGCGAGCCGTCGCATATCCGCCTCGCGCCGCGCGGCCACGAGGCCGCCCAGGTCCACCCGCGGGAGCCGCACCGGGCGCGCGGGCTCGATCACCTGGACCGGCACGTCGCCCGTGACGGGGAGCCGGGTGCGGAGCGACTCGTGCCGGCGCACCAGCTCCGAGAGCGTCCGCTCCAGGATGCGCGCGTCCAGCCTCCCGCGGAGCCGCACCGGGAAGGCCATGTTGTAGGCGGGGCTCCCCGGCTCGATCCGGTCGAGGAGCCAGAGCCGCTGCTGCGCGAACGAGAGCGGGGCGGGCCCGCCGCCCTCGCGCCGCGGGACGCCCGGCGCGGTCTGCGAGGCTCGCTTCGCGCTGCTCCGCTCGTCGAGCATCTTCTGCAGGAGCGCCCGGCGCTCCGGCGAGAGCTTTTCGAGCTCTTCGGCGGTGAAGGACTTCACCTCTGGCTCCCCGTGTCTGTGATGCGGCGCAGGCAGTCGCCGGCCGCGGTACGTGATCGAACCTGGTGGATTCGGCGGCGAGCCCGGACCCGCTCAGCCGTCGCCCAGCAGCCGGCGCACCTCCTCGTCGGACAGGCCGGCGAGCCGCTCCAGCTCCTCGTACATCTCCCACTCCTCCAGCGCCGGGGAGGGGCTGGCGGCCTCCAGCCAGGCTGCCAGCCCGGCGACGGTGGGCGCCTCGAAAACGGCGTGCAGCGGCAGCTCCACCCCGAGCTGCTCTCGCACCCGCGAGACCAGGCGCGTGGCGAGCAGCGAGTGCCCGCCCAGGCCGAAGAAGTCGTCGAGGATCCCCACCCGCTCTACGCGTAGGACCCCGGCCCAGATCCCCGCCAGGGCCTCCTCGGTGGGGGTGCGCGGCGCCACGTAGCCCTCCGTCCCCGCCGGCCCGGGCGCGGGCAGTGCCCGCCGGTCGAGCTTGCCGTTGGGAGTCAGGGGAAGCTTTGCCAGCGCCACGAACGCGGAGGGCACCATGTACTCCGGGAGGCTCCGCCGCAGGTGGTCGCGCATCGCGCCGGCATCCGCCTCGCCGACGATGTACGCCACCAGGCGCTGTTCGCCCGGCTCGTCCTCCCGCACGATCACCCGCGCCTCGCGCACCTCCGCGTGCGCGCTCAGCGCCGCCTCGATTTCCCCCGGCTCGATGCGGAAGCCGCGCACCTTGACCTGCTCGTCCACGCGCCCGATGAACTCCAGCCTGCCGTCCGCCTTCCAGCGCAGCCGGTCGCCGGTGCGGTCCATCCGCGCGCCCGCTTCCGCGGCGAAGGGGTCCGGCACGAAGCGCCCGGCCGTCAGCTCCGGCCGGTCCAGGTACCCCCGCGCCACGCCTCCGCCGCCCACGTACAGCTCCCCGGGCACGCCGGTCGGCACCGGGTTCCCCCACCCGTCCAGCACCCACACCGCCAGGTCGGGGATCGCCACGCCCACCGGGCTCCCCTCCCCCGCCTCCACGTCCGCCTGAAGGATCGGGCGGTACGTCACGTGGACCGTGGTCTCGGTGATCCCGTACATGTTCACCAGGCGCGGCGACTCCTCGCCGTGCCGCTCCATCCACCCCCGCAGGCTCCGCGGGTCCAGCGCCTCGCCCCCGAAGATCACCAGGCGCAGCGCCAGCTCGGCAGGCACCCCGCCGGTCTCCTCCACCGCCGCGAGCTGTCGGAAGGCGGAGGGCGTCTGGTTCAGCACCGTCACGCGCTCGCTCGCCAGCAGCGCGTGGAACGCTTCCGGGTCGCGGCTGGTCTGCCAGGGTACCACCACCAGGCGGCCGCCGTGCAGCAGCGCCCCCCAGATCTCCCACACCGAGAAGTCGAAGGCGTAGGAGTGGAACAGCGTCCACGCGTCGTGCTCGCCGAATCCGAACCACGCCTGGGTGGCGGCGAAGAGGCGCGTGACGTTGCCGTGCGTGACCACCACGCCCTTGGGGCGGCCGGTGGAGCCGGAGGTGTAGATGACGTAGGCGGCGTTCTCCGGGCTCACCTCCACCCCGGGCGCGGCGTCGCCGCCCTCCTCGGCCTCCAGCGCGGCCTCCAGCGCGATCACCTCCATGGACGGCTCGCCCAGGAGATCGCGCAGCTCGGCCTGCACCAGGACGATGGCGCAGCCGGAGTCTTCCAGCAGGTAGGCGATGCGCTCGGCCGGGTAGGCCGGGTCCACGGGCACGTACGCGCCGCCGGCCTTGAGCACGGCCAGGAGCGCCACCACCAGCTCGGCGGAGCGCTCGGCGCACACGGCCACGCGCACCTCGGGGCCCACGCCGCGGCGGCGCAGGTGGTGCGCGAGCCGGTTGGCCCGGCGCTCCAACTCGCTGTACGCGAGCGTGCTGCCCTCGAAGACCACGGCCGCCGCGTCCGGGGCGCGCTCCGTCCGGCGCGCGAACAGCTCGTGCACGGCCGCCCGGGGGT
The DNA here is from genome assembly GCA_040509335.1 of Longimicrobiaceae bacterium. GTDB lineage: Bacteria > Gemmatimonadota > Gemmatimonadetes > Longimicrobiales > Longimicrobiaceae > JAFAYN01. Next base: position 57,366 of record JBEVLE010000679.1, on the reverse strand, counting down.
GCTCCGCCGTGGCGGCGGAGGCGGCGACCAGCTGCGCCCGCTCGCTCTCGCGCAGCAGCGACAGCTCCGACAGGCGCCGCTGCGGGTCGGCGGACAGCGCCTCCAGCACCGCTTCCAGGTGCCCGGCCATGCGCCCGGCGGTGGCGTCCTCGAACAGGTCCGTGCGGTAGACGATCCCCCCGGCGATCTCCTCCGCCTCCTGGACCAGGCCCAGGCTCAGGTCGAACTTGGCGGCCTCCGGGCCGTGCGCGAGCGGCGACGTCTCCACCCCCTCCAGGCGCAGCGCTCCCCCGGCCCCGGCCGCGGTCTCGAAGGTGAACGCCACCTGGAAGAGCGGCGTGTGCGACAGGCTCCGCTCGGGGGCGAGCTCCTCCACCAGCCGCTCGAAGGGCACGTCCTGGTGCTGGAAGGCGCCGAGCGTGGTTTCCCGCACCCGCCCCAGCAGCTCGCGGAAGGTGGGATCGCCGGACAGGTCCGTGCGCAGCGCCAGCGTGTTGACGAAGAAGCCGATCAGCCCCTCGGTCTCGGCGCGGGTGCGCCCCGCGATGGGGGAGCCCACCACCACGTCCTCCTCCCCCGAGTACCGGGCAAGCAGGAGCTGCCAGGCGGCCAGGATCGCCATGAACGGCGTCACCCCCTCCCGCCGCGCCGTGCAGCGCAGCGTCCGCGACGCCCCGGCGCCCAGGACGAGGGGCCGGGCGCCGGCGGGCACGCTCCCGCCCGGCCGGCGGCGCCCGTCGGCCGGGAGGTCCAGGGTGGGGGGCGCGCCGGCGAGCCGCTCCCTCCACCAGCCGAGCTGCGCCTCCAGCACCGCGCCCGAGAGCCAGCGGCGCTGCCAGGCGGCGTAGTCCGCGTACTGCACGGGGAGCTGCGGGAGCCGGGGCTCCTCGCCGCGGCGGAGGGCCGCGTACGACGCGGAAAGCTCGCGGGTCAGCACCTCCATGCTCCAGGCGTCGCTGACCACGTGGTGCATGGTGAAGAGCGCGGCGTGGTCTTCCCGGTCCAGCTTCAGCAGCGTGGCCCGCAGCAGGGGCCCGCGCGCCAGGTCGAAGGGGCGCGCCGCCTCCCTGGCGGCCAGCCGCACGGCCTCGGCCTCACTCCGCTCCGGGGGGAGCGCGGCCAGATCCACGACGGGGAAGGGAAGGGGACCGGCCGGACGGATGTCCTGCACGGGCTCGCCGTCGCGGACGGCGAGCACGGTGCGCAGCACCTCGTGCCGGCGGACCGTCGCGGCGAGGGCGCGCCGCAGGGCCCGCGCGTCCAGCGCCCCCCGCAGGCGCAGCGCGGCCGGGACGTTGTACGCTGTGCTCCCGGGCTGGAGCTGGTCGATGAACCAGAGGCGCTGCTGCGCGAAGGAGAGCGGGACGTCCCCGTCGCGGGGAACGGGAAGGAGCGGGGGGGCCTGGCTCCCCGCTCCCTCGCGGGCCAGCGCCTCCACGCGCTCCGCGAGACCCGCCGGGGTGGGTGCCTCGAACAGGGCGCGCAGCGGCACCTCCACGCCGAGCGCGTCCCGCACCCGCGACACCAGGCGCGTGGCGAGCAGCGAGTGCCCACCCAGCTCGAAGAAGTCGTCGTGCACCCCCACCCGCTCCACCCCCAGGACCTGCGCCCACGCTTCCGCCAGCGCATGCTCCGTCCCGCCGCGCGGGGCCGCGTACTCGCGTCCGGCCCCCGCTTCCGGAGCCGGGAGCGCCCGGCGGTCGAGCTTGCCATGGGGGGTGAGCGGAAGCGCCTCCAGCGCCACGAACGCGGAGGGCACCATGTGCTCCGGGAGGAGCGCCTTCAGGTGCGCCCGCAGCTCGCCCCCGTCCGGGGCGCCGCCCCCGGCAGTGAAGTAGCCCACCAGCGCCTGGCCGCGCACCAGCACCACGGCCTCGCGGACCCCCGGGTGGCGCTCCAGCGCGGCTTCGACTTCCCCAGGCTCCACGCGGAAGCCCCGCACCTTGACCTGGTGGTCGATCCGCCCCAGGAACTCCAGCGTCCCGTCAGCGAGCCAGCGCACCCGGTCGCCGGTGCGGTACAGCCGCGCGCCGCCTTGTGCCGCGAACGGATCCGGGACGAACTTCTCCGCCGTCAGCTCCGGCCGCCCCAGGTAGCCGCGCGCCATCCCCTCGCCCCCGATCAACAGCTCCCCGGGGACGCGGGCGGGCACCGGCCGGCCCCCCGGGTCCAGCACGTACAGCCTCACGTTTCCCGTGGGCCGGCCGACGGGGAGGCTGCTCCAGCGCGACCCGTCGTCGCCCGCCGCCAGGTGGAGGGTCGTGGAGGTGCAGGCCGTTTCCGTCAGCCCGAACACGTGGACCAGGGGGACGCGCAGCTCCGCCCACTCCCGCAGCCGGTCGGCCGAGACGCGCTCGCCGCCCACCAGCACCGCGCGCACGCGGGCGGGGGGGCGCCCGCCCCGCTCGGCCAGCTCCCGCACCCACTCGTGCCAGTAGGAGGTCGGCAGCTCGAAGACCGTCACGGCCTCCTCCGCGACGACGCGCAGCAGCGTCCCGGGAGCGAACAGCTCGCCGCGCGAAAAGACGACGGCTGCGCCGGCGAGCCAGGCGGGGAACAGCTCCTCCACCACCACGTCGAATCCGGGGGAGGCGAACTGGAGGACCCGGTCGCCCGCGCCGAGCCCCAGTCGCTCCGCCATGTCCACGGCGAAGTTGACCACCGCGCGGTGCGGGACGGCGACGCCCTTGGGTGTGCCGGTGGAGCCCGAGGTGTAGATCACGTAGGCGAGAGACAGGGAACAGGGAACAGGGAACAGGGAACAGCCTGCCACTGCACCCGGCTCCTCAGGACCGTCGTCTTCCCCGTCCAGCCACACCACCTCGCCTCCGAACTCCGGCAGCCTCGCGGCGACTCCCTCCTCCGCCACCAGCACGCGCGCGCCGCTGTCGCGGAGCATGTATTCCAGCCGCTCCGCCGGGTAGGCCGGGTCCAGGGGAACGTAGGCGCCGCCGGCCGCGAGGACGCCCAGGATCGCCAGCGCAGTCCCGGGACCCCGCTCCACGCAGATGCCCACCCGCGTCTCCGGGCCCACTCCCAGCGGGCGAAGGCGGCGCGCGAGCCGGTCCGCGCCCTCCTGCAGCTCGGCGTACGAGAGCGCACGGCCCTCGAACACCACCGCGGGGGCCGCAGGAGTGCGGGCGGCCTGCTCGGCGAACAGCTCGTACAGGCAGCGCTCCCGCGGGAACTCGCGGTCGGTGGCGTTCCACGCTTCCACCACCTGCGCCCGCTCCTCCGGCGCGAGCATGGCGAGGGTGGAGACCGGCCGCTCGGGGCTCCGGAGCCCGCCTTCCAGGAGGAGGCGGAAGTGCTCCAGCATGCGCTCCACGGTGGCGTGCTCGAACAGGTCTGCGCGGTAGCGGAGCGTCCCCGCGACGTGCCCGGGGCCGGCGTGGAGGGTGAAGTCCAGGTCGAAGGGCGTGACGCCTTCCCCGGAGGACAGGGGCTCCACGCGGAGGTCCCCCAGGCGGAGCGCGCCCTCCTCGACGTTCTGGAGGGTGAACATCACCTGGAAGAGCGGAGTGCGCGACAGGCTGCGCTCCGGCTGCAGCGCCTCCACCAGCTGCTCGAAGGGGAGGTCCTGGTGGTGGAACGCGCCCAGCGCGGCCTCGCGCACGCGCCCGAGCAGCCCGCGGAAAGTGAGGTCCCCGGACAGGTCGGTGCGCAGCGCCAGCGTGTTGACGAAGAAGCCGATCAGCCCCTCCAGCTCGACCCGGGTGCGTCCCGCGATTGGAGCGCCAACGACCACGTCCTCCTGGCCCGAGTAGCGGGACAGGAGCAGGGCGAAGCCGGCCAGCAGCACCATGAACGGCGTCGCCCCCTCGCGCCGCGCCGCCTCGTGCAGCTCTCGCGACAGCTCCGGCGGCAGGGCGACGGCGACGGCCCGCGCGGGAGCCTCGGCCACCGGCCGGCGGGGGCGGTCGACCGGGAGCTCCAGCTCCGGCGGGGCGCCGGCCAGCCGCCCGGTCCACCAGCGCAGCTGCTCCTCCAGCGCCTCGCCGCCCCGGGCACGCTGCCACGCCGCGTAGTCGGCGTACTGGACGGGGAGCTCCGGGAGCGGCGACGCCTCGCCCCGGACGAACGCCCCGTAGAGCGCCGAAAGCTCGCGGGTCAGCACGCCCGTGCTCCACCCGTCACTCACCACGTGGTGGAGGGTGAAGAGCACGGCGTGGTCCTCGGGACCCAGTCGGGCCAGCACGGTCCGCAGGAGCGGACCGCGCGCCAGGTCGAAGGTGCGCAGGGCCTCCACGCCCGCGAGGCGCGCGGCCTCCGCTTCCCCGCGGGCGGCCCCGAGGCCCGCCAGGTCCACCGCCGGGAAGGGGACCGGGGCGGCGGGCCGGACGGACTGCGCCGGCTCCCCACCCTCCACGACGAACACGGTCCGCAGCACCTCGTGCCGGCGCACCACCTCGGAGAGCGCGCGGCGCAGCGCCCGCACGTTCAGCGCCCCACGGAGCCGCAGCGGAAAGGGGAGGACGTAGGCCGCGGCCCCGGGCTGGAGCTGGTCGATGAACCAGAGCCGCTGCTGCGCGAAGGAGAGCGGCAGCGGCGAGCCGTCGCGCGGGATGGGGCGGAGCGGCGGGGATCGCTCTCCGGCGCCCTCGCCGCGCAGGGCGTCCACCCGCTCCGCGAGCCCGGCCAGCGTGGGGTGCTCGAACAGGAGCCGGAGCGGCATCTCCGTCCCGAGCGCTTCCCCCACCCGGGAGGCGACGCGCGTGGCCAGCAGCGAGTGGCCGCCCAGCGCGAAGAAGTCGTCGTGCACCCCCACCCGCTCCAGGCGCAGCACGTCGGCCCAGATGCCGGCCAGGATCTCCTCCGTCGGGGTGCGCGGCGCGACGTGCTCCGCCGACCCGGCAGCTTCCGGCGCGGGGAGAGCCCGGCGGTCCACCTTGCCGTTCGGCGACAGCGGAAATCCGTCCAGCACCACCAGCGCGGACGGCACCATGTGCTCCGGCAGCCGCGCAGACAGGCGCTCCCTGAGCTCCGCCGCCCGGACGCCGTCCGCCGCCGGGACGACGTAGCCGACGAGCCGCTTCTCGCCCGGCACGTCCTCGCGGACCAGCACGACTGCCTCGCGAACCGCCGGGTCCGCGGCGAGCGCCGCCTCCACCTCCCCGGGCTCGATCCGGAATCCCCGCACCTTGACCTGCGTGTCGGTGCGCCCCAGGAACTCCAGCTCCCCGTCCCCCGTCCACCGCACCCGGTCCCCCGTGCGGAAGAGCCGCATCCCCGCCTCCGCGGCGAAGGGGTCCGGGAGCCACTTCTCCGCCGTCAGCTCCGGGCGGCCCAGGTAGTCGCGCGCCACGCTCGCCCCGCCGATGCACAGCTCGCCGGGCACGCCCACGGGCACCGGCCCGAGGGCGCGGTCGAGCACGTACAGCGTGGCGTTGCCCAGCGGGCGCCCCACCCACTGCCGGCGCGCGTCCGTGGCGCGGGACTCGTGGGCGGCGCAGATGACGGCGGCCTCGGTGGGGCCGTAGAGCACGTGGATGGAGGCGGCGGGGAAGACCTCGCGCATCTCTTCCAGAAGGTCGGGGGGCACGGCGTCGCCACCCACGAAGACGCGCCGCATGCGGGGGAGGACCCGCCCGGAGGCGCGCAGCTCCTGCGCGGTCCGGCGCATCAGCGCGGGGACGGCGTGCACCACGGTCACGTCCTCCAGCTCCGCGGCCAGCTCCTCCGCCCGCAGCACCTGCTCGCGCGCGAGAAGCCGGACAGACGCTCCGGCCAGGAGGGGGAGGACGGCCTCGAAGAGCCAGATGTCGAAGGCGAAACTCGCCAGCACGAGCACCCGGTCCGCGGGCAGGAAGGCGAACGCCTCCCGGGCGGCGTACACGGTGGCGAGCAGGCTCCGGTGCGTGACGCGCACGCCCTTGGGCCGGCCGGTGGAGCCGGAAGTGTGGATGACGTATGCCAGGGAGTCGGGATCGACCTCCGGCGCCGGGTCCGGGTCGTCCCCGTCGGCGGCCCGCTCCGCGTCTTCCAGAAGGACCACGTGCGCGCCGTGCTCCGGCAGTGCCGCGGCCAGCCGCGCCTCCGTCAGCGCCACGGGAACGGCGGCGTCCGCCAGCAGGAAGGCCAACCGCTCCGCCGGGTAGCCCGGGTCCAGCGGGACGTACGCGCCGCCCGCCTTCCACACGCCGAGGACGGCCGCCAGCAGCTCGGGGCCGGGCTCCAGGCAGACGCCCACCGGGGTCCCGGGAGCCACGCCCAGGGAGCGCAGGACGCGGGCGATCCGGCCGGAGCGCAGCTCCAGCCCGGCGTAGGTGAGGGCCTCCTCGCCGCCGGAGACGGCCGGCGCGCCGGGGGTGCGCGCGGCCTGCGCGGCGAAGAGCGCCGGCACGGCGGGCCCCGCGGGGCGCGTCCCCGGGGGGCTCCACTCGCGGAGGAGGCGGTCCCGCTCCCACGGCTCCAGCAGCGGGATCTCCGAGATGCGGCGCCCCGGATGCTCCAGCGCGCCCTCCAGGAGGACGCGGAAGTGCCCGAGCATCCGCCCGGCGGTGGCTTCCTCGAAGAGGTCTACCCGGAAGGTCAGCGCCCCCACGATCCGGTCCCCGTCTTCCCGCAGGACCAGGCCGAGCGCGAACTGGGACTCCTCCTCCCCCCCGGCGAGGGGCTCCATCTCCACCTCGCCCAGCCGCAGCTCGCCCGCCTCCACGTTCTGGAGGGCGAACATCACCTGGAAGACGGGGGTGTGCACCAGGCTCCGCTCCACGGCCAGCTCTTCCACCAGGCGCTCGAAGGGGAGCTCCTGGTGCTCGAAGGCCCCCATCGCGCCGTCCCGCACGCGTCCGAGCAGCCCGCGGAAGTCCGGGTCCCCGGCCAGGCTGGTCCGCAGGGCAAGGGTGTTGACGAAGAAGCCGATCAGCCCCTCCAGCTCCGCCCGGGTGCGGCCGGCGACGGGGGTGCCCACGACCACGTCCTCCTGGTCCGCGTAGCGCCCCAGCAGGAGCTGCCAGGCCGCGAGCAGCACCATGAACGCGGTCGCGCCCTCGCTCCGCGCCGCCTCGCCCACCGCGCGCGAGACGGCGGGGGGGAGGACGACGGGCACGCTCCGCGCGCGCCCCCCGACGACAGGGCGGGCGGGGTGGTCGACCGGGAGCTCCAGGACCGGGGGGGCGCCTCGCAGCCGTTCCCGCCAGAAGGCCAGCTGCGCCGCGAGCCGGTCTCCGGCCAGCCACTCCCGCTGCCAGAGCGCGTAGTCCGCGTACTGCACGGGCAGCTCGGGGAGCGGCGAGGCCTCGCCCCTGGCGAACGCCCCGTAGATCGCCGACAGCTCGCGGGCGAGCACGCCGGTGCTCCACCCGTCGCTCACCACGTGGTGAAGGGTGAACAGCCCCGCGTGGTCGCCGTCGTCCAGCCTGAGCAGCGTGGCGCGCAGGAGCGGGCCGCGCGCCAGGTCGAAGGGGCGGCGCGCCTCCTCCCGGGCCAGCCGGCGGGTCGCCGCCTCGCGCGCCGCCGCGGACAGGCCGGACAGGTCCGCCACGGGAAAGCGGACGGGCGCCGGGGGGAGCACCACCTGGACCGCCTCGCCCCCTTCCGCGGCGAAGACGGTGCGCAGCGCCTCGTGGCGCCGAACGACCTCGGCGAGGGTCCTCCGGAGGGTCCCCACCTCCAGCGGCCCCCGCAGCCGCAGCGGGAACGGCATGTTGTAGGTGGCCGTCCCGGGGGCCAGGCGGTCCACGAACCAGAGCCGCTGCTGCGCGAACGACAGGGGCAGCGGCGTTCCCGGGCTCCTCCTGCGGATCTCCTCGGGGTCGCGCTCCGCCTCCGCCCCCGCCTGCATCAGCTTCTGGAGGAGGCGGCGGCGCTCGGGGGAAAGCCGCGCCAGCCGGTCCAGGCGGTCCGTCATGGGGCGTCCTCCTCCGCCAGGAGCCTCATCACTTCCTCGTCGGACAGCTCCTCCAGCTGCTCCAGCACCGCGTCCATCCGCTCCGTGGAGGCCGCGACGCCCAGCCGCCCCGCCAGCTCCGCCACCGTGGGCGCCTCGAACAGGGCCCGCAGCGGGAGCTGGATCCCCAGCTCCCTGCGGATGCGCGCAATCACGCGGGTGGCGAGCAGCGAGTGCCCGCCGATGTCGAAGAAGCGGTCGTTCACGCCCACCCGCTCCAGCCCCAGCACGTCCGCCACGATCTCCGCCAGCAGCCTCTCGGCGGAGGTGCGAGGGGGGGCGTAGGGGGCGGGGCCGGCCGCGCCCTTCGGGGCGGGGAGGGCGCGGCGGTCGGTCTTGCCGCCGGGGGTCAGCGGAATCTCCGCCAGCTCCACGAACGCGGAGGGGACCATGTGCTCGGGGAGCCGCTCCCGCAGCCAGGCGCGCAGCTCGCCGGCGGGCGCGCCGTCGCCGTCGCCGGCGGCGACGACGTACGCCGCCAGCAGCGGCCCGCCCGGCGCGTCGCCGCGCACGGCCACCACCGCCTCGCGGACGCCGGGGTGCGCCCGCAGCATCGCCTCCACCTCCCCGGGCTCCACGCGGAAGCCGCGCACCTTGAGCTGGAAGTCGGCGCGCCCCAGGTACTCCAGCTCCCCGGCGGACGTCCAGCGCGCCCGGTCCATCACCCGGTACATCCGCCCGCCCGCCGGGCCGAGCGGGTCGGGGACGAAGCGCTCGGCGGTCAGGCCGGGACGGCCCAGGTACCCACGGGCCAGCCCGGCGCCGGCCAGGTACATCTCGCCCGGGACGCCCGGGGGCACGGGCCGCAGCTCTCCGTCCAGCACGTACACCCGGGTACCGGCGAGCGGCCGGCCCACCAGGACCGGGTCCGCGCCCGGCTCCACACGCCAGTGGGTGGAGAAGGTGGTGTCTTCGGTGGGACCGTACAGGTTGTTGAGGGTTTCCACCGTCCCCAGGGCGTGGATCGCCCGCGCCAGGTCCGGGGGGAGCGCCTCGCCGGCCAGGTTGAGCGTCTTCACGCCCGCCGGGATCCCGCCCGTGCGCAGCAGCTCCGCCGCCGCGGTGGGGACCATCCCGGCGGAAACGACGGGCTCGGTCAGCTCCGCCAGCTCCAGCGCGTTCTCCACCATCACCAGCTTCCCCCCCCAGGCCAGCGTCCCGAAGAGCTCGGCCACCGACACGTCGAACGAGATCGAGGTGGAGAACAGCGCCGCGGAGCGCTCCTCGTCCGTCATCGCCTCCCGCAGCCAGTGCAGCAGCACCACGACCGAGGAGTGCCGGATCATCGTTCCCTTGGGCCGACCTGTGGAGCCCGAGGTGTAGATGACGTGTGACAGGTTCTCGGGCCCGGCGCCGCTCTCCGGGGCGGTCTCCGGCCGCGCGGCGACCGCCTCGCGCTCGGCGTCCAGGGCGACGACGCGCACCCGCTGCCGCGGGAGCCGGCCGGCCAGCTGCTTCCGCGCCACCACCACGGCCGCGCCCGAGTCGGCCACCATGTAGGCCAGCCGGTCCGCCGGGTAGGCGGGGTCCAGCGGGACGTAGGCGCCGCCCGCCTTGAGCACGGCTACCAGCGCCACCACCAGCTCCGGGGTGCGCTCCAGGCACACCCCCACCCGCGTCTCCGGGCCCACGCCGAGGGCGCGCAGGTGGTTGGCCAGCCGGTTGGCGCGCCGGTCCAGCTCCCCGTAGGCGAGCGCCTGCCCCCCGAAGGAGACGGCGGGGGCGTCCGGCGTGCGCGCCGCCTGCGCGGCGAGCAGACCGTGCACGGTCCCGGCGGGAAAGCCGTGGTCCGTGCCGCTCCACTCCCCCAGCACGCGCTCTCGCTCGGCCTCCGTGACCAGCTCCACCTCGCCCAGGCGCGCCTCCGGAGCCCGCGCGAAGGCGGCGAGCACACTCCCGAAGTGGCCCAGCATCCGCTCCATCGCGTCCGGGTCGAAGCGGGCGTGGGCGTAGGAGGCGCTCAGGCCCACGGCGCGCTCCGCTCCCAGCGGCGCCGCGACCAGCGTCAGCGGGTAGTCGGTCTGCTCGATCCCGCCGACGGTCCGCAGCTCGAAGTCGCGCTGCGGCGTTGCCGCGAGCGCCTCCTCCACCGGGTAGTTCTCCCACACCAGGATGCTCTCGAAGAGCTGCGCCCCCTCCACCCCGCTCCAGCGCTGCACCTGCGCCAGCGGCGCGTGCTCCCACTCCCGCACCCGCGCCTGCGCGTCCTGCAGCCGCCGGAGCCAGGGGAGCGCCGGGGCGTCCGCGGGAACGGCGACCCGCACCGGGAGGGTGTTGATGAAGAGGCCGACCATCTCCTCCACCCCCTGCACCTCCGGCGGGCGCCCCGACACGGTGGCGCCGAAGACCACGTCGCGCTCGCCGGAGTAGCGGGACAGCAGGAGCGCCCACGCGCCCTGGAGGAGCGTCCCCAGGGTGAGGCCGGCGCCCCGCGCCAGCTCCGCGAGCCGCCTGGAGAGCTCCGCCGGGAGCCGCGTGTCCACCCGGCCGACCCCCGTCTCCGGGCCGGACGCCGCCCGGTCGATCCCCAGCGGGGTGGGCCCCTCGACGCCGGCGAGCTGCTCCCGCCAGAACGCCTCCGCCGCCCTGGTGTCCTGCCGCTGCAGCCAGGCGATGTAGTCGCGGTACGGGCGCCCCGGCGCGACTTCCGGCTCGCGCCCGGCCCGGAAGGCGTCGTAGAAGCGGGCCACGTCCCGGAACACCAGCGGGAGGCTCCACCCGTCCAGCAGCGCGTGGTGGTGCGTCCACACCAGGCGGTGAGTCCGCTCCCCGGTGCGGAAGAGCGCCAGCCGCATCAGAGGCGCCCGCGCCGGGTCGAAGCCCGCCGTGCGGTCCTCGGCCAGGAACGTGGCCAGGCGCGCCTCCCGGTCCGCGGCGCCGAGGGCGCTCCAGTCCTCCACGCGGGTCGGCGGCTCGGCCTCGCGGCGCACCACCTGGAAGGGGCGCTCGCCGCCCCAGTGGAAGGCGGTGCGCAGCACGGCGTGCCGCTGCGCGGCCGCGCTCCAGGCGCGCCGGAACGCCGCGGCGTCCAGCTCGCCCTCCAGGTCGTACATGAACTGCCCGAGGTACGCTCCGCCCTCCGGGGCGAACAGGGTGTGGAAGAGCATCCCTTCCTGCATGGGCGTCGCGGGGTACACGTCCTCAATCCCCCGCTCCCGCCCCAGCAGCTCGTCCAGCTCCGCCTGGCTCATCGGCGCGAGCGGGAAGTCGGACGGGGTGTGGCCGCCCGCCCCCGGCGCGGCGCAGTGGGCGGCCAGCGCCCGGATCCCGGCGAGCACGTCCGCGGCGAGGCGCTCCACGGTCTCCGCCCGGTGCCGCCCGGTTCCGTAGCCGATGCGCAGGTGCAGACGTCCGCCCTCCACCACCAGCATCACGTCCAGCAGGTACGCCCGTTCCCCGCGCGGGCTCCGGGACCGGCCGATGCCCTCGTCCGCCGCGCGGAACGCCCCCGTGTCCGAGAAGGTGCCGTCGACCTGCCCCAGGTAGTTGAAGGCCACCTGCGCGGCCGGACGCGCGGCGAGCGCCTCGCGGGCGTCGTCGGGGCCCAGCCAGCGGAGCAGTCCCCAGCCGATCCCGCGGTCCGGGACGGCGCGGATCGCTTCCTTGACGGTCTTGATCGCCGCCTCGTCGCCGCCGGCGCCGCGCAGGTCCAGGAAGAGCGGGTGGACGGCGGTGAACCACCCGACGGTGCGGGACAGGTCCACGTCCGCGAACAGCTCCTCGCGCCCGTGGGACTCCACGTCCACCCGCACGCGCCCGTCGCCGGTCCAGCGGCCGAGGGCGAGCGCCAGCGCCGCCAGGAGCAGGTCGTCGACCCGGGTGCGGTAGGCCGCGGGCGCCTCCTGCAGCAGGATCCGCGTCTCCTCCGCCGTGAGCGCCGCGGCGACGACGGCTTCCGTGTCCTCGCCGTTCGGGCCGCCGAAGTCGGTGGGGAGGGGAGGGGCGCCGGCGCGCGCCGGGTCGGTCCAGAACGCCAGCTCGGCGGCGGCGGCGCCGGTGCGGGCGTGCTCCGCCAGCCGCTCCGCCCAGGCCCTGAACGAGGTGGTCTTGGGGGGGAGGGCCACCGGCTCGCCGCGCACACGCTGGCCGTACGCGGTCTCCAGGTCCTCGACGAGGGTCCGCCAGGAAGCCCCGTCGACGACCAGGTGGTGGGCCAGGAGGAGGAGCCGGCCCGGTGCCTCCGGCCCGAAGTCGAAGTGCGTCGCCCGCAGCAGCGGCCCCTCCAGACGGAGTCCGCCCTGCCGTTCCCCGGCGAACCGCTCCACCGCCGCCTCGCGCTCCGCCTCCGGCACGCCCGACAGGTCCACGCGCTCCACCGGGAGCTCCGGCTCCGGCGCGGCGAAGCGCTGGATCCACCGGCCGTCCTCCCCGCGGGTGAAGCGCGCGCGCAGGGCGTCGTGGTGCGTCGCCAGGGCGCGGACGGCGCCCTCCAGGGCGGCGTGGTCCAGCGGCCCGCGCCCCCGCAGGAGGAGCGGCATGTTGAAGTGCCAGGGCTCCGGGAGGTCCCGCGCAAAGAACGCGTGCTGGATGGGGGTGAGCGGCGCCTCGCCGGTCACCGGGCCCTGCTCGGCGCTCACGGCCTGGGCCGTCGCCGCCAGCTGCGCGAGCTCCGCGATGGTGGGGTGCTCGAAGAAGTGCCGGGGCTTCAGCTCCACCCCGGCGCGGCGGGCGCGGGACACCGCCTGGATGGAAAGGATGCTGTCTCCCCCCAGCTCGAAGAAGTTGTCGTGTACGCCCACCCGCTCCACCCGGAGCACCGAGCGCCATGCCGCGGCCAGGGCCTCCTCCACGGGGGTGCGCGGGGCCACGTGCCCGGCCTCCGCCCCCGCGCGCTCCGGGGCCGGGAGCGCCGCGCGGTCGGTCTTTCCGGTGGGAGTGAGCGGGAACGCTTCCAGCTCCACCAGCGCGGAGGGAACCATGTACTCCGGGAGCGATACCCGCAGGCGCGCCCTCAGCTCCGCCACGCCCAGGGGCTCCCGGGCCGTGTAGTAGCCCACCAGCCGGTCGTCCCGCAGCACCACCACGGCCTCTGCGACGCCCTCGTGGCGCAGCAGGGCGGCCTCGACCTCGCCGGGCTCCACGCGGTAGCCGCGCACTTTGACCTGCGTGTCGGTCCGCCCCATGAACTCGAGCGTCCCCTCGGGCCGCCAGCGCGCGCGGTCCCCGGTGCGGTAGAGCCGCTCCCCGGGCGCGGCGCCGAAGGGGTCCGGGACGAACCGCTCCGCGGTGAGGTCCGGCCGGCCGTGGTAGCCCCGCGCCACCCCCGGACCGCCCAGGAGCAGCTCGCCGGGGACTCCGATGGGGAGCGCCCGCCCCGGCTCGTCGCACACGTAGACGCGCGCGTTGGGGAGCGGGCTCCCCAGCAGCTGGCGCTCGGGGCCGTCCTCGCCCGCCAGGTGGGAGGTGCAGATGACGCTCCCCTCGGTAGGGCCGTAGAGCACGTGCGTTTCCGCGGCGGGGAAGGCGGCGCGCATCTCCGCCAGCAGGTCCGGCGCGACGGCGTCGCCGCCCACGAAGGCGCGGCGCACCCGCGGGAGCGCGCTCCCCGACGGGAGCGCCGCCACGATCTGCCGCATCAGCGCGGGGACGGCGTGCAGCAGGGTGGCGTCCGCGACGTCCCGCAGCAGGGCGTCCATGTCGGTGACGTGCTCCGCGGGCACCATCCGCACCGCGCCCCCGGAGACCAGCGGGAGGAGCGTCTCGAAGAGCCAGATGTCGAAGGCGGGGCTCGCCAGCGACGGCATCACGTCGCCCTCGCGGACGCCGAAGCGCTCGCGGGCCCCCAGCAGCGTGTCGAGCAGGCTGCGGTGCTCCACCCGCACCCCCTTGGGCGTGCCCGTGGACCCGGAGGTGTAGATGACGTAGGCGAGGGAACAGGGAACAGGGAACAGGGAACAGCCTTCAAAAGCATCGGCGTCCCGGGGGGAGGGGGCGTCGTCGGTCGGGTCGCGGTCCAGCAGGAGCAGCTCGGCCGGGTGCGCGGGCAGGCGGTCCCGCAGTGCCTCTTCCGTGACCACCAGGGGGATGGCGGCGTCCCGGAGGACGTGGCCCACCCGGTCCGCGGGGTGCGAGGGGTCCAGGGGGACGAAGGCCCCCCCCGCCCTGAGGATGCCCAGGAGCGCCACGAGCAGCCCGGGCCCGCGCTCCAGGTACACGCCCACGGGGGTCTCGGGCCCCACGCCCCGGCGGCGCAGCGCGCCGGCGAGGCGTCCGGAGCGCTCCTCCAGCTCCCGGTAGCGGACGGTCTCGCCCCCGGCGAGCACGGCCGGCGCGTCGGGGAGGCGGCGCGCCGTCTCCGAGAACAGCTCGTGCGCCAGGGGGGAGCGAGGGAAGGGGCGCCCGGTGGCGTTGAACTCCACCAGGACGCGCTCCCGCTCCCCGGGGCTCATCACCTCCAGCTCCGAGATGCGCCGCCCGGGAGCCTCCACGATCGCCTCCAGGAGCGCGACGTAGCCGGCCAGCAGCCGCTCGGCGGTCGAGGGGTCGAAAAGGTCCAGGTTGTAGCCCACGATCCCCCCGATCGTCCCCTCCTCCGGGTACTCGCGCAGGAGCACGTCCAGGTCGAACTTCGCCGTCCCGCTGTCGGTGAGCCCCTTCTCGTCGTAGTCCACGGCGCGGAGCCCCACCTGCGGGGCGGCGTCGGCGAAGTGGGCGATGGGGCGCTCGAAGCCGAACATCACCTGGATCAGCGGGTTGCGGCTGAGGTCGCGCTCCAGCTGGAGCTCTTCCAGGAGCTTTTCCAGCGGCAGCTCCGCGTGGGCGTAGGCGCCGAGCGCAGCGTCCCGCACTCTCCCCAGCAGCTCCGGCACGGTGGGGTCGCCGTCCAGCCGGGTGCGGATGGGGAGCGTGTTGATGAAGAAGCCCATCAGCGGCTCGATCTCGGGCCGGGCGCGGTTCGCGTCCACGGTCCCCACCACCAGGTCCTCCTGGCCCGAGTGCCGCAGCAGGAGGACCTTGTAGGCGGCGATCAGCAGGGTGAAGAGCGTCACGCCCACGCCCGCGCAGAGCGCCTCCAGCCGGGCCTTCAGCTCCGGCGAGATGAACACCCGGTGGTTGGCCCCGCGGTAGCTGCGCACCGGCGGGCGCACGCGGTCTGTGGGGAGCTCCAGCGCCAGCGGCGCTCCCTCCAGGCGCTCCCTCCAGTACTCCACCTGCCCGGCCAGCCGCTCGCCCGAGAGCCACCGGCGCTGCCACACGGCGAAGTCGGCGTACTGCACCGGCAGCTCCGGGAGGCGCGGCGCCTCGCCGGCCAGCACCGCGGCGTAGCAGCGGATCCACTCCTCGAAGAAGATCGTCCCCGACCACCCGTCGGTGGCGATGTGGTGGGTGCTGGTGAGGAGCACCCAGTCCTCGTCCGCCAGGCGCAGGAGCCGCGCGCGGATGGCGGGCTCCCGCGCGAGGTCGAAGGGGCGCTCCGCCTCCACGACGGCGAGGCGCCGGGCCCCGGCCTCGCGCTCCGCCTCGCCGGCCAGGTGGCGCAGGTCGTCCACCGGGAGGGGGAGGTCCACGTCGGGCAGGATCACCTGCACCGGCTCGGAACCGTCCCCGGCCCGGTAGACCGTCCGCAGGATCGAGTGCCGCTCCACCACCATCCCCAGCGCGCGCCGCGCGGGCTCCAGCTGCAGCGGGCCGCGGAAGCGGTAGGAGACCGCGACGTTGTAGAAGGGGGTCCCGGGCTCGATCTGGTCCAGGAGCCACATGCGCTGCTGCTGGAAGGAGAGCGGGAGCGGCCCGTCGTGCGGCACCGGGACGATGGGGTCCGCTTCCGCCTCGGGCGCGGTGCGGCGCAGCTCTTCGACCGCGGCGGCCAGCCCCGCCACCGTGGGCGAGCCGAACAGCGTGGCGAGCGAGAGCTCCACCCGGAAGGCGTCGCGCAGCCGCGAGATGATCTGCGTGGCGAAGAGCGAGTGCCCGCCCAGCGAGAAGAAGTCGTCGTGGACCCCCACCCGGCCGATCCCGAGCGTGTCCTGCCAGGTTTCCGCCACCCGGCGCTCCGTGTCCGTCGCCGGCGCCGCGTACGGAGTCGCCAGCGCGGGGCGCGAGTACAGCAGCGTCACGTCCGCGTCCTGCCCGGGGGACGCGGCGCGGGCCGGCCGCCGCGGCCCCGCGCGCAGCTGGGGCCCGGCGTCCGCGGCCAGGACCCGCGCCAGGACCGGGGCCCACCCCCCCGCCGGGGCCGGATCCGCACCGGGGTCGTCCAGCTCGTGGGCGAGGTCCCAGCGCACGGCGGTCCAGCGGGTGCGGTGCTCCACCCCGTGCCGCCGGGCGAACGCCGCGGCGATCTCGGCGGCGGCGGCCTGGTGCAGTCGCAGCGAGCCCACGGGCGAGGCGGGGAGCGCGCACTGCAGCAGGCAGAAGTCGGTGCGCTCCTCGCCCAGGACGCGTTCCAGCGCCTCCATCTCCGCCAGCGCCGCACGGAAGTCGCCGGCCTCCGGCCCCGGGGCCAGCGTCCGCAGCGGGACCGACTCCCGCGTGCGCCCCACCTCCACGGTGTGCACCACGCCCCGCAGCGCCCCGAAGCGTGCGCGGCCCTCCGCGAGCGCCTCCGCCACCCGCGCGGGATCCTGCGCGTCGACGCCCCGCGCCAGCACCCGGATCCTGCGCGCCTCCATCTCCCGGACGGCGCGGATGGTCCGGCTCATGGGGTCGTGCCGGTCGTGGGCCGCGAGCCAGCGGTCCCATCCCTCCCGCTCCCCGGGGAACGTCTCCCCCTCCAGCAGGAGGAGCCCCGCTCCCAGCTCCGCAAGCTGCCCGGCGGCCGCCAGCGCGCGCGGTCCCAGCCGCCCTCCCACGAGGTAGAAGCCGTCCGCGCGCACCGGGGTGTCGCGGATCGCCTCCTCCGGCCGTGTCCACCTCCGGGTCCAACGCCGCCATCCCCGGAGCGCGGCCTTCGGCTCGCTCCCTCCCTGCAGCTCGATGCCGAGCGCCTCCACGAGCCTCGCCTCGTCCCCGGCCAGGACCACGTCCACCAGGCGGCAGGCAAGCCCGGGGTACTCGCGCGGGATCGTTTCCAGCGCGCCGAGCAGCATCGCGCGGGCGGGCTCCACCACGTCCACCCCGGTCGCGTCGAGCACCCGGTCGGACACCACCTGGATCTTTCCTCCCTCCACCGCGCGCGCCAGGTGCAGCAGGCTCGCGTATCCCCGCCGGTGGATCCGCTCCACCCCGTCGCCCCCGCTCCCGGCGAGGCTCCAAAGGTGCACCCACTCCGTGGGCGCGGTCCCCTCCCGCCGCAGCGCTTCGTGGAGCGCGGTGTAGTCCTCCCCGCGCTCCGGCCGGAGCCGCCATGCCTCCGCTCCGGCCCGCTCGAACGCCGCCCCGGGCTCCACCACCACCACCCGGTGCCCCTCCGCCCGCAGCGCCTCGGCCAGGCGGGCGCCGATCCCCCGCTCGTCCACCAGCAGCACCCACGTGCGCGGCTCCCCCGCCGGCTCGGGGAGGGGCCCCTGGCGCCAGGCCGGCGCCAGGAGCACGGGGCCGCCCGCCGCCCGCCGCGGCCGGGCGCGCCGCTTCCCGCCTCCGCGCGGCGGGGCGTCCACCCAGAAGCGCTGGCGCTCCCAGGGATAGGTGGGGAGCGGGACACGGCGGCGCCGCTCCCCGGCCGCGAAGGCGCGCCAGTCCGGGCGCGCGCCCGCGAGCCAGCTCCGGCCCAGCGTTTCCAGCAGGAAGGCCTGGTCCGGCTGGCGCGTGTAGGCGTGCCGCAGCGATGCCAGCACCGAGGGCTCCGCCGCGCCCGCGGCGAGCGCGAAGGTCCCGAGCGTGCGCCCGGGCCCCACTTCCAGCAGCAGCCGGCCGGGGTCGGCCAGCAGCTCCGCCAGGCACTCCGCGAAGCGCACCGTCCGGCACAGGTGCCGCGTCCAGTACGCGGGGTCGGTCGCCTCCGCCGCCGTGATCCACGTTCCCGTCACGTTGGACAGAAAGGGCAGGGCGGGGGCGCGCAGCGGCACCCGGCGCACCCGCGCGGCCAGGCGCTCCGCCACCGGCTCCATGAGCGGCGAGTGGAACGGGTGGCTCGCGGCCAGGCGGCGGCAGGCCACGCCCTGCTCCAGCAGCTCCGCTTCCAGCGCAGCGACGGCCTCCGGCGGCCCGGACAGGGTGCACAGCCCCGGCGCGTTGTGCGCCGCCAGCGCGATCCCGCCGCGCAGCAGCGATTCCACCCCCGCCGGGTCCATGGGCACCGCCAGCATCGCCCCTTCCGGGAGCTCCGCCACCAGCCGCGCCCGCTCGGCCACGAGCGCCAGCGCGTCCGGCAGCTCGAAGACGCCCGCCAGCGTGGCCGCCACGTACTCGCCCAGCGAGTGCCCGAGCATCGCGGCCGGCGCGATCCCCCAGGCCATCCACAGCCGGGCCAGCGCGTACTCAACCACGAACACCGCGGGGTGCGCCAGCTCGGTGCGCGCCAGCTCCCCGTCGGCGGCGGCGCCGTCGCCGCGCCCCAGCATGCGGCGCAGGTCGGTCCCGGCGCCCGCGGCGCCCGCGCCGGGGCGCTGCTCGGCCGGGGCGTCGCCCGGGAAGAGCACCTCGCGTATGTCGCGGCCCAGCGGCTCCCGGAGGATCTCCGCGCAGCGGTCCACCTCTTCGCGGAAGACGGGCTCCGCCTCGTACAGGCCGCGCGCCATCTGCCCGTAGTGGTCGCCCAGCCCCGGGAACAGGAAAACGACCTCGCGGCCGTCCCACTCCGCCGCCGCGTCGCGGATCCGCGCCGGGTCCCTCGCCTCCAGCGCGGCGGCGGCCTCCTCGCGGCCGCCGCACACCAGGACGCGGCGGTGGGTGAAGCGGCGGCGGCCCACGCGCAGCGTGTGCGCCACGTCGGCCAGCGGCTGCTCGGGATGCTCGTGGAGGTGCAGCGCCAGCCGGTCGGTGGCCGCCTCCAGCGCCGCGGGGGTGCGCGCGGAAAGGACGAGGAGCTGCAGTGGGCGCGACGGTCCCGACGGCTCCGCCCCGGGCGCCTCCTCCAGCACGACGTGGGCGTTGGTGCCCCCCATCCCGAACGAGCTGACCCCCGCCCGGCGGGGGGCGCCGCCGCGGGGCCAGGGACGAAGCTCGGCGTTGACGAAGAACGGGGAGCGCTCGAAGTCGATGCGGGGGCTCGGACGCTCGAAGTAGAGGGTGGGGGGGATCTCCCCGTGCTCCAGCGAGAGAACCGTCTTGATGAGCCCCGCGATCCCGGCGGCGGAGTCCAGGTGCCCCACGTTGCTCTTCACCGACCCCAGCGCGCAGAAGCCGGTCCGGTCGGTCCGCTCGCGGAACGCCTGGGTGAGCGCCTCCACCTCGATGGGGTCGCCAAGCTCGGTGGCGGAGCCGTGCCCCTCCACGTACGAGATGCTGTCCGGCTCCACCCCCGCCATCGCGAGCGCCTCGCCGATCGCGCGGGCCTGGCCGTCCCGCCGGGGAGCGGTGAAGCCGATCTTCCCGGAGCCGTCGTTGTTCACCGCGGTCCCCAGGACCATGGCGTGGATGGTGTCGCCGTCCTCCAGGGCGTCCGCCAGCCGCTTGAGCAGCACGATCCCCACGCCGCTCCCCCGGACGGCGCCGCGCGCGTCCGCGTCGAACGAGCGGCACTGCCCCGTGGGGGAGGCGATCCCCCCCTTCTCGTAGAGGTATCCCTTGACCTGGGGGACCTCGATGGAGACCCCGCCGGCGAGCGCCATGTCGGACTCGCCGGAAAGCACGCTCTGGTACGCCAGGTGGATCGCCACCAGCGACGAGGAGCACGCCGTCTGCACGTTCAGGCTGGGACCCTCCAGCCCCAGCAGGAACGAGGTCCGCGTGGGCACGCTCCCCGGGGCGTTCCCAAGGTGGATGGGCAGCTCCGCCCCGCGCAGCCTGGGGTGCCGGGCCACCAGCTTCCAGTAGCCGTTCAGCTCCGCGCCGGAGAAGACGCCCACCCGGCCGCCGTACGCCGCGGGGTCGTAGCCGGCCTGCTCCAGCGCCTCCCAGGCGCACTCCAGGAACAGGCGCTGCGTGGGGTTCAGGTAGACGGCGTCGCGCGGGGACAGGCCGAAGAAGGCGGCGTCGAACAGCTCCACGTCGCGGAGGAGCCCGTTGGCGCGGACGTAGTCGGGGTTCCGCACGAGGTCGGGGCGGACGCCCGCGGCGATCATCTCCTCCTCCGAGAAGCGCGTGATGCTGTCCACGCCCCCTCGGAGGTTCCGCCAGAACTCCTCCACCGTCCGGGCGCCCGGAAAGCGCCCCGACATCCCCACGATCGCGACTTCCTGCCCCGTGAACGAATCCCTCATCACCCCTGTTTCTGCTGAAGGGAAGACATCGAAGCTGCCGTTTATCGAGCGTGCCGACTACGAGCCGTCCCTCCCCCGCGGGCCGGTGCGGGCCATGCGCTGCCGCTGGAGGTGGGCCCGCCGGGACTCGGCGCGTCCGTCGTTCTCCTGCCGCGCGTCCTCCCGCGCCGCCGGGCGCCCGTCCAGGTGGCCCGCCATGTCGGCGAGGGTGGAGAACTGGAACAGGTCCGTGAGCGTGGCCTGGCCGGGGAACTGCCGCTCCAGGCGCTCGTGCAGCTGCGTCAGGAGGAGGGAGTGGCCGCCCAGCTCGAAGAAGTTGTCGTGAAGGCCCACCCGCTCCGCCTTCAGCAGCTCGGCCCAGACTCCGGCCAGCAGCTTCTCGGTGGAGGTCCGCGGCGCCACGTAGTCCCGGCCCGAAGGGGCGTCGGGCGCCGGGAGGGCGCGGCGGTCCAGCTTGCCGTTGGCGTTCAGGGGGAGCCTGTCCAGCGGCACGTAGGCCGAGGGGAGCATGTACTCCGGGAGCCGCGTCTTCAGGTGCGCCCGCAGCTCCGCCCAGGTCGGGGCGGCGCCCTCCGCCGGGACGGCATAGGCCACCAGGCGCTTTTCCCCGGGCGCGTCCTCGCGCACCGCCACTGCGGCCTCCCGCAGCTGCGGGTGCGCCAGGAGCGCGGCCTCCACCTCGCCCGGCTCCACGCGGAAGCCGCGCACCTTCACCTGCGTGTCCAGGCGGCCCAGGTACTCCAGCGTTCCGTCCGGGAGCCAGCGCGCGCGGTCGCCGGTGCGGTACAGCCGCCCGCCCGGCTCGCCCCCGAGCGCGTCGGGAACGAACTTCTCGGCGGTCAGCCACGGCCGGTCCAGGTAGCCCCGCGCCACCCCGATCCCGCCCGTGTACAGCTCGCCGGGGATCCCCACCGGCACCGGCCGGAGCCCCCCGTCCAGCACGTAGACGCGCGTGTGGGCGACCGGCCGGCCGATGGTGACGCGGCCGGTGCCGCGCTCCACCACGCAGTACGTCGCGTAGACCGTGTCCTCCGTGGGTCCGTAGAGGTTGACGACGCGCTCCACGCCGGCCTCCAGGAGCGCCTGCGCCAGGGCGTCCGGAAGCGCTTCCCCACCCAGGTACAGCGCGCGCAGGCTCGCCGGGATTCCCCCGCTGCGCAGCAGCTCGGCGGCCGCGCTGGGGACCATGTACGCCAGGCGGACGTCCTCCGACTCCGCCGCGCGGCGGAGCTCCAGCGCGTTCTCGACCAGCACCAGCCTGCCTCCGCCGCAGAGCGTGTGGAAGATCTCGGCGACCGAGACGTCGAAGGAGATGGAGGTGGAAGCCAGGACGCAGGCGCGCTCCTCGGGGCGGACCTGCCCGGCCATCCAGCGCAGCAGCGCCGTGACGCTGCGGTGCTCCACCAGGACGCCCTTGGGGGTGCCGGTGGATCCGGAGGTGTAGATCACGTACGCCAGCTGGCCCGGATCGGTTGCCGCGGCGGGTGCGGCGGGGTCGTCCCCGCCCTCCTCCTCCGGGAGGGCGTCCACGCACACGACCCGGGCGGTCCCGGCCGGCACCCGGTCCCGGAGGCGCTCCTGGACGAGGACCACCGGGACGGCGGAGTCGGCGAGGAGGTAGGCCAGCCGCTCGGCGGGGTAAGCGGGATCCAGGGGGACGTACGCGCCCCCGGCCTTGAGGACGCCGAGTATGGCGACCACCATCTCCGGCGCGCGCTCCATGCAGATCCCCACGCGGGTCTCCGCGCCCACCCCCATCCGGCGGAGGCGGCCCGCGAGCCGGCCGGCCCGGCGGTCGAGCTCCGCGTAGGTCAGCGACTCGCCGCCGGAGGCGGCAGCCACCGCGACCGCTTCGGGGGTGCGCGCCGCCTGCCCGGAGAACAGCGAGTGCACGCTCTCGAACGCGGGCTCCGGCGGGGTCTCGTTCCACTCCACCACCACGCGGCGGCGCTCGGCCAGGGTCATCCAGTCCACCTCCGACAGCCGCCGCGCGGGGTCCTCGGCCATGGCCTGCAGGAGCACGCCCAGGTGCCCGGCCATGCGCTCGGCCGTCGCCGCCTCGAACAGGTCCGAGCGATATTCCAGCGCCCCGGTGAGCCGCTCCCCCTCGTCCGCCATGGACAGCGCCAGGTCGAACTTGACGGCCCCGCTCTCCACCTCCACCTGCTCCGCCTCCACCTCGCCCAGCCGGAAGCGCCTCGTCCCGGCCGCGTCGTTCTCCAGCGTGAACACCGCCTGGAAGACCGGGGTGTGCGACAGGCTCCGTCCCACTCCCAGCTCCTCCACCAGCTGCTCGAAGGGGAGGTCCTGGTGCGCGTGCGCTCCCAGCACCCCCTCCCGCACCCGGGCGAGCAGCTCGCCGGTAGCGGGGTCGCCCGCCAGGGAGGTGCGCAGCGCCAGCGTGTTGACGAAGCAGCCGATCAGCCCCTCCACCTCCACGCGGCTCCTCCCCGCGACGGGGACGCCGACCACCAAGTCGTCCTGCCCCGAGTAGCGGCTCAGCAGCGCCTGCCATCCCGCGAGCAGCGCCATGAACAGCGTGGCGCCCCCGCTGCGGGCCAGCTCCCGGAGGGCGCCCGTGGCCTCCGGCGAGAGGCCGAAGCGGACCGTGGCTCCCCGCGCGCTCACCAGGGCGGGGCGGGGGCGGTCGGTCGGCAGCTCCAGCACCGGCGGGGCCCCGGCCAGGCGCTCCCTCCAGAAGGCGACCTGCTCCCGGAGCGCCTCGCCCTGGAGCCAGTCGCGCTGCCACACGGCATAGTCGGCGTACTGCACCGGCGGCTCCGGGAGCGGCGACTCCTCCCCCCGCGCAAAGGCGGCGTACAGGGCCGACACCTCGCGGATCAGAAGGCCCACAGACCAGCCGTCGCTGACGATGTGGTGAAGGGTGAAGAGCAGGGCGTGGTCGCGCTCGCCCAGGCGCAGCAGCGCCGCGCGCAGCAGCGGGCCCTCCGCCAGGTCGAAGGGACGGGCGGCTTCCTCGCGCGCCCGGCGCAGCAGCTCCGCCTCGCGCTCCGGCTCCGCCCGGCCGCGCAGGTCGGTGGTTTCCAGCGGGACGGCCGCGGGCGGGGCGACGGTCTGCACCGGCCCGCCCGCGGCCGCGCCGAACGTGGTGCGGAGCGCCTCGTGGCGGCGGACGGTCTCCCCGAGCGCCCGCCGGAGCGCCGCGGGATCCAGCGCTCCGCGGAGCCGCAGCACGGCCGGCATGTTGTAGGCCGCGGAGCCGGGCTCCATCCGGTCCAGGAACCAGAGCCGCTGCTGCGCGAAGGAAAGCGGCAGCGGCGCATCGTCCCGCGGCACCCTGGCGATCGGCGGGGCCGGGAGCCGGGTGTCCGCCCGCAGCATCGCCTCCGCCCGCCCGGCCAGCTCCGCCACCGTAGGTGCCTCGAAGACCGCGCGCAGCGGCAGCTCCACCCCGGACGCCTCCCGCACGCGCGAGATCAGCCGCGTCGCCAGCAGCGAGTGCCCGCCCAGCGCGAAGAAGTCGTCCGTCACCCCCACACGCGGGACGCCGAGCACCGCGGCCCAGGCCCCGGCCACGATCTCCTCCAGCGGCGTGCGCGGCGCCACGAAGCCCTTCCCGGACGACACGTCCGGCGCGGGGAGCGCTCCGCGGTCCAGCTTCCCGTGGGCGGTCAGCGGGAGCGAGTCCAGCACGACCAGCGACGCCGGGACCATGTGCTCCGGGAGCCGCTCCCCCAGCCACCCCGTCAGCTCCGCGGCCGTGACCGCGGCGCCGTCCGCGGGCACCACGTACGCCACCAGCCGCCTCGCTCCGGGCCGGTCCTCCCACACCACGACCGCGGCCTCGCGAACCCGCGGGTGCCGCGCGAAGGCAGCCTCCACCTCGCCCGGCTCGATGCGGAAGCCGCGCACCTTGACCTGGAAGTCGGTCCGCCCCAGGAACTCCAGCACGCCGCCCGCGCCCCAGCGTGCCCGGTCGCCGGCCCGGTACAGCCGGCGCCCCGCGCTCGCAGCGAACGGGTCGGGAACGAACTTCTCGGCCGTCAGCTCCGGCCGGTCCAGGTAGTCGCGCGCCACGCTCGCCCCGCCGATGCACAGCTCGCCGGGCACGCCCACGGGCGACGGGTTCCCGGAGCGGTCCAGCACGTACAGGGACGCGTTCCCCAGCGGGCGCCCCATCAGCAGGGCGCTCGGCGTCTCCCCCTCTTCCACCCGGTGCGCGGCGCACAGGATGGTGCCCTCGGTGGGGCCGTAGAGCACCCGGATCTCCGCGGCCGGGAAGACCCGGCGCATTCCGTCCAGCAGGTCGGGCGCGACGGCGTCGCCGCCCACGAACAGCCCCCGCAGCCGGGGGGGCGCCGCGCCGGAGGTCCGGACCCGCTCCACCACCTCGCGCATCAGGGCGGGAACCGCGTGGAGGAGGGTGGCGTCCGCCAGCTCGCCCAGCAGGCGCGCGACGTCGACGACCCGGTCGCGCGTGACCACGCGCACGCGGCTCCCGCACAGGAGCGGGAGGATGGACTCGAAGAGCCAGATGTCGAAGGCGACGCTCGCCAGCGCCGGCACCACGTCGTCGGGCCCGAAGCCGAAGGCGTCGCGGGCCGCCAGCAGGGTGTGGAGCAGGCTCCCGTGCTCCACCCGCACGCCCTTGGGCCTCCCCGTGGACCCCGACGTGTAGATGACGTACGCCAGGTGGCCGGGCCCCAGCTCCACCGCGGGCGGCTCCGCGCTCTCCCGGTCGATCCGCTCCCGGTCCGCGTCGATGCGGAGCGTCGCGGCCCCGTGCGGGGGGAGCGCCTCCGCCAGGTGCGCCTGCGACAGGACCACGGCCGCGCCCGAGTCCTCCAGCAGGAGCGCCAGGCGCTCGCGGGGATAGGCGGGGTCCAGGGGGACGTAGGCGCCGCCCGCCTTCCACACGGCGAGCACCGCCGGCAGCAGCTCGGGCGTGCGCTCCATGAACAGCGCCACCCGGGTCTCCGGTCCCACGCCCATCCCGCGCAGCGCGCGGGCGAGCCGATTGCTGCGCGATTCCAGCTCGGCGTAGGTGAGGGCGCCTGCGTCCGAGACCACGGCGACGGCTCCGGGCGTCCGCGCCGCCTGCTCGGCGAAGAGCTGGTGCACCAGGTGCCCGGCCGGGTACGCGGCCGGGGCGTTCCACTCCTCGACGACCCGCCGCCGCTCCCCGGGGGTGAGGAGGGGAAGGCCGGAGAGCCGGTGCTCCGGGGCGGCGGCCGCCCCCTCCAGGAGCACCCGGAAGTGCTCCGCCATGCGCTCGATGGTGCCGCCGTCGAACCGGTCGGCGCGGTACACCAGCGTCCCCGAGATCCGCTCCTCCTCCTCCGCCAGCTCCAGCTCCAGGTCGAACCGGGCGACCGCGGCTCCGCCGCCCTGTGGCTCGGTCTCCAGCTCTCCCAGGCGCAGCCTGCCCCGCCCGGTGTTCCGGAGGGCGAACAGCACCTGGAAGAGCGGCGTGTACGCCAGGCTCCGCCCGGGGGCCAGCTCCTCCACCAGCTTCTCGAAGGGAACGTCCTGGTGCGCGAAGGCGCCCAGCGCCGCCGCCCGCACGCGCGCCAGCAGCTCGCGGAAGGTGGGGTCGCCGGCCAGGTCGGTCCGCAGCACCAGCGTGTTGACGAAGAAGCCGATCAGCCCCTCGGTCTCCAGCCGTGTGCGCCCGGCGACCGGGGTGCCCACGCTCACGTCCTCCTCCCCGGTCCAGCGGGCGAGGAGGAGCTGGAAGGCCGCCAGCAGCGTCATGAAGAGGGTGGCGCCCTCCCGCCGGCCCAGCGAGCGCAGCGCCCGCGCGACGTCCTCCGGGATCAGCAGGGTGCGGCGCCCTCCCTCCGCCCCCTGGACGGGCGTGCGGGGGCGGTCGGCCGGGAGCTCCAGCGCCGCCGGAGCGCCGGCCAGGCGCTCCCTCCACCAGGCGAGCTGCGCCTCCAGCACCTCGTCCCGGAGCCAGCGGCGCTGCCAGGCGGCGTAGTCGGCGTACTGCACCGGCAGCTCCGGCAGCGCGGGCTTCCGCCCGGCCCCGAGCGCGGCGTACAGCTCCGACACCTCGCCCACCAGCACGTCCATCGACCACCCGTCCGAGACCACGTGGTGCATGGTGAACAGCAGCACCCACTCGTCCTCGGCTACGCGCAGCGCCCGCGCCCGCAGCAGCGGCCCCGCCTCCAGGTCGAAGGGGCGCAGCGCCTCGCCGGCCGCCGTGCGGCGGACCTCGCCCTCCAGATCCGCCTGCGGGAGGCCGCGCAGGTCGGCCACGCCCACCCGTGTCGCCCCGGGCTCCCCGACCACCTGCACGGGAACGCCTCCACGCGACGCGAAGACGGTCCGCAACACCTCGTGCCGGCGCACCACCGCGCCCAGCGCGCGCTCCAGCAGCCCGGTGTCGAGCGCGCCGCGCACCCGCAGCGCGGCGGGGATGTTGTACGCCGGGCTGCCGGGCTCCATCCGGTCGAGAAACCAGAGTCGCTGCTGCGCGAAGGAGAGCGGCAGGGGCGAGCCGTCCCGCGGGGTCGGGACCAGCGGCGGCGCCTGCACGCCCGCCTGGCTCCCCAGCAGCGCGTCCACGCGCGCGGCGAGCGCGCGCACTGCGGGCGCCTCGAAGATGGCTCCCAGCGGGAGCTCCACGCCGCAGGCCGCGCGCACGCGCGAGACCACCCGGGTGGCCAGGAGGCTGTGTCCCCCCGCCTCGAAGAAGTCGGTGTCCGCGTCCACCTCCCCGGCGCCGAGGACGTCGGCGTAGATCCCGGCCAGCAGCTCCTCGGTGAGCGTGGACGGCGCGGCGCGGACCTTCCCCGTGTGCGTGTCCGGCGCGGGGAGGGCCCGCCGGTCGAGCTTTCCGTTGGGGGTCAGCGGAAGCGACTCCAGCACGACGAGCGCGGACGGCACCATGTGCTCCGGGAGGCGCGTCCGCAGGTGGGCGCGCAGCTCCGCGGGGGCCGGACGCCTCTCTCCCCGGGGCACCACGTACGCGACCAGGCGGGGATCTCCCGGCGAATCCTCCCTCAGCAGCGCCACCGCTTCCCCCACCCCCGCGTGGGAGAGCAGCGCGGCCTCGATCTCTCCCGGCTCGACGCGGAAGCCGCGCACCTTGACCTGGGCGTCGGCGCGCCCCAGGTACTCCAGCTCCCCCGCGTCCGTCCACCGCACCCGGTCGCCCGAGCGGTACAGCCGCGAGCCGCCGCGCTCCCCCCCGAACGGGTCCGGGACGAAGCGCTCCGCCGTCAGGCCGGGCCGGCCCAGGTACCCCCGCGCCAGCCCCGCTCCGCCCACGTACAGCTCCCCCGGCATCCCGGGCGGCACCGGCTCCCCGGCACGGTCGAGCACGTAGACGCGCAGGTCGGGGATCGCGCTCCCGATGGGGCTCGCCGCGCCGCCCTCCACGTCGTCCCGCCCGATGGGGCGGAAGGTGACGTGCACGGTGGTCTCGGTGATCCCGTACATGTTCACCAGGCGCGGCCGCTCGTACCCGTGCCGCTCCGTCCACGGGCGGAGGCTCGCCGGCTCCAGCGCTTCGCCTCCGAAGACCACGCAGCGGAGCGCGAGGCCGGGGTCACCGGCCCACCGCTCGTCCGCCGCGACCAGCTGCCGGAAAGCGGAGGGCGTCTGGCTGAGGACGGTCACCTCCTCGCGCGCCAGGAGTGCGCGGAACGCCTCCGGGTCGCGGCTGGTCTCCGCGGGGACGACCACCAGGCGCCCCCCGTGGAGGAGGGCGCCCCAGATCTCCCACACCGAGAAGTCGAAGGCGTACGAGTGGAACAGCGTCCACACGTCGTCCGGCCCGGAGCCGAGCCATGCCCCGGTGGCGCGGAAGAGCCGCACCACCTGCGCGTGGGGGACGAGCACGCCCTTGGGGAGGCCCGTGGAGCCGGAGGTGTAGATGACGTAGGCGAGGCTCGCGGGATCTACCTCCACGCCCGGCCCGTGCTCCGGGTGGCCGCCCAGCAGTGCGGCGTCTCGGTCCAGGCAGAGGACGCGCGCGCCGCCGCCGGGGAAGGTGGCGAGGTGGCGCTCCTCGGTGACCAGCACCGGGGCGCCGCAGTCCGCCAGGGTCCGGGCGAGCCGCTCGGCTGGATACGCGGGATCCAGCGGGACGTAGGCGCCGCCGGACTTGAGAACGCCCAGGATCGCCGCCACCATCTCGGGGGAGCGCTCCAGGCACAGGGCGACCGGGACCTCGGGACCGACTCCCAGGGCGACCAGCGCGTGAGCCAGGCGGTTGGCCCGCCGGTCCAGCTCGCGGTACGTGAGCGAGCGCTCCCCGGACCGCACCGCCACGGCGTCGGGCGTGCGCGCCGCCTGCCGCTCGAAGAGCCGGTGGAGCGGCGCCTCCACGGGAAACGTTTTCCCCGCTCCGCTCCACTCATCCACCACCCGCGCGCGCTCGGTGGCGGTCATGAGCGGCAGCTCCGCGACGGGGCGCCCGAGATCGTCGGACATCCCCTCCAGCAGCGTCCGCAGCCGTCCCAGCAGCCGCCGCGCGGACTTCGCGTCGAAGTGGGCCTCGTCGTAGGCGAGCGACAGCTCCAGTCCTTCCCCCGGCACCACCTCGAGGACGAGCGCGTACCCCGCCCCGGCGGTGGGCGACACGCGGCGGAAGCCGTGCACCCTCCCGCTCCCCATCTCCGCCTCGCTGACGTCGGCATCCGGAAAGCCCTGGAAGACGAACAGCGTCTCGAAGAGCCGCTGTCCCCGGGGCACTCCGGCCCACTCCTGGATTCGCTCCACGGGCCAGTGCTCATGCGCCCGGGACTCGAGCTGCTCCTCCTGGAGCCGCCGGAGCCAGGCGGCGGTGGTCTCGCCCGGCAGGGGCCGGATCCGCACCGGCACCGTGTTGACGAACATGCCGAGCATGGTCTCCACCGCGGGGAGCGGTGCGGCGCGTCCGGCCGTCACGAACCCGAAGACCACGTCCTCCTCCCCCGTGGAGCGGGCGAGCAGCGTTCCCCAGGCGCCCTGCAGGAGGGTGCTCAGCGTCAGGTGGTGCCGGCGCCCGGCTTCCTGCAGGCGCTTCGCGAGCGCGCTCTCCAGCACGGCGCCCTGCACCCCGTAGCGCTCCCCTTCCCGTGCCCCCGCGCGCGGGCTCCCCAGCGGCGCCGCCCCCGGGAACCCCTCCAGCATCCCGCTCCAGAACGCCTCGCCCGCCGCCGGGTCCTGCCGGGCGGCCCATGCCACGTATTCCACGAACGGCTGCGAAGGCGCGCGCCGCGGGGCGTCGCCACGGCACAGCCGCTCGTAGCAGGCGAACAGCTCGCGCAGGCAGAGCGACGCCGACCACCCGTCCAGCACCAGGTGGTGCTGGCTCCACACGAAGGCGGAGGAGCCTCCCGGGAGACGCAGGCGGGAGAGACGCACGAGCGGCGCGACGGCCAGGTCGAAGCCCCGCTCCCGGTCCTTGGCGAGGAAGCGCTCCAGGCGCTCCTCCCGCTCCGCCTCCGCGACCGTCCGCCAGTCGTGCTCCTCCAGCGGGAGCGCGGCGCTCTCCCCCACCACCTGGAGCGGCTCTTCCAATCCCTCCCAGAAGATCGACGTCCGCAGGACCGTGTGCCGCTCCGACACCAGCTGCCAGGCGCGCTGGAACGCCGCCGCGTCGAAGTCTCCCTCCAGCGTCCAGCCGACCTGGTCGACGTACGCACCGGCCTCTGCGTGCTTCAGCACGCGCAGGAGGATGCTCCGCTGCATCGCGGTGAGGCGGTAGACGTTCTCGACGTTCTGCATCTAGGGTGTCCCTGGTCGGTCCTGGCCCGCCCCGCGGACTGCTGGAAGGCGCAGCCCTTCCCGCAGTCATCTGGTTCATGTCCCCTTGTGCGCCCGACAACGGCGACCACGTGCCTCGGGGTCCAAGCGGATGGCTGTATTTCGAGCAAAGCTTGGCGCGAAGTAAATTAGTCCTGAACAACGCTTTTTAAAACCCCTATGTCCGGAACCGTGAGCCGGTCCGGTGCCGGCGGGGGAGCCCGGCGTATGAACGGGTGCCGAGGCTCGTTCTCTCATGTCAGACCCGATCACCGGGCGAACCCCGGCCCTTCGGGAACGGGCGTCACGTCCGGTGCCGTCGCGCGGATGGCGATTGCGGGTTCCGGAAGCACGACAGGGCGCCCGGAGTGGTCCGGGCGCCCTGTCTGCAATCTATTGTACTACTGGAACTTACGTCCTGCGACAGAACTCGTTGTCGCGATTTGCGACAGAACTCGATGTCGCGAGCGACGGAATTGATGTCGCAGATGCGACAAAACTCGTGTCGCCCAACAAAGGGCCTACTTCCCGACCGCGTTGATCATGTCGAACATCGGCATGTACATGGCCACCACCATGCCGCCGATCACCACGCCCATGACCACGATCATGATGGGCTCCAGCACCGAGGTGAGCGCCGACACCGCCGCGTCCACCTCGTCGTCGTAGAAGTCGGCGATCTTGGAAAGCATCTCGTCCAGCCCGCCCGTCTGCTCGCCCACGTTGATCATCTGCACCACCATGGGCGGGAACACCCCCGAGGTCTTGAGCGGCTCCGCGATGGTGGCGCCCTGCGCGATGGAGGCCCGCGACGCCATGACCGCGTCGTGGATCACCCGGTTGCCCGAGGTGCGCGCCGTGATCTGGAGACCCTCCAGGATCGACACGCCCGACGACACCAGCGTCCCCAGCGTCCGCGTGAAGCGCGACACCGCCGACTTGCGCAGCATCACCCCCAGCACCGGCATCTTCAGCATCGCCCGGTCGATGACCAGCTGGCCACCCTCGGTCTTGTAGTAGCGCCGCAGCAGGAACACCCCCACGATGATCGCCACGATGATGAGCAGGATGTAGCTCTGGAGGAACGCGCTCACCGCCAGCACTACCCGCGTGGGCATGGGCAGCGCCAGCCCCGCGTCCAGGAAGATGCCCGCGAACACCGGCACCACCTTCCACAGCAGGATGGTGGTTGCGGCCACCACCACGAAGAGCATCACCGCGGGGTAGGTCATGGCGCCCTTGATCTTGCGGACCAGGGCGTCGTTCTTTTCCAGGAAGGTCGCCAGGCGCAGCAGGATCACGTCCAGGATGCCGCCCGCCTCGCCGGCCGCCACCATGTTCACGTACAGCTCGGTGAACACCTGGGGGTGCTTCTTCATGGAGTCCGCCAGCGTCTGCCCCGACTCGATGTCGTGCAGCACCTCGCTGATCATCTTGGCGAAGCGCTTGTTCTCCGTCTGCTCCGCGAGAATGGAGAGGCTCTGCACCAGCGGCAGCCCCGAGTTGATCATCGTGGCGAACTGCCGCGTGAAGATCACCACCTCGCGCGTCTTGACCCCCGAGCCGAAGGAGATGTTGATGTCCTTGGCCTTGGGACGGACGGCGACGGGGATCAGCCGCTGCCGGCGCAGGAAGCCGATGACCTCGTCCTGCGTGGGGAGGTCGATCTCCCCCGCCTGGATGTCGCCCGCCAGGGTGCGGGCGCTGTAGCTGAAGACGGGCATGGGGACTACAGGGAACAGGGAATAGGGAACAGGGAACAGCCTGCCACTAGGAGCACGAAGCCCAGCCGTCCCGCCGAACCAACGCACTCACGCACTTCTGTTTCACACCGGAATCGGCTCGCCCACCATCCTGAGGAACTCCGCCTGGTCGGAGGAGTGCTTCAGGCACTCCTCCAGCGACACCTCGCGCTGCATGTAGAGCTGGTACAGCGCGTCGTTCAGCGTCTGCATGCCGTGCTTCTTGCCGGCCTGCATGATGGAGTAGATCTGGTGCACCTTGTCGTCGCGGATGCAGGAGCGGATCGCGGGCGTGCACACCATGATCTCCGCCGCCATGCTCCGGCCGCGGCCCCGCGCCTTGGGGAGGAGCTGCTGCGTGAGCACCCCCTCCAGCACGAAGGCGAGCTGGGCGCGCACCTGCGGCTGCTGGTGCGAGGGGAACACGTCGATCACGCGGTTGATGGTTTCCGCGCACGAGTTGGTGTGCAGCGTCGCCAGGCACAGGTGGCCCGTTTCCGCGATGGTGAGCGCCGCCTGGATGGTCTCCAGGTCGCGGAGCTCGCCCACCAGGATCACGTCCGGGTCCTGCCGCAGCGCGTACTTGAGCGCCCGCGAGAAGCTCTGGGTGTCCGCCCCCACCTCCCGCTGGTTCACCATGCAGCCCTGGTGGCGGTGGATGAACTCGATGGGATCCTCGATGGTGAGGATGTGCCCGCGCCGCTCCTTGTTGATCTTGTCGATCATCGCGGCCAGCGTGGTGCTCTTTCCCGACCCCGTGGGCCCCGTCACCAGCACCAGCCCGCGCGGCTTTTCCGCGAGCTTCTGCACCACCGGCGGCAGCTTCAGGTCGTCGAAGGTGAGGATCTTGAAGGGGATCTGCCGGATCGCCAGCGCCACGCAGCCGCGCTGCCGGTACACGTTGCCGCGGAAGCGCGCCAGGTTCTGGATCCCGAAGGAGAAGTCCAGCTCGTCCTCGGTCTCGAACCGCTTCTTCTGGTTCTCGGTGAGGATGGAGTAGGTGAGCTGGAGCGTGTCCTTGGGGGTGAGGATGTAGTCCCCGGAGCTGTCGGTGATCGCCCCGTCGATGCGGAGCTTGGGGCGCTCGCCCGCGGTGATGTGCAGGTCGGAGGCGCCCCGCTCGATCATCTCTTCCAGGAGGGCGCGGAGATTCAGGCTCATGGCGTGGGGCTGCGGGTTGCTGCGGAAGTTTCGGGCCGGCCGCCGGGGCGGTCGAGGCAGGATGCAACGAGCCTTGCGGCTTGCAAGGGCTCCGCTCCGGGAAAGTCCGGCGATTGCTGGGGTTTTCGGCGGTCGGGGGGAGTGGAGACCAAGTTCCGTGCCGGAGGGGAAGAGTACGGAGCACGGAGGACGAAGTGCGCCGGGGAGGGGCGCGGCGGGCGAAAAAAGTGCCGCCCCGGCAGAACGTGCTTCTGCCGAGGCGGCGCCGTGGAGAGAAGCGGTATCGTACTTCGTGCTGTCGTTATCCCGCCGTTTCCTTGATGACCTCTTCCAGGGTGGTGATGCCGCGCTTCACCTTGACCATCCCGTCCATGCGCAGCGTCAGCATCCCCTCGTCGATGGCCTGCTTCTGCAGGTCGGCGGTGGAGGCGCCCTGCAGGATCAGGCGGCGGAGGGCGGGGGACATGGCCATCA
Source organism: Longimicrobiaceae bacterium (assembly GCA_040509335.1). Classification (GTDB taxonomy): domain Bacteria; phylum Gemmatimonadota; class Gemmatimonadetes; order Longimicrobiales; family Longimicrobiaceae; genus JAFAYN01. The sequence goes on along the minus strand of JBEVLE010000679.1, from coordinate 24,154 downwards.
CCTCGTACAGGCCCTGGCGGCCCTTGTAGCCCGAGCCGCCGCAGGTGTCGCACCCCTTCCCCTTGTAGAAGGTGATGCTGCCGATCTCCTCCTCCGTGAGGCCGGCGGCGCGCAGGTACTCCACCGGGTAGGTCGTGGGCTCCTTGCACTTGGAGCAGATACGGCGGAGCAGGCGCTGCGCGGTGATCAGGTTCACCGCCGAGGCCACGTTGAAGGGCTCGATCCCCATGTCCACCATACGGGTGATGGTGGAGGGGGCGTCGTTGGTGTGCAGGGTGGAGAGAACCAGGTGGCCCGTGAGCGCCGCCTTGATCGCGATGCCGCCCGTCTCCAGGTCGCGGATCTCGCCGACCATGATGATGTTGGGGTCCTGGCGCAGGAACGCCTTGAGCGCCGCCGCGAAGGTCATCCCGATCTCGGTGCGCACCAGCACCTGGTTGATCCCGTAGAGGTTGTACTCCACGGGGTCCTCCGCCGTCATGATGTTGACCTCGGGGGTGTTGATCTGGGAGAGCGCGCTGTACAGCGTCGTCGTCTTCCCGGAGCCGGTGGGGCCCGTGACCAGCACCATCCCGTACGGGTTCATGATGGCGCGCATGAAGTCCTGCTCCGCCTTGGGCTCCATCCCGAACTTTTCCAGGTCCAGGGTCAGGTTGCCCTTGTCCAGGATGCGGAGCACGATCTTCTCGCCGAAGAGCGTGGGGAGGGTGGACACGCGGAAGTCGATCACCCGCCGCCCCACGCGCAGCTTGATGCGCCCGTCCTGCGGGACGCGGCGCTCGGCGATGTTCAGGTCGGAAAGGATCTTGAAGCGGGAGATGAGCGCGGCCTTCATCTTGGGCGGCGGGCGCATGATCTCCTGCAGCACGCCGTCGATGCGGTAGCGGACCCGCACCTCCTTCTCGTAGCACTCGAAGTGGATGTCCGAGGCGCCGCGGAGCACCGCGTCGCTGAGGATGCCGTTGATCAGCTTGACCACCGGGGCCTCCTCCACCTGCGCCTGCAGCGCCCCTACGCTGAGCTCCTCCTCCTGGTCCTCCAGGACCTCCAGGTCCCCCTCCTGGTCGAACTGCTTGAGCAGGTCGTTGATGCGCTCGTCGGAGGACTCGTACTCCTTTTCGATGGTCTTCTTGAGCGTGAACTCCCCCGCGATCACCGGCTCGATGTCGAAGCGGGTGACGAACTTGAGGTCGTCGATGACGCCCAGGTCCGTGGGGTTCGCCATGGCCACGGTGAGCGTGCGGCCCACCCGGCGCAGAGGGAGCACCTGGTGCTTGGCGGCGATCTCGGCGGGGATCAGCTTGAGGAGCTTGGGGTCCAGCTTGACGCGCTCCAGGTCCACCGCGGGGACGCGGTGCTGGCGGGCGAGCGCGCGGACCAGGTCCTGCTCGCCCACGAAGCCCAGCTTCACCAGGCTGAAGCCGACGCGGTTGCCGTTCTGGCGCGCGTCCTCCAGGGCCTTGGTGAGCTGCTCGCGGGTGACGAGACCGTCGTGGACGAGCTGGTCGCCGATGCGGTCAGCCGGGGCGATGACTGCCATAGGATTGCCTGGTGAGCTTGCGGAGGGGGGAGAGAACGTTCACCGCAAGCGTATGCGCTGTCAAGGGGAAGCGTGCACCAGCGGGAGGATGCGCTGCAGCGACTTTTCGCCGATTCCCGGCACCCCGTCCAGCTCCCGGGCCGCCCGGAAGCGCCCGTGCTCGGCCCGCCAGGCCACGATCCGCTGCGCCAGCGCCGGCCCGATCCCCGGCAGCGCCTCCAGCTGCGCCGCCGTGGCGGTGTTGAGGTCCAGCGTGCCGGAAGCCGCGCCCGACGGCGCGGCGGGGATCGCGGCCGCCCGGCGTGCGCCGGCCGGAGCGCGGGACGACGGCGGGGCGGGGGCGAGCGCCAGGTGCGGGGCCACCTCCGCCAGCAGCGCCGGCCCCACGCCCGGGACGGAGTCCAGGTCGGCGAGGGTGCGGAAGGGGCCGGCGGACTGCCGCCGCGCCACGATCTTCGCCGCGAGCCCCGGCCCCACCCGGGGGAGCCGCTCCAGCTCCGTGGCGGTGGCGGTGTTGGGGTCGATGCGCTCGGCCTCGCCCAGCGGGCGCGAGGCCCGCTCCGCGCGCTCGGCGGCCTCGCCGGAGCGGGCGAGGAGGGTGCCTGTGGTCCCCGCCGCCTCCGCGGCGCTCCACTCGGCCGGGGGCGGCTCGTGGCGCAGCGTCTTGGCGCCCACCCCGAAGGCGAGGAGGAGGGCGACCACCCCCAGCCCGGTACGCTCCTGCGTGGTCATGGGCTCACCCTCCCCGGTAAACCAGCTCGGCGATCACCTCCCCGACGATGCGGAGGCTCTCGGCGCTGGTGTTTTCCGGCACGTCCTGAGGGGTGTGCCAGTAGCGGTTCCCCGGGCCGTACTCGAAGTCGATGATGTCGATGGTGCGGATCCCCGCCTGGTTCAGCGGGACGTGGTCGTCCTCGATCTGCCCGCCGTCGGTCAGGGGGAACACGTCGCCGTAGCCCATCTCCTGCGCCAGGCTCCACACGCGCTGCACCACCTCGGGGGCGAAGCGCTGCGAGTTCGCTTCCACGGGGAAGCGGGGGGTCCGGTCGCCCACCATGTCCAGCAGGACGCCGTAGAAGGGGCGGTAGCCGGCGGGGAGGCTGGCGGCGAAGTGCTTGGCCCCCAGGTACATGTCCTCGCCGGTGGGGCCGTAGTCCTCGCCGTCCACCAGCAGCAGGTCCACGCCGATGCCGGCCGGCTTGCGCTTCAGCATGTCCGCCAGCTCCAGCAGAACCGCGACCCCCGAGGCCCCGTCGTTGGCGCCGGGGACGGGTTTGCCGCGGTCCACGCCGGCCGCCTGGTCGGAGGTGGGGCGGGTGTCCCAGTGCGCCACCAGCAGCACGCGGTCCTGCGCGTCCGGCCGGAAGCGCGCGAACAGGTTGGTCATCCGCAGCGTCTGCCCGCCCCTGGTGACGTGCGTGAACGGCTGCTCCACCACCGTGTCCGCGCGGGCGGCGAGGTACTCCTTCATCCACCGGAGCTGAGCGGCGTGGCCGGGCGTTCCCGGGATCCGCGGCCCGAAGGCCACCTGCCGCCGCAGGTGCTCGAAGGCCCGGGCGGAATCGAAGGCGGGGCGGTCGACGCGCGGCGCGGCGGGGGCGCCGGGGGCTTCGCCGGCGGCGCCGCTCCGGTCGCAGCCGGGCGCGAGGGCGAGCGCGAGCAGGAGCAGGGAACGAACGGCCAGAGAGGACGGTATCACGGACGCTTCTTTCTCGGGGGTGCCGGGACAGCGGGGGAGGTGCGCGGGCGGGGATAGGGAGCTATACTAGGGCGTCCCTTTCCGCACAGCAAGTATCGGCCATTCGCGGATGAAGATCCTTACGCGGTACCTCCTGCGGGCTCACGTCGGCCCGTTTTTGTTTGCCTTCATGGCGCTCACGGGCGTCATCACCATCAACACCCTGGCCCGCCGGCTCGCGGAGCTGGCCGGGAAAGGGCTGCCCCTGGACGTCGTTTTCCGCTTCTTCGTGCTGTCGCTCCCGGCCACCATGGCGCTGACCTTTCCCATGGCGGTGCTGGTGTCGGTGCTGTACACCTTCTCCAACCTCACCGCGGACAACGAGGTGACGGCGCTGAAGGCCAGCGGGATCGACCTGAAGCGGCTGCTCCTCCCCCTGTTCGTGGCGGCGGCGCTGATCGCGGGCGGGATGGTGTGGTTCAACGACCGGGTCCTGCCGGAGAGCAACCACCGCTGGAGCCAGCTGATGGTGGACATCGGGCGCAAGAGCCCGCTTTTCATCCTCCGCCCGCAGGTCATCAACCGCATCCCCACCTCGGACGGCCGCTCCTTCTTCCTGCGCGCGGCCCGCACGGATCCCAACACCAGCCGGCTGTGGGACGTGGTGATCTACGACGTCAGCCAGCCGCGCATCATGCGCACGGTGTACGCGGACTCGGGGATCATGGCCTTCAACACCGCCCGCACCGACCTGCTGCTGACGCTGTACGACGGCCACCTGCGCGAGGTGGACATGGACCAGCCGGCGGGGTTCCAGCGCGTCAACTTCAAGCAGCAGATGCGCCGCATCCCGGGGGTGGCGAACCAGCTCCAGGTGGGGAGCTCGGCCGGCGCCTACCGGGGCGACCGCGAGATGACGGTGGGGATGCTCCAGGCCCGGGTGGACTCGCTCCGGGTGCAGCTGCGCCAGGTCAAGGCGGACGCGCACCGCACGGCGGGCGACGACCTGGCGCTCGCCCTGGGACACGGCCGCAGGGCGGACCCCGGCGAGGCGCCGCTGGCCTCGGGGATGATGAAGCAGGACGCGGCGCAGGCGGCCCGCTTCACGGCGGACAACCTGGCGTCGTCGCTGGGGCGCGCGCGCGAGCTGCAGCGCCAGATGCGCGAGTACCGGGTGGAGGTGCAGAAGAAATACTCCATCGCCGCGGCGACGCTGGTGTTCGTGCTGGTGGGGGCGCCGCTGGCCATCCGCTTCCCGCGGGGCGGGGTGGGGATGGTGATCGCCTTCAGCCTGGTGATCTTCGCAATCTACTACGTGGGCCTGATCGGCGGGGAAACGCTGGCGGACGAGGGGTACGTGACCCCGGAGTGGGCCATGTGGATCGTCAACGTGATCATGGCGGGGCTGGGGGTGTTCTGGGTGGCGCGGATGGGGAACGAGACGTCGTCGGCGCGCAGCGGCCCGTGGGACGAGTGGGTGGAGCGGCTGCGCGCCCGGTTCGGAGGCGGCGCATGATCAAGCTGCTGGACCGCTACGTGGGCCTGCAGTACCTGCGCACCTTTTCGCTGCTGGTGCTGGGGCTCCCGCTTCTGTTCGTGGTCACGGACCTCACGGACAACCTGGACACGTACGTGGACAAGGGGCTGTCGCTCCCCACGGTGGCGCTGTCGTACGTGTACCAGATGCCGCTGTTCATCATGTACGCCTTTCCCATCGCGGCGCTGGTGGCGACGGTGTTCACCATCGGCGGGATGACGGGGCACATGGAGATCGGCGCGGCAAAGGCGGCCGGGGTCTCCTTCTACCGCCTCCTGGCGCCCATCATCTTCATCGCGGCGCTGCTCAGCGGGGTGGCGCTGGGGCTGGGCGAGCTGGTGCCGGTGACCAACGGAAAGCGCGCGGAGCTGATGGGGGAGAGCCGCGCCCGCGCGACCACGCTGCGCACCAACTTCGTCTTCCAGACGGAGCGCAGCGGGGTGCTCTCGGTGCGGCGGCTGGACCCGGGCTCGGCGGAGATGCACGGGGTGGTGCTGGAGCGCAAGACGACGCCGCAGTCGCCGGGGGTGCACGGCTTCGCGGAAACGGCGCGCTGGACGCCCAAGGAAGGGTGGAAGCTGGAGCGCGGCTACCTGCGCGTGCTCACGCACGCGGGCGACGAGCGCACCTTTTCCTTCACCAGCCTGGGGCTGCCGCTGCTCTCGGAAACGCCGGAGGAGCTGCTGGCGGAGCCCAAGGACCCGGACGAGATGCGCTACGGCGAGATGACGCGGTTCATCCGCGCCATCGAGCGCTCGGGCGGCGACGCGCGCCCGCTGCTGGTGGAGCGCGCGCAGAAGATCGCGCTGCCGCTGGCGGTGTTCGTGATCGTGCTTTTCGGGGCGCCGCTCTCCACCAGCTCGCAGCGGGGCGGTGCGGCGTACGGCATCGGCATCAGCCTGATCATCACGCTCGTCTACCTGCTGCTCTTCCGCGTCATGCGCGCCCTGGGCGAGAGCGGCGCGGTGGAGCCGGTGCTGGCGGCGTGGGTGCCCAACGGGATCTTTCTGGTGGCGGGGCTGTTCCTGCTGTGGCGGGTGAGGACGTAGGAAAGAGGAGTGCGGGAGTGCGAAAGTGCGGGAGTCGAACGGCGGCTCCCGCACTTCTGTTTTCCGGCTTGTTTCGGCGGCGGGCCGGCCGGTCAGAACTCCGTCCCGCAGTAGTTGCAGGAGTGGGCCGTACCGGCGTGGCCATGGTCCAGCGCGCAGGTGCCGAGGGCGCAGCTCGGACACTTGGGGAGGCAGCGGTCGGAGGCGAAGATCTCCAGGTCGTGCTCGAACTCGAACGCCCAGGTGATCCGCCGGGGCTCGGCGACGGCTGGGGCGGTTGTCAGGGTGGCCTGCATGGGACGCCTCCAGGAAGGGTTGAACGAAGCACCAGAGACGGCGCGGTCCGGGTAGGCAGGGGCCGTGCCGAGGACGAACCCCGCATCGCTGCTCGTTTTTCGGAGGTGAGCACCGGTGCGGGTGGGGCAGGCGCGCCCCGGAGCCGTGGGAGCGCACGCCCCGGCCGGCTCGTCGCATGGTATGTTTTCACCAATCCCCGGCGGCCCGATGGAGCCCGCACGTAAGCGGCGCCCTGGCCGGACTTGCCGGGCAGGGCGCCGTTTCGTACTTCCGTACTCCGCGCCGCCGTCCTACCCCGCCACCTCGTAGTGCGTGACGCGGGGCTCCAGCTCCAGCAGGAATTCATCGTCCTCCGGGTAGTAGCGCGCCCGTTCCGGGTCGTCGCCGGCGAAGGCGCGGACGGCGTCCCACGACGCCCACAGGCTCACCAGCAGGAAGTGCGTCCGCCCATCTTCTTCGCGGCGCAGCACCTGCACCCCGCGGTTCCCCCCCGTCGCCCGGTAGTCGGGCACCCCCGTGCGGTTCAGGTACTCCAGGTACGCGTCGGCCCGGTCCGCGGGGACGGCGCCGTGCCACAGGCGCGCGATCACCCGGCGCTCCCGGCGCGCGCGGCCCTGCGCAGCAGCGCGATCTGCCCGGCGTGGTAGGCGGCGTGCTGGACGGCGCCGTGCAGGGTGGCGTAGCGCGTCGCGGTGCCGGGATAGGGCGCCTCGTCGAGCCCCGCGTCGTCCAGCGCGGCCACGGCGTCGCGCAGGCGGCGGGCGCGCTCGTCCAGGCGGTGGAGGAGCGCCTGCCACTCGTCCTCGCTCGCGGCGGCGCCGCGCGGCCAGTCGCCCTCGGCGGGCTCGCGCAGGGGCTCGCCGGCCAGGCGGCGGAGCAGCGTGTCCTCCCAGGCGGCCAGGTGCTGCACGATCTCGCGGATGCTGTGCGCTCCGGGGACGGGGCGCGCGGCGGCCTCGGCGGCGGTGACGCCGTCCAGCGCTTCGCGCAGGGAGGGGCCGTGCCACGCCTCGCCCTCGTAGGCGCGGCGCATCTGGTCGACGATGCGTTGGATCTCGGTCATGCGGCGATTCTCCGGTGAAGGGTCAGGGTCTCGGGAGCGTGCGGGATGTCGCCACTTCTCCCATCAAAATGCATTTTGATGGTTAGTTGCATGCTAATGCTGGTCGTCTAACCTGTCAAGAGTTATATTGATGGTGTGAAACGCACCCTGGAGGTACCCCCATGAATGATGAGAGCAACCCGCTGGACGAGCTGTCCCTGGTGGGAGGGCGGCTCTGCCTGGACTTCACCAACACGGTGGGCTCCCGCGGCGAGGCCATCGAGCGCGACCGCCTCAAGGGCTACCCGGAGCTGCTCTGGTGGGGCGTGCGAGCGGAGGTGCTGACGGAGGAGGAGCGACGCGCGCTCATGGCGCGCGCCGCGGAGCACCCGGACGAGGCGGAGGAGGTCTTTCGCCGCGCGATCGAGCTCCGCGAGGCGGTCTGGCGCCTGTTCCGCGCGCTGGAGGACGGCGCGGACCCCGCCGCCGCGGACCTGGCGGCGGTGAACCGCGAGGTGGCGCGCGCCATGGGGCACGCGCGGCTGGAGCGGACCGCGGAGGGCTTCGCGTGGGGGTGGGACGACGCCCCGGAGGCGGACCGCGTCCTGTGGCCGGTGGCGCGCTCCACGGCGGAATTGCTGGCCTCGCCGGAGCTGGGGCGGGTGGGGCGCTGCGCGGCGGAGAGCTGCGGCTGGCTGTACCTGGACACGAGCAAGAACCACAGCCGCCGCTGGTGCGACATGCGCGACTGCGGCAACCGCGCCAAGGTGCGGCGCCACTACCGGCGCCAGCGCGCCGGCGAGGGAGGCGCCTGAGCCCGGACCGGGAGGCGGCCCGTCCCGCCCGTCCTGGGAGATTTGTTGTAAGTGGTTGACGTGCTGTGTGATAAGGGCTATTGTTAGTCCGCTTGTTTTCGGTCACTGCCCGGACCGGGGCTTTCCCGGCCTGCAGTCGGCTCCCTCCCTCCCGCCTCGCGCCGTCTTTCCCGGACGCCGCGCGTGGCTCCCCGGACCCCAGCGGCACCAGGTCCCGATGTTCCAGGAAGAGAGCGAGTTCGCCCGGCACGTCCGCGTGCTTTCCACCGAGCAGTGGGGAGAGCGCAGCGCAGTCGCGCTGGTCGGCCGGCACGCGAGCCTGCTGGAGGCGCAGGAAAAGGCGCTGTTCTTCGCGCAGGCGGACGCCCCCGTGCTCGTCACCGGCGAGACGGGGAGCGGCAAGGAGATCTTCGCGCGCGCCGTCTACCTGTGCAGTTCGCGCCGCGGAAGGCCGTTCGTGAGCGTCAACTGCGCCCAGTTCCACGACAACCAGCTGATCTCCAGCGAGCTGTTCGGCCACCGGCGCGGCAGCTTCACGGGCGCCGTGGGAGACCACAAGGGCGTGTTCGAGGAAGCGGACGGCGGGGTGGTGTTCCTGGACGAGGTGGGCGAGCTGTCGCAGGCGGCGCAGGCCATGCTCCTGCGCGTGCTGGGCGAGGGCGAGGTGGTGCGGGTGGGCGAGTCGCGCGCCCGGCGGGTGGACGTGCGGGTGGTGGCCGCCACCAACCGCGACCTCCGCGGGATGGTGGCCGCCGGCCGCTTCCGCGAGGACCTGTTCTACCGTCTCCGCTTCCTTCACCTGCACGTTCCCCCGCTGCGGGAGCGTGGGGACGACTGGCGGCTGCTGGCGGACTTCTGGCTGCGGCGGCTGGAGGCGCGCTCGGGAGTGGAGAAGCGGCTCTCGCCGGCGTCGGTGGCGCGCCTGGACGCCTACCACTGGCCGGGGAACGTCCGCGAGCTGCGGGGGCTCATGGAGATGTGCCACTGCCTCGCCCTGCGCGACCGCTACATCGAGCCGGTCCTCTTCGAGCAGCACCTGGAGCCGGACGGCACGCCGGGTCCGGTGCCGTCGGCCGCCGCCGCAGTGCCCCGTGGGACCACGGGTGTCCTGGAGGGGGAAGGAAACTTCTGGACGCGCGTGTACGAGCCGTTCATGGACCGGGAGCTGAGCCGGAGCCAGGTGCGGGCGGTGGTCGAGGAGGGGCTGCGCCGCAGCGACTGGAGCTACAAGCGCGCGCTCCGCGTCTTCGGGGTGGAGCCGGACGACTACCTCAAGTTCATGGACTTCCTGCGGAACCACCGCCTCAAGCCCGAGCGAGCGTAAGGGTAGGGAACTCGTGCGGCATCCGGGGCTTCCCGGCTCCGGCCGGGAAGCCCTGCCTGGCCCCCGCGATGCAGCTCTCGCTCCGGATCCGCAGCGCGGCCCGGGCCTCCGGGTCGTCAGGGAACGGCTACCGCGGCAAATTGCGGTCTGGCCGTCTGGGCAAGGGTGAAGCGCATCTCCTGCTTGAGAACTTTCTTGATGCCGGAGCACTCACGCTCATCGTACCTGATCCGCGTCAGGGGGCACGTTCCGCCCTGGCACCCCGGGAGCATGTAGCACGTCTGGCACATCTTGTCGGTCTCGAAGTAGGGAGTTACCCATTTGCTCATGTATTCTTCGTTCAGCTGCGTCGTCCCGTCCGGGTGCAGCTGCCCCACGACGTTCTCGGCCAGCGTGTCCAGCACCACGGTGCACTTCATGAGCTTGCCGGTCGCGCCGACGATGAAGTTGTAGGGTCTCGCGGCGTAGCAGACCTGGCTTCCCAGCTTCGCGCTGTTCTTGATCCCTCCCTCCTGCGAGAGGTTCACCTCCGCGGCTTTCTCCCGCAGGGAGCGAACTGCCTCCCTGTGCTCGCCGACCCCGCACGTCGACAGCTGGTCGTCGTTGGGCCCTCCCCACTTCCCGACCCCCCGGAACCGCATCCTGAAGCGCGGGTCCCCGCCGAAGTCTTCGCTGAGTACCTCGAGGAAGTGTCCGAGCCGGGGGAAGTTGTCACGATCGAAGTTGACCCGGACGATCACCCCGAAGCTGGTCTTCCGGCTCTTCAGCGACCTGAGGTTGTCCAGAATGGTGTCGTACGTGGGGCTTCCGTCGCGTCCCACGCGCTTGCAGTTGTGCTCCTCCGGCAAGCCGTCGATCGTGATCTGGTACGTGCGGCATCCCCAGTCCAGCAGCTTCGTCGCACGCTCTTCCGTGAGGAGATAACCGTTGGTGGTCATGTCCTGGTGGTGTGCGATGCCGTGACGCTCGGCCACGTCCTTGAAGAACGGCGACAGCTCCTCGACTGCTTCCCACCCGTACAGCGGCTCCCCGCCGAACCAGGAGATTCCGAGCTCCCTCAGGTACGGGGCTCTCTTCATCACCAGGGCGCGGACTCCCTGGCGCACCTCCGGGGTCATCGTGCCACGCTCGAACTTCTCGTAGCAATACACACAACGGAAGTTGCAATCCTCGGACGACAGGATGATCAGCTCGCAGATGTCGCTTCGCCACTGCTGCTGTCCGTACCTGATGCGAAACACGTTCATTTCATTGACGTCCTCCGCGACGAGGAAGCCGCGCCTGCTCAGATAGGCGGCGACCTTGTCCAGGGGGGCGGTTACTCCCTTCTTCCTCGACAGGTGGGCAACGACGGCCTCCGAGTGCTCCGGGGCGAAGACGCTCATCGCTCCGGAAAGGGTGTTCCACAGGATCAGGCGGCCGTCGTCTCCCAGGGTCCGTGCGTTGAAGCGCGACGGAACCCATCGCTGCTTCGGCTGAATGTGCAGCTGTACCAGCTGTAGCGCACCAACCGGCGAGGGGCTGCGGTCGTGTGGTGACACCACCATGTCCTGGGTCGGCTTCATCTCCATACTCCTTTTTTCGCCGGGGTGGCATTGCTGGCAGTGCGACCGAACCGACCCGGCTGCCCCCACCGACATGGGCAGCCGGGTCGGGTTGCTTCTTCAGACCACCCCGCCGCCGCCGTCGGCAGGCAGAGAAGCGCCACAGCCGGCTACGAAGTTGCAGCCGTTGTTGGTGTCTCCCATCCCGCCCGCAACCTCGTCCAGCTCCTCGACCGAGAGCTCCTCGTCCTGCTGGTTCTGGAAGGCATTGTCCTCAGCCATGGTCCGCTCCTTTGAAGCGTGTGACCGTCGAGCGAGCAGGTTCTTGCCTCTCGCTCCTCCACCGTGCCTGTAGCACGGGCGTTTCCCGGCGATGTCCTCCCCGAAGAGCAGGCCGCGCCTGCTCGATGTCCGGCGAGCCCGGCAGTGCTGCAACACCGGCCCGGCTGCCCACCTCCACGGGGCAGCCGGGTCGGTCCGCTTCTCACATCACGCCACCGCCGCTGTCCGCATCAGGCAGAGAAGCGCCGCAGCCGGCTACGAAGTTGCAGCCGTTGTTCACGGCCCCGCCCGAGACCTCGTCCAGCTCCTCGACCGAGATCTCCTCGTCCTGCTGGTTCTGGAGGGTGTTGTCCTCAGCCATGGTCCGCTCCTTTGAAGCATGTGGCCGCCGAGCGAGCAGGTCCTTCCTCTCGCTCCCCGCCGTACGTCGCGTACGGCATCTCCCGGAATCGATTACCGACCTGCGCTCTGCGGAGACTTCTCCTGCGCGTTCCCGAAAAGGGGGAGCGCGACGTCGGGATCTGCTTTTTGATTTACCTCGGGCGCCCCGGGCCGGGGGGGTAACCGCTGCCGCAACTCACGTGCCGTTTATGGTAAATTGATGAAAATACAAGCGTTCCTTCCGGGACTAAAAACAGCCGCATTTCGCGTGCCGGTCTCGCCGAGGAAGGGCCGGTGGGAAGCGCGTGCGGAAGATCCGGCAGAGGGATGTCGACGGGGGAGTAGGAAGGGGGGGCGTGACGGATCCGGAGCTCGTCCGGGAGTGCGGAGTGTCAGGGAGGGCAGGCCCGCAGGCGCGTGGCGAGGTGGCGGTCGGTTGACGGAGCGGCCAGCTCTTCCAGGGTGGTCGCGGCCAGCGCGAGAATCATCGCCGGGACGGAGGGCCCACTCGCGAATTCAGCTCGAAGGTGCCGATCGGCCCGCTCCAGGTTGCGGGCGGCGCTCCGCACCAGCGCCTGGAGCACGGCGAAGGCGCCGTCCGAGAGCGCCGGCTTGCCGCGGTAGTTTTCCAGGCGGCCTCCCGGACGGTACGCGGCTGGCTCCTCCAGCCCCATGAAGCGGAGGAACCAGTCGGCGCGGAAGCGGCCGGCCGCACCCACGACGCCGGCGTAGTCGGCGATCAGCTCGTCGTGCAGGGCGCCACGCATGGACCCCAGCACCCGGCGCGTGAAGTAGTGGGCGCACTCGTGCTCCAGGCGGATCGCCATCGAGCTCCGCAGCCACTCCTCCTCGCCCATGCCCAGCTCCGCCGCCGCGACGCCGCTGTACCCGCCCGGCGCCAGGAGGACGAAGCGGTCCTGGTACAGCTCCCTGCGCTCGCGGATCCACGCGAAGGCGGCGCTCCAGTCCGCGGCGCCCCCGGCGTCCAGCTCCCCCGCCTGGAACCGCCGCCGCAGCTCCGCCACGCGTCCCCAGTTGACGTATCCCCCCACGGCCGTCGCTCCCATGGACGGCGGTACCGGGTCCGGCTCGTTGCGCCGGGCCAGCGCCCGCAGCAGGGCGACGAAGTCGCCCCGGCTGCCGGCTACGAGCACCGGGACGCGCCCGGCGGCGGTGGGGTGCAGGAAGAGCCGCAGGGCGTCCGGCGCTTCCAGCGCGAGCCCGGGGTCCGTGTCCGAGTCGGGGAGGACGCCGCGGCGGGTCGCCGCCGCGTACGCGTCGGTCGCGGAGATCCCCGCGCGGACGGGGAAGCGCAGCTGCACCAGGTGCTCCCGCAGCACGGGGAGCACCCCCCGCCGCTCCGCGTCGGCGGCGTAGCCGGCCCAGGCCGCCACGAACGGCTCGTCGGGGAGGGGAAAGGAGTCGGGGGCGGGCGCACCCTCCAGGCGGAAGGCGTTGTCGTTGTACGCGAGCAGCTCCGCGACCGCGGCGTCGTCCGCGCCGAGGCCGCGCAGCACCTGCTCGCGGACGCCCGTCTCCCCCCGCATGACGATTTCTCCGCTCAGGCGAGCTGCCGCCGGGCCAGCTCGTGGAAGAGGCCGCGCCGGTCCAGCAGCTCCCGGGGCGTGCCGGTCTCCACGATGCGGCCCCCGTCGACGACGTAGACGCGGTCGGCTCCCATGACCGTGCTCAGCCTGTGCGCGACGACGATGCGGGTGGCCTTGAGGCGCGCCAGGCTTTCCGCGACCACGGCCTGGGTGCGGTTGTCCAGCGCGCTGGTGGCTTCGTCCAGCAGGAGGATGCGCGGGCGGTTGAGGAGCGCGCGGGCGATCATCAGGCGCTGCCGCTGGCCGCCGGAAAGGGTCTTGCCGCCGTCGCCCACGAAGGTGTGCAGCCCCATGGGCATCTGCCGCACGTCCGCGTCCAGCCCGGCCAGCCGCGCGGCCTCCATGGCGTCGTCGTGCGAGGCCGCGGAGGCGCCGGCGATGTTGTCGAAAATGCTCCCGGAAAGCAGGACCCCGTCCTGCAGCACGGTCCCCACCTGGCGGCGGACCGCCTGCGCGTCCAGCCCCTCCAGGTCGTGCTCGTCGTACGACACGGACCCCGCCTCCGGCGTCTCGAAGCCCAGGAGGAGGCGGAGCAGGGTCGACTTTCCCGAGCCGGAGGGACCCACGAAGGCCACGAACTCCCCCGGCCGGACGCGGAGCGACACGTCGTGCAGCACCGCCGGGCCGTCCGCCGCGTAGCTGAAGGTGACGTGCTGCAGCTCCACCGCGCCGGACAGCTCGCCCGGATCGTGCTTGCCGGCGTGGACCTCCGGGGATGCGTCCAGGATGGGCCGGGCGTGCTCGTAGAGCGGGATGGCGGCCAGCGCGCCGATCAGCGCCGTGCCGCTGGCGAGCGCGCCCGCCAGGCAGACGTTGAATGCCGCCATGAACCCCAGGAACGCCCCCGTCCCGAGCGGCTCGCCCGCGGCGCCCCGGGTGCCCGCGGCGAACAGGACGAGGGTGCAGACCACCGGGCAGACGGCGTTGAAGAGGCCGAGCCAGTTGCCCAGCCCACGGGCGCGGAGCTGCTCGCGCCGTTGCTCGCTGAACAGCCGGGCCCACAGCCCGAAGGCGTGCACTTCCGCTCCCGCCATCCGCAGCTTCGCGATCCCGCCCAGGAGCTGCAGCACCGTCCCCGAGGTCCGGCCGTGCAGCCGCAGCACGGCGCGCTGGTGGCGGAGCTGCAGCCATCCCACCCCCGCGTACGCGGCCAGCGCCGCCGCCACCATGGCCGCGGCGAGCACCGCCAGCGGCGCGTCGTAGTGGAAGAGCAGGGCCAGGTTCGCCAGCGAAAAGACGCCGCCCAGCAGCGCCGTGACCACCGCGCCGGAGAGCGCCCGCCGGATCTCCTCGATGCCCATGGCGCGCACCGCCAGGTCGCCGGCGGAGTACCCGCGGAAGAAGGGGAGGGGGAGGGCGAGGAGCCGGTCCCACACCGCGGCCTGCAGGGTGGAGCCCACCCGCGCCTCGATGCGCAGGAGCGCCGTCCCCCGCACGGCGGCGAACCCCGCGGTGGACACGGCCGACACCAGGAGCACCAGGGTGAGCTGGAGCAGCTGCCCGCGCTCGGCGCCGGGGATCACGCCGCTGAACAGCACGCCGATGGCGAGCGCGGGGACCAGCCCCAGCGCCGCGGAGGCGAGGGAGGCGCCGAGCACCGCGAGCAGGTCGCGCCGGCAGCCGTGCAGCCCGAAGCGGAGCACCTGCCAGAGCCCCACCGGCTCGGCGGGGAAGGAGCGGTACACGACCGCGGCGAAGGGCGCGAGCCCGGCGGCGGCCTCCGCGGTGACGCGGGAGGGGCGGGGCTCCCGCGGGTCGTGGAGCTCGTACCCGCCGCGGGGCGAGGGGAGCAGCGCCACGGGACGTCCGTCCTCCTCCACCCGGCCCAGCATGGGCCCGGCGTCGCCGCGCCACCACTCGCCGCGCAGGGCGACCCGGCGCACGCGCACGCGGCAGGCGCGGGCGAGCGAGTCCAGCGGGTCCCGGCAGCGCAGCGCCTGCCACCGGGAGGGAGGCTCCGCGTCGATCCCGGCGGCGCCGGCCACCAGGCGGAAGGCCGTCACCAGCGGGTCCTCCAGGCCCGGCAGCCCCGCCGCCCGGGGCCCTGGCCCCGGTGCCGCCCCGTCCGGCAGGGTGCCCGCGAGGCTGCCGAGCGCCGCCGCCATGGCGGCCCGGCTCCCCGCCGCGCGCTGGCGGAGGCGCTCCGCGCGGGCCATGTCGGCGTCGCGCACCCGCTCGGCCACCATCGCCAGGACGATGCCGTGCAGCTGCTCCAGGCCGCTCCAGACCCGCTCGTGGCCGCCGTCCACCTCGCCCGCCAGGAGGTACTCGGTGGGGATCAGGCGCAGGGTGCAGCTCGCGCCGCCCTGGAGCCACGCCCGGTCGGAGACGGGGAGCATCGCGCCGGCGGCGATCTCCCCCGCGGGCCTTCCCAGCAGGCGGGCCGAGCCGCCGAGCTGCTCCACCCAGGCCACGTGCGCCGTGGAGCGCACGAAGGCGCCCGCGCCGGCGTCCACCTCCTCGCCGGTTGCCACGTCCCGCACCTCCCCGCGCGGAAGCGCGCCCGCCACGCCCTCGTACAATCGCTCGATCCACGCGTGCAGCAGGCCGGCCACGGCGGCGTGCTTCCCCGGGGTTCCGGCGAGGGCGCGGAGCCGCTCCAGCGGGAGCTCGGCGATGCGGGTCCCCGGCGCCCCCACGGCGAGGAGCGACGTCCCCGTGTCCGGGTCCGCGCCCACCCCCAGCAGGGGGGCGCCGCACTCCACCCGGAACAGGTGCGTGCGCGCGCCGGCCGGCTCGCCGTGGAGCACGCGGGTGGCGAACACGTCCATCCGGCCCGCGACGACGAGCCAGACCCGGCCCGGCTCCAGGAGGAGCGGCCGGTCGGCGCCGGACTCCCGGACCGCGTCCCGGACGAGGAAGATCTCCGTGTGGCTGCGCGCGATCATGCGGATCCTGCGGAAAGGGGGGCTACTCGGCGTCGATGAGGTCGGCGTAGGGGCCGGGGACGTCCTTGAGCTCGTCGTGCGTGCCGCGCTGCACGATCCGTCCGCCGTCCAGCACGATGATCTCGTCGCAGTCGCGGATGGTGCTCAGGCGGTGCGCGACGATCAGGCAGGTGCAGCCGCGGCGGCGGAGGTTGTCGTCGATCCGCTGCTCGGTGGCGGGGTCGAGCGCGCTGGTGGCCTCGTCCAGCACCAGCACCGAGGGGCTGGAGACCAGGGCGCGCGCCACCTCCATCCGCTGGCGCTGCCCGCCGCTCAGGTTGCGGCCTCCCTCCTCCACCCGCGCCGAGTATCCCCCCGGCCGCGCGCCGACGTCGTCGTGGATGCAGGCGTCGCGGGCGGCCTGCACCAGCTCCGGCTCGGGGACGCCGGGGTCCCAGAGCGCGAGGTTGTCGCGGACGGTTCCCTCGAACAGGAAGACTTCCTGGTCCACCACGGCCACGCTCTGGGTGAGGACGTCGCGGGGGATGGCGGAGCGCGGCACCCCGTCGAAAAGGATCTCGCCCGCCCAGGGCTCGTACAGGCCGGCGACCAGCCGGGCCAGCGTGGACTTGCCGCACCCCGACCCGCCCACCAGCGCCACCCGGCTCCCAGGCCGCAGCCGGAGGCTGAAGTCCTGGATCAGCGCCGGCTCCAGGCGGCTGTAGCCGAAGGAGACCTGGCGCAGCTCCACCTCCCCGGCCAGGCGCGCCGCGGGGATGTCGCCGTCCTCCCCGCGGACGGGATTTGCCGCGGCCTCGGCGGGGCAGCGGAGCACGTCGTCCAGGCGGCTGACGTCGCCCCGCACCTCCTGGATCGTCCCCCCCAGCGCGACCAGGCCGTTCACCGGCCCCAGGAACGCCAGGGCGAGCGCGTGGAAGGCGATCAGCATCCCCATGGTCATCTCGCCGTCCATCACGCGGGCTCCGCCCACCCCCAGCAGGAGCGCGGTGCTCGACGCGAGCAGGAGCGGCGGCGCCAGCGCGAGGAGCTGGGTCTGCAGGCCGAGCTGGTGCTGCGCGTTGACCACCCGGGCGTAGTGCCCGGACCAGCGGGAAAAGAAGTCGGACTCGGAGCCGCCGGCCTTGAGCGTCTCGATGGCCAGGAGCCCGCCCATGGCGGTGCCCAGCGCCTTTCCGCGGTCCTGCTGGAGCCGCTGGCTCAGGTCGGTCCGCCTGCGCGAAACGTAGCGGAGGACGGCCAGGTTGAGGGCGGCCACGGCGACCACCATCGCGGTGAGCCAGGCGTCGTACCACGCCATCAGCCCGGCGTAGAAGGAGATGGTGGCGACGCGCAGCACCGTGGTGGCGAGCTCTCCCGAAAGGAGCTGCGCGACGCGGTCGTTGATCGCCACGCGCGAGGCGATCTCCCCCGGGTTGCGCTGGGTGAAGAAGCTCACCGGCAGGTGCAGGACGTGCCAGAAGAACCCGGAGGAGGTGTGCATGGCGAGCCGGGTCTCCAGGCGCAGGAGGTAGCGCTGCTGCAGCCAGGTGAGCGCGCCGAGCACCAGGACCGTGCCGCCCATCACCAGGAGGAGGGGGCGGACCCACTCGCTCATCCCCTTCACCAGCACGTCGTCCACGAACACGCGCGTGAAGGTGGGGACCATGAGCCCGGGAACCACCAGCGCCAGCCCGGCGAGGACGCAGTACAGGAGGGCGGCGTGCGAGCCGGCGAGCCGCCTCCGCAGCGCGTCCATCAGGCTCCGCCGCTCGCCGCCGCGCACGAACCCCGGCTCTGGCCTGAAGGTGAGCGCCACCCCGGTGAAGGACTGGTCCAGCTCCTCGGCGGAAACGACGCGGGCGCCGTGGGCCGGGTCGTTGAGGTGGGCGCGTCCCCTGCGGTCGAACCCCTCCAGCACCAAGAAGTGGTTGAAGTTCCAGTGGACGATCATGGGCAGGGGCATGCCGCGCAGCGCCTGCGGCTCGCGCTTGAACCCGCGGGCCTCCATGCCGTACGACCTGGCCGCGCGGACCATGTTGCTGGCCTTGCTCCCGTCGCGGGACACGCCGCAGGCCATGCGCAGCTCTTCCAGCGGGACGGTGCGCCCGTGGTGGGCGAGGACCATGGCGAGCGCGGCGGCCCCGCACTCCACCGCCTCCATCTGGAGCACGGTGGGGACGCGGACCCGGCGGGGCGCTCCACGCCGGCCGGGGAGCAGGCGGCGGAGCCCCGTCCCGAGGCGTTCCCTGATGGTGGTCATGGGTGCGCGCCTCCGCGGCTCAGGAGGGATCCCGGACGGCGGCGCCGCGGACCGCGGCGGCCCTCGCCGGCTCCGGCGCGACCTGCTTGCGGAGCTGGGGGATCAGCATGGTGATGGGGCGGCGCCGCTGTACCACGATCCGGCCGTCCGCCAGGGTGCCGGTCTGCAGCTCCACCGGCGGGCCCCCCGCCGACGACCAGCGGTAGCGCGACACGCTCCGGGGGTCGGGGAGGAGCGAGGCGTGCACCTCGTAGGGGGCGCCGGGGCCGGAAAGGGCGTCCACCAGCTGCTCGTTCTTGAGGACGCGCTGCATCCCCCGGTGCGTGGCGGGATAGGCGGAAACGTAGGTGACCCGCCCCAGGAGGTGGCCGAACTCCTCCCGCTGCACCGTCGAGGGGACGATGTGGATCTCCATCCCCGGCTTCACCTTCTTGCCGTGTGCGGGGGGGACGTAGACCACGGCTTCCAGCTCGCCCCCGCCGCCGCGCTCCAGGTCCACGCTGAGCACCGTCTGCCCGCGTCCCACGAAGCTCCCGCGCTCGGCCATGATCTCCAGCACGCGCCCGGTGTACGGGCTGACCACCTCGGAGGTCAGGCGCCGCTCGCTTTCCAGCTGCGCCAGCTCGCGCCGCGCCTCGTCCAGCCGGAAGCCGGCCTCCTGGAGCGCTTCGCGGTTGGTGTTCTCGGCCTGCAGGCGGCGCACCTCCAGCTGGGACATCTCCGCGCGGTCGGTCCGCACCTTTTCCCGGAGCCGCTCGTACTCCTGCGTGGTGGCGAGGAGGGTCTGGCGGGTGACCAGCCCCTGGGCGGCGAGCTGCTCCTCGCTGGCGACCCGGGCGCGCAGCGCCCGCAGCGCCGTCTCGGAGGCGGCGACGGACTGCTCCAGGCTGGAGCGGGACTGCGCCACCAGCGCCCCCTGCAGCTGCGCGTCGCGCACGCCGAACACGGACAGCTGCCGCCGCCGCGCGTCCAGCTCGGCGACGCGCGACGCGGCCTGCCGGATCCGCTCGGCCAGGTCGGGGCGGGCGAGCCGCGCGACGACCTGGCCTTCGCGGATGGTGTCGCCCACCCGCACGGCGAAGTCGGCGACGCGCCCGTCGTTCTCGGAGGCCACCTCGTACACGCCCCCGCTGCGCACCAGGATGCCGGGCCCGGCCACGCGCTCGGGGACGCTGCCGAACACGCTCCAGGCCAGCGCCGCGGCGATGACGCACCCCAGCGACGCGAGCCCGATCCACCCCCGCCGGGTGGTGACCTGCATCATCTGGTCGAGCTGCTCGGGCGAGGCGAGGCGCTCCAGCGCCACCTCGCGGAAGATGTTCCGTTTCTCAGGCATCTCCGGCCTCCGGCGAGGGGGACGTGGGGGAGGATGGATCCGCGGCGAGTGACCCGGCGGCGGCGCGCAGCCGCGCGAGCGCGACCGCGTGGCGGAGCTCGCCCTCGATGCGGGCGAGGGTGGCCGAGGTCAGGCCGTCCTCGGCGTACAGCACGTCGAACAGGGTGGCCCCGCCGAGCTGGAACCTGCGCCGCTCGTTTTCCACCGCGAGCGAGTTCAGCCGGGCGGCTTCCGCGGCCTGGTCCAGCTCCGCCGCGGAGCGCCGGAGCGTTTCCACGGCCGCTTCGGCCTGCAGGGCGATGGTGCGGGCTAGCTCCCGCTCGGCGTCCGCGGCGTCCTGCTCGTCGGCGGCGCTCTGCAGCGCGAGGCCCTCGGCCTCGCGGTTCCCCAGGGCGAGTCCGGACGAGATCCTGACCTCGGCGTGCACGCCGCTGCGCCCGGAGAGCGGCGGGAGCATGCCGTGCAGCGCCGCGCCGTCCTCCACCCCGGTGTAGCCCACGCGCACGCCCAGGTCCAGCCGGGGACGCATCTCGCCGCGGGCGCCGCGCAGCAGCGTATGCGCGGCCTGGCGCCGGGCGCGCAGCGCGGCCAGGTCGGGGCGCGTGCGGAGCGCTTCCGCCGCCACCGCCGCGGGGGTGGGGATCGCGCCCGCCGCGCCGCTCCCGGGCACGGGGAAGGGGGTGGCGGGCGCGGGGAGCGCGGCCAGCGACGCCGCCGGGATGCCCATGGCCAGGCCGAGATCCCGCCGGGCGGCGGTCAGCCCCTGCTCCTCGGCGAGCCGCGCGGCGCGGCGCGAGGCGAGGCTGGCCTCCACCCGCACCAGGTCGGCGGCGGGGCGCTGGTCGGCGGCGACCAGCCTGCGGGTCTCCTCCACCAGCCGCGCGGCGCGATTCTCGGCTTCCCGCTGCACTTCCAGCCGCTTCACGGCCGCGAGGTAGCCCCAGTACGCTTCCACCGAGCGGAGCACGCTCGCCGACCTCTGCTGCCGGAGGTCGGCGGCGCTCGCCTGGTGGGCGCCGTGCGCGGCGCGCTCCCGGGCGGCCGGCAGGCCGCCCCCGCGGCCGCGCCCCAGGGGGAGGAGCACGTCCAGGCTGGCGGTGGCGAGGCTGCGCGGGAGGACGTCGGAGCCGGGGGTCTCGGCGCGGGACACGGAAAGCTGCGGGGACACGACGATCCCGGAGCGGAGCCGCCGGTCGATGCCCACGCCGTACTCCATTCCCCGGCTGGTGGCCACGCCCGCGTCCGCGGCGGCGGCGGCCGTGGGGTCCTCCACGCGCTGCGCGGACAGAGAGGTTTCCAGCCGGGGGTCGAAGGCGCCCTGCGCCTGGCGAACCATCCCTTCCTGCCTGCGGACCCCCGCCTCGGCCGCGCGCACCCCGGCGCTGGACGCGAGGGTGGTGCGCACGACCTCGTCCAGCGTGAGCCGGGCCGGGCTCGGCTCCTGGCCGTGCGCCGCGGAGGCGGCGGCGAGCAGCCCGAGCGCGAGGATCGCGCGCCGGGCGGCGGGTGCCGGGATGGGGGTGGGCTGGGGCATGGTGGGGCTCGCTCGCGGGTGAGGGGGGCGGGTCAGGTGGCCGCCGGGGCGAGGCGGCCGTGCGGCTCCGGGAGCTCGTGGAGGACGCGCCCGCCGGCGGTCCGCTCCAGCTCCGCCGCGGAAAGCGGCTCGTCCCCCACCACGTCGGGGAGGACCACGAGGAGGTCGACGTCGCCGGGCTTCTCGACGAAGCGCAGGCGCAGCGTGGGCGGGAGCTCGATCCCGAGCGCCTCGCGGACGGCCCGGCGAGGGTCGTCCAGGAGCGCGGAGCGGAACGCGCGGTCGAACGCGGCGCGCAGGGTGACCGCGGCGAGTCCGGACTGCAGGGCGTCTTCCCGGTCGTAGGACCTGAAGTGCATGATCTGGGGCGAGGGCAGCGGGAAGGTCCGGCGGGTGAACGGGTGTTTGAAAAGCAGACCCCGTGCCCGGGTCGCCAATACGGACTAAGTGACTACGGGTGATGATCTTGCGAGGTTTTTCAGCGCGTGGAGGGAAACAATTGTTGGAGTCCCGCCTCCACCGGGTAGAGCCCCGCCTCTACCCGTGGTGCCCGGCCTCTACCGCGGCCGCCGCGCCGATATGGGTAAAATTCCCGATGCCCGCCCCCCCCGCCCGCCGCTAGCTTGCGGGTCGACCGCGGCGAAGCCGCGCGGGGGAACGGGGGAGCTGCGTGAGGGATTTCGGCCCGAAGGGGCGAGACCCCGCGGCTGTTTGCGGGGGCTCGACTCCGTTAGCCCGCGTTGTTTGCGGGCTTACGGAGCCGAAGCCCGACCCCGGCGCAGCCGGGGGCACGCCCGAATCCGCCGTCCCGTCCGTTCCTCCTCCCGAACCGACCACCGCGAAACGACCGTGACGGAAGCGGAAACCCCGGAGCTGCTGCGCGCCCTCGGCTGGCTGGACGGCCTGCTGGGGAGCGCCGTCGCCGCCATGCAGGCCGCGCACGGCCCGGAGCACGCCGCCGACCCGTACCGCGGCCTGTACGTGTCGCACCCGCAGGCGGGGGAGCTCGCCGCCCGCGAGCCGGGGGCGCCGCCGGTCTTCGCCGCGGGGAGCCCGCCCGCCGTGCCCGGAGCGGACGGCGCTTCGCGGCTGGCGAGGCTCCGCGCGCGCGCCGGGCTCACGGAGCTGGACCTGGGGATCCTGCTGGTGGCGCTGGCCCCGGAGCTGGACCTCAAGTACGAGCGCGTCTTCGCCTACCTGCAGGACGACGTCACCCGCAGGCGCCCCACCGTGGACCTGGCGCTGGGGCTGCTGGCCCCGGCGTGGGAGGACCGCCTGCGCGCCCGCGCCCGCCTGGCCCCCTCGGCCCCCCTGCTGCGCCACCGCCTGCTTCGCCTGACGGAGGACCCGGCCCACCGCGACCCGCCGCTGCTCAGCCGCTACCTGAA
The DNA here is from genome assembly GCA_040509335.1 of Longimicrobiaceae bacterium. Lineage (GTDB taxonomy): Bacteria > Gemmatimonadota > Gemmatimonadetes > Longimicrobiales > Longimicrobiaceae > JAFAYN01. The sequence continues at coordinate 1,673 of JBEVLE010000679.1, read as the reverse complement.
GCCCGAGGACCGGGTGGTGGGCTTCCTGCTGGGATGGGACGAGCCGGACCCGCGCCTGGCGACGTACGCGCGCGCCGTGGAGCCGCGCGCGCGCCTGGACGGCCTGCTGCTCCCGGACGCACTGCGCGAGCGATTGCGCGCCCTCGCCCGCGGCGGAAACGATGCGGTGTTCTACCTGCAGGGGCCGTACGGGGTGGGAAAGCGCTCGGTGGCGGAGGCGGTGTGCGCGGAAGCGGGCCTGGGGCTGGTGACCGTGGACGCGGCGCGCATGGCGGGGCTGGACGCGGCGGCGTTCGACGACCTGGCGGGCGCGGCGGCGCGGGAAGCTCTGCTGCGCGGGGCGGCGCTGTGCTGGGACGGCTTCGACGCGCTGCTGGCGGACGAGCACCGCGCTGCGCGCGAAGCCGTGCTGCGCGAGGCGCGCGAGGGCGGGGTGGTGTTCCTGGCGGGCGAGGAGGGGTGGGACCCGGCGGACGACCTGGCGGGCGTCCCCTTCTACCGGGTGGCGCTGCCGCGGCCGGACCACGCGGACCGGGTGAAGCTGTGGGCGGCGCAGCTGAACGGGGACGGCGCGGCGCCGGGGGTGGACGTGGCGGAGCTGGCGAACCGGTTCCGCTTCAGCGGCGGGCAGATCCGCGACGCGGCGGCGGGCGCGCGCAGCCTGGCCCGGCTGCGCGACCCGGAGCGCGGCCGCCTTTCCATGGACGACCTGTTCGCGGCGTGCCGCACGCAGTCCAGCCCGCGGCTCTCGTCGCTGGCGCGCAAGATCGTCCCGCGCTACGGGTGGGACGACATCGTCCTGCCGCCGGACCGGCGCGAGCAGCTGCGCGAGATCGCCAACTCCATGAAGTACCGCTCGCGGGTGCTGGGAGAGTGGGGCTTCGACCGCAAGCTGGCGATGGGCAAGGGGCTCAACGTGCTCTTTTCCGGACCGCCGGGGACGGGAAAGACCATGGCGGCGGAGATCGTGGCGGGGGAGCTGGGGCTGGACCTGTTCCGCATCGACCTGTCGGGGGTGGTCAGCAAGTACATCGGCGAAACGGAAAAGAACCTGTCGCGCATCTTCGCGGAGGCGGAGACCAGCAGCGCCATCCTGTTCTTCGACGAGGCGGACGCGCTCTTCGGGCGGCGCAGCGAGGTGCGCGACTCGCACGACCGCTACGCCAACCTGGAGGTGTCGTACCTGCTGCAGCGGATGGAGGAGTACGAGGGGGTGGTGGTGCTGGCCACCAACTTCCGCAAGAACATGGACGACGCGTTCGTGCGGCGCATGCACTTCACGGTGGACTTTCCCTTTCCCTCGGAGCGGGAGCGGCTGCGCATCTGGGAGGCGGTGTGGCCGGACGAGCTGCCGCGCGACCCGGGGATCGCGCTGGACGCGGTGGCGCGCCGGCTGGAGCTGGCGGGCGGCAACATCCGCAACGTGGCGCTGGCGGCGGCGTTCCTGGCGGCGGACGACGGGGGCGTGGTGACGGCGGAGCACCTGGTGCGCGCGGCGAGGCGGGAGTACCAGAAGATGGGCAAGGTGGTGTCGGAGGCGGAGCTCGCGGGGCTCGCGAGGGGCTGACACGGGTGCCACGATAGGAAGATCCCCGCATGGCGAAAGAGACCACGGAAAAGCCGGCCGCGCGCGAGCCGGCCGCGGCCCGCGCGGCCCACGACGGCGCCGGCCC
>JBEVLE010000678.1:0-3563 GCA_040509335.1 Longimicrobiaceae bacterium | reverse complement strand
GACGACGCCCCCGCCGGGAGATCCCGGCGGGGGCGCCTTTCCATACTTCGGACCGCCTGCCCGGAGCTTTACGGAGCCGCGGGCGTGTTGGCCTGGAGGAGCCGCATCCAGGCCTTGGACAGCCGCTCGTACTCGCCCGGGCAGCGCCGCGCGCGAGCCGCCGGCAGGCCGCCCTGGGTCACCAGGCTGGCGTACTTCTGCGGATCGGAGCCGTAGATCCAGCAGGCGATGTTGAAGAGGCGCTGCGGCCCCAGCGAGTGCTCGTCGGCGAAGTCCGAGTCGTCGTAGGTGGCGCCCGGTCCCGGCTGGATCGCCCGCACTCCGTTCAGCGCCGCGATCGCGCCCTTGTCGCCGCTGCCGATGAGCATCACCGCGGCGAGCTGGTCCACCGCGTCCTCCTCGCGCCCGGTGATGGGCAGGTCCAGCACGTCCACCAGCGCGTGACCCACCTCGTGCATCAGGATGAAGGTGGCCGCGCCGTCCACGGTCTCGCGCTGCTCCGTGGTCCAGGCGCCGTCCGGCACGAACTGGTTCACCAGGTCCTGGAACAGCTCGTAGCAGAAGGTGACCGTGCCGTCGCGCGGGCTGTAGTACGCGTTGATCTGGCCGCACTGGTCGCTGCGAAGCCCCACGTTGCGCGGGAGCGGGAACTGCTGGTTGAGCCCCTCCACCAGCGACTCCAGCATCCCCGACTGCTTGAAGCGTTGCTCCAGCGGGCGGAAGACCGGGTTGCTGGCGCTGACGTAGGAGTACACCCACTTGCCCCCGGCCGCGGGCCGCGACTGGGTCGGGGCGGAGGCCGTGGCGGAGAGCGACTGCACGGTGAGCGTGTAGCTCCCCGTCTTGCCGGCCTCGAAGGCGTTGGCCTGCACCACGTACACGCCCGTGCCGCCCACCGTCACCGTCACCTGCGCGTCGGTGCCGCCGCCGGTGTCGTCGTCCGTGGCCTCCGCCTGGAAGTTGTTCCCGCTCAGCAGCCCCCAGCGCAGGTACGCGTCGAAGTCGGTGGAGCGCATGGTGATCTGCAGGCGCTCGCCGGGACGCCCGCGGTACACGTACTGGTCGAAGAACGAGCTGTCGGAGAGCATGAGGTCGGAGCGCGTCAGCGTCCCGCTCACCGTCTGCCCCGCCGTCAGCGTCACCGCGCCCGCGGGCGCCGACGCGGTGGTCTGCCGCGCGGCGGACACCGGCTCCACCGACAGCGTGTAGCTCCCCGTCTCCCCCGCCCGCAGCGTGTTTGCCTGGATGGCGTAGGTGCCGCTGCTCCCCACCGTGGCCACGAGCTGCGAGTTGCTGCCGCCGCCGCTGTCGTCGTCGCTCGCCTCGGAGGTGAAGGTGTTCCCCACCATGCGCCCCCAGGCCAGGTAGGCGTCGAAGGCGGTGGAGCGCAGCGTCACCAGCACCTGCTCGCCCGGGCGCCCGCGGTACACGTACAGGTCGTAGTGCGTGTTGTCGCTCAGCTTGGGGTCGGAGGTGTCGATCCGCCCGTTCACCGTCTGCCCCATGGCGATGGAAGCCGCCCCCGTGGGCGCCGCCCCGGCGCCCTCCACCCGCAGCGTGTAGCCGCCGGTGGTGTTGGGGCGCAGCGAGTTGGCCTGGATGGCGTACGTGCCGGAGGCGTCCACCGTCACCTGGAGCCGCGAGTTGGTGCCGCCGGCGCCGTCGTCGTCCGAGTCCACCGGCACGAACTCGCTCCCCTGCATGCGCCCGCCGCGCAGGTACGCGTCGAAGTCGCTGGAGGTGAGCGTCACCAGGATCTGCTCGCCCGGACGCCCCTGGTACAGGTAGGTATCCACGAACGACTGGTCCGACATCCGCGCGTCCGAAGTTTCCAGCCGCCCGTTGACGCTCTCACCGGAGCGGATGGTGTTGCCCCCCGTGCGCGAGTCGGTGCGCGGCGCGCCGCCGGCGCGCTCCACGGCCAGGGTGTAGCTCCCCGTCTTGCCGGCGCCCAGCGAGTTGGCGCGCACCACGTAGGTGCCGCTGCTCCCCACCGTCACCCGCACCTGCGAGTCGGTCCCGCCCGCGCCGTCGTCGTCCGAGCTTTCCGACGTGAAGCCCGTGCCGGTTCCCCGTCCCCAGGCCAGGTAGGTGTCGAAGTCGCTCGAGCGCAGCGTGATGACCAGCTGGTCGCCGGGGCGCCCGCTGTAGGTGTAGTCGTCGTAGTACGAGTTGTCGCCCATCTTGGGGTCGGACGCGTCCAGCCGCCCGCTCACCGTCTGCCCCGGGGCGATGCTGCCCCCGCCGCCGCCGCCCTGCGGCCCGGGACGGGGCGAGGGACCGGGCTGCGGCGTGGGCGCCGCGCCGACCGCCGGCTGCACGGTCAGGGTGTAGGGGCCGGTGACGTTGGGCGCCACCGAGTTGGCGCGGATCACGTAGGTGCCGCCGCTCCCCACCGCCACCGTGAGCTGCGAGTCGGTCCCGCCCGCGCCGTCGTCGTCCGTCCCTTCCGACGTGAAGGTGCTCCCGCTGCGCGTCCCCCACGCCAGGAAGGTGTCGAAGGCGCCCGAGCGCAGCGTGATGGTGATGCGCTCGCCCGGCCGCCCGCGGTACGTGTAGTCGTCGAAGTACGAGTTGTCGCCCATCTTGGGGTCGGACGCGTCCAGCCGCCCGTTCACCGTCTGCCCGGACGCGATGCTGCCGCCGCCGCCCTGCGGGCCGGGCTGCGGCGCGGGGGCCGGGCCCGGCCGCGGTGCCGGCGCCGGGGTCCCGCCCGCCGGCTGCACGCTGAGCGTGTACGCGCCGGTGGTGTTTGCCACCACCGAGTTGGCGCGGATCACGTAGGTGCCGGCGCTCCCCACCGTCACCGTGAGCTGCGAGTCGGTCCCGCCCGCCCCGTCGTCGTCCGTGCCCTCCGACGCGAAGCCGGTCGCGCCGCGCGTCCCCCACCCCAGGAAGGTGTCGAACTCGCGCGAGCGCAGGGTGATGGTGATGCGCTCGCCCGGCCGCCCGCGGTACGTGTAGTCGTCGAAGTACGAGTTGTCGGCCAGCTTGGCGTCGGACGTGTCCAGCCGTCCGCTGACCGTCTGCCCCGAGGCGATGCTGCCGCCGCCGCCCTGCGGGCCGGGCTGCGGCGCGGGGCCCGGCTGCGGCGCCGGGGCCGGCACCCCGCCTGCCGCCTGCACGCTCAGCGTGTAGGCGCCGGTGGTGTTCGCCGCCACCGAGTTGGCGCGGATCACGTAGGTGCCGCCGCTCCCCACCGTCACGGTGAGCTGCGAGTCGGTCCCGCCCGCCCCGTCGTCGTCCGATCCTTCCGAGCGGAAGCCCGTCGCGCCCCCCTGCCCCCAGGCGAGGAAGGTGTCGAACTCGCGCGAGCGCAGGGTGATGGTGATGCGCTCGCCCGCGCGCCCGCGGTACGTGTACTCGTCGTAGTGCGAGTTGTCGGACATCTTCGGGTCCGACGTCTCCAGGCGGCCGTTCACCGTCTGGCCGACGGAGATGGTCTGCGCGGCGGCCGCGCCGGGTCCCGCGGCCAGGAGCGCCGCGGCGAGGAGTGCGGGTGGGGCGAGTCTCGCGATCATGGCAGGGGGAATAAGGGAGGAAGTTGCGGACGCGTCCGCGCG
>JBEVLE010000677.1:0-6007 GCA_040509335.1 Longimicrobiaceae bacterium | reverse complement strand
CAGCGCCTCCCGCGGCTGCAGCAGGAGCCCCATGTTGAAGTGGTGCCGCGCCGGCTGCTCGCTCTCGAAGAAGCGCTGCTGCACCGGCGTCAGCGGCGCCTCGCCCACCACCGGCCCCTGCTCCGCCGCGCTCACGTCGGCGTCCACCCACTCCGCGACCTCGGCCAGGCGCGCCACCGTGGGCTGCTGGAAGATCTGCTTGGGCGTCAGCTTCAGCCCCCGCGCCCGCGCCCGCGAGACCACCTGGATGGACAGGATGCTGTCTCCCCCCAGCTCGAAGAAGTTCTCCTCCATCCCTACACGCTCCACGCGCAGCACCTCCGCCCACACCCCACACAGGACCTTCTCGGCCTCGGTGCGCGGCGCGGTGTACGCGTCCTGCGCGCCCGCGCGCTCCGGCGCGGGGAGCGCGCGGCGGTCCACCTTGCCGTTGACGCCCAGCGGCAGCTTCTCCAGGGTCACCAGGGCGCCCGGCACCATGTGCTCGGGCAGCCGCTCCGCCAGGCGCGCCCGCAGCTCCTGCGTCGAGAGCTCCGCGCCCTCCCGTGGCGCCACGTAGCCCACCAGCCGCTTCTGCCCCGGCATGCCGAAGGCAGGATCCTCGCGCACCACGACCACCGCTTCGTGCACCCCCTCCTGCTCCAGCAGCACCGCCTCGATCTCCCCCGGCTCGATGCGGAAGCCGCGGATCTTGACCTGCGCGTCCACCCGGCCCAGGAACTCCAGCTCCCCGTCCGCCCTGCGCCGCACCCGGTCGCCCGTGCGGTACAGGCGCGCTCCGGGCGCCTCGCCGAACGCGTGGGGCACGAACTTCTCGGCCGTCAGCCCGGCGCGTCCAAGGTAGCCGCGCGCCACTCCGGCACCCCCGATCCACAGCTCCCCCGGCACGCCTTCAGGCAGGAGGCCGCCATGCGCGTCGCACACGTAAAGCTCCATCCCCGGCAGGGCGCGCCCCACCACCTGCCATCCATAGGACCCCTCCGCCCGCAGACGCGAGGATGCCCCCAGGATGCTCGCCTCCGTCGGCCCGTACAGCACCCACAACGCGGCGGACGGAAAGACCCGCTGCATCTGACCGATCAGGTCCGGCGGCACCGCATCGCCGCCCACGAAGACCCTGCGCATCCGCGGCAGCGTCCCCGGCCCGGCCTGCACGCGCGCGACCACCTCACGCATCAGCGCTGGCACCGCGTGCACGGCGTCCACGGTCGCCAGCTCCTCCACCAGCGACTCGACGTCCTTGACCATCTCGCGTCCCAGCAGCCGCACCTGCCCGCCGGCCAGCAGCGGGGCGAAGACCTCGAAGCCCCAGATGTCGAAGGCGTAGCTCGCCATCCCCAGCATCACCTCGCCCGCGCCCATCCCGAACGTGTCGCGGGTGGCCAGCAGCGTGTTCACCAGGCCGGCGTGCTCCACCACCACGCCCTTGGGCCGGCCCGTGGAGCCGGAGGTGTAGATGACGTACGCGGCGCTCCGGACGTCGACGCCGCTCCCCGGGGACTCGCCGGGTTCGGCGGCGATCGCCTCGCGGTCCGCGTCGAGGCGGACGACCGCCCCCCCGAAGGCGGGGAGCGCGTCCACCAGGTCGCCCTGCGAGATCAGCAGCGAGGCGCCGGAATCGGACAGCGTGTAGGCGAGACGCTCGGCGGGGTAGTCGGGGTCCAGCGGCACGTACGTGCCGCCGGCCCTGAGCACGCCCAGTACCCCCACCACCATGTCCGGCCCGCGCTCCAGGCAGACCGCTACGCGGGTCTCCGGCAGCACGCCGCGGCGGCGGAGGTGGTGCGCCAGCCGGTTGGCGGCGCTCTCCAGCTCGCCGTAGGTGAGCGTCCGCCCGCCGAAGGAGATCGCCGGCGCGCCGGGAGCGCGCTCCGCCTGCGCCGAGATCATCTCGTGCACGCACGCCGGCGCGTACCCCAGCGGCTCCGCGCGGGAGGCGGCCAGCAGCTGCGCCCGCTCGCTCTCGCGCAGCAGCGACAGGTCGGAGATTCGCTGCCCGGGGCGGGCCGCGATCGCCTCCAGCACCACCTCCAGGAACCCGGCCAGGCGCTCCACCACCTCGGCTTCCACCCGCGCCCCGTCGTAGCGGACCTCCCCCTTCAGCTGCGCCGCCACCTGTGCCGACAGGACCAGCGGGTAGTTGGCCTGCTCGTGCCCCCCGGTGGGGCGCACCTGCAGGGCGCCCAGCCCGCCGGCCGCCTCTCCGACGGCCTGGTCCACCGGGTAGTTCTCGAAGACCACCAGGCTCCGGAACAGCGGCTCGCCCGAGGGAACGTCGCTCCACCTCTGCACCTCCACCAACGGCGCGTACTCGTGCTCGCGCGCCTCCACCTGCTGCTTCTGCAGCTCGGCGAGCCACTCCCACAGCCGCGCATCGCCCGGCAGGCGCACCCGCACGGGGAGGGTGTTGATGAACATCCCCACCGTCTCCTCCACCCCCGGCAGCTCCGCCGGACGCCCGGACACCGTCGCCCCGAAGACCACCTCCTCCTCCCCGGCGTAGCGCGCCAGGAGAAGGCCCCACGCGCCCTGCATCAGCGTGCTCATGGTCACGCCCGAAGCCCGCGCCTGCTCCTGGAGCGCGCGGGTGAACTCCCCCGACAGCCGCAGCCTGGCGACGCCGGGCACTCCGGCGCCGCTCTCCCTCGCCGCCACCATCGCCCCCGGCAGGGGGGTGGGGGCGTCGAAGCCGGCCAGCGTGTGCCGCCAGAAGCGCTCGGCCTGCGAGCGGTCCTGCCGCTCCAGCCACGCCACGTAGTCTCCGTAGCGGCGGCCCGGCCCCAGCAGCGGGGTCTCGCCGCGAGCGTACACCGCGTACCCCACCAGCACGTCCCGGAAGATCAGCGACAGGCTCCACCCGTCGAGGATGAGATGGTGCTGCGTCCACACCAGCCGGTGCTCCGCCTCGCCCAGGCGGAAGAGCGCCAGGCGCATCAGCGGCGCGCGCTCCAGGTCGAAGCCCGCGGCGCGGTCGGCGGCCATGTACGCCTCCAGGCGCTCCTGCTGCCCGGCGTCGTCCAGCCCCCGCCAGTCCTCCCGGAAAAAGGGCAGCGCCGCCTCACGGCGGATGACCTGCACGGGGCGCGGCAGCCCGTCCCACGCGAAGCCGGCCCGCAGCGCCTCGTGCCGCGCCACTGCGCCCTGCCACGCCCGCTCCAGCGCGTCCGCGTCCAGCGGCCCCTCCAGCACGTAGCCGAACTGCCCCACGTACACGCCGGAGCCCGGCGCGTACAGCGAGTGGAAGAGCATCCCCTCCTGCAGCGGGGAGAGCGGGTAGACGTCATCCACCCCGCGCCCGCTCCCCACGAGCGCGTCCAGCGCCGCCTGGTCCAGCCCCGCCAGCGGGAAGTCGCTCGGCGTATAGCCGCCCGCCTCGCCCGAAGTGCAGTGGGCGACCAGCGCGCGAAGCTCCTCGGCGTACCCCTCCGCCAGGCGCTCCATGGTCTCGCGCTGGTGCACCGCGCCGGAGTAGCCGATGCGCATCTCCAGGCACCCGTCCTGCACCGAGCCGCTCACGTCCAGCCGGTGCCGGGCCGGCGAGTGCCGGTCCACCGCTGCGCCCGCCGCCTCGGGAGCGAAGCGGAAGAAGGTATCCCGGGAAACGGCCTGGTCGAACTGCCCCAGGTAGTTGAAGCTCACCTCCGCCTCCGGGGCCGCCGCCAGCTCCGCCCCCGTCCCGCCCGCGCGGAGGTAGCGCAGCAGCCCGTAGCCGATCCCCCGGTTCGGCACCGCGCGCAGCTGCTCCTTGACCGCCTTGAGCGCGGCCCCGCGCCCGCCGCTCTCCGGCAGCTCCAGCACGACGGGGTACAGCGTCGTGAACCACCCCACCGTCCGGGAAAGGTCGACGCCGCCCACGACCCCCTCCTCGCGCCCGTGGCCCTCCAGGTCCACCCGCATCCGCCGGCGGCCGGTCCACCGCGCGAGAGCGCTCGCCAGCGCGCACAGCAGCACCTCGTCGACCTGCGTGCGGTAGGCCGCCGGCACGTCGCGCAGCAGCGCGCCGGTCTCCTGCTCGCTCAGCCGCATTCCCACGCCGCGGTGCTGCGCCACCGTGTTCTCGCCCTGCGGGTCGTCGGTCGGCAGCGGCGCCACCTCCCTGGCGGCCTGCTCGCTCCAGAAGGCCGCCTCGCCCGCCAGCTTCTCGGAACCGGCCAGCTCGGCCAGGCGCTCCGCCCAGGTCTTCCACGACGTCGTCTTCGCCGGAAGGTCCACCGGCTCCCCGCGGGAGAGCTGCGTGTATGCGCTCTCCAGGTCCTCCAGGATCACCCGCCAGCTCACCGCGTCGACCACCAGGTGGTGCGCGGTCGCAAGCAGCCGCCCGGTCTCCCCGCCGCCCAGCTCGAACCAGCCCATCCGGAGCAGCGGCCCGCTCGACAGCTCCAGGCTCCGCTGTACCTGCTCGGCGGCCGCCTCGATCGTCGCCTTCCACTCGTCCCCGCGCAGGGCCGACAGGTCGAAGACCGTCATCGGGCCGCGCGCGCCGAGCCCCTCGTTCCACTGCGTCCAGCCGCCGTCCTCCGCCTGCCGGAAGCGCAGCCGCAGGGCGTCGTGGTGCGCCTCCACCGCCGCCGCGGCGCGCGCGAGCAGCCCGGCATCCAGCACCTCCCGCGGCCGCAGCAGGAGCCTCATGTTGAAGTGGTGCGGCGCCGGGCGCGGTTCCGCGAAGAAGTGCCGCTGGATGGGCGTCAGCGGGGCCTCGCCCGTGACCGGCCCCTGCGCCGCTCCGCCCGAATCCGGGCTCGCCCACTCCACCACGTCGGCCAGCCGCGCCACCGTCAGCTGCTCGAATAGCTGCCTCGGCGTCAGCTTGAGCCCCCGCTGCCGCGCCCGCGAGACCACCTGGATGGACAGGATGCTGTCGCCCCCCAGCTCGAAGAAGTTCTCTTCCACCCCCACCTGCTCCATCCTCAGCACCCCGGCCCACACCTCGCACAGGATCGCCTCCACCTCGGTCCGGGGCGCCACGCGCGCTTCCTGCGCGGGTCCGCGCTCCGGCGCCGGGAGCGCCCGGCGGTCCACCTTGCCGTTGGCGGTGAGAGGAATGCTCCCCAGCGTCACGAAGGCCCCCGGCACCAGGTACTCCGGCAGCCGCTCCGCCAGGCGCGCACGCAGCTCCGCCGTGGCGAGCTCCACCCCTTCCCGCGGCACCACGTAGGCGACCAGACGCTTCTGCCCCGGCACGTCCTCCCGCACCACGACGACGGCCTCCCTGATCCGGGGGTCCTCGCCCAGCGCGGCCTCGACCGCGCCCGGCTCGATGCGGAAGCCGCGGATCTTGACCTGCGCGTCCAGGCGCCCCAGGTACTCCACCTCGCCCGCCGCCGTCCACCGCACCCGGTCCCCCGTGCGGTACAGCCGCTCCCCCGCACGCGCCGAGAACGGGTCCGGCACGAAGCGCCCGGCCGTCAGCTCCGCCTGCCCCAGGTACCCGCGCGCCACCCCCGGCCCCCCGACGTACAGCTCCCCCGGCACCCCCACCGGCAGCGGCTCTCCCCCCGCATCCAGCACGTACAGCGTCGTGTTCGCCAGCGGTCTGCCGATGGGCACCGTGGCCGCGTCGGCCTCCACGCTCCGCACGTGCTGCCAGCTCGCGTACGTGGTCGTTTCCGTGGGCCCGTACACGTGCAGCAGCCGCCCGGGCGCGCCCCTTTCCAGCACGCGCCGCACGCTCTGCGCGTCCACCGCCTCCCCGCCGAAGAGCAGGTGGCGCAGCGGAGCGAACGCCTGGGGCTCGTCGCCGGCGATGCGGTTGAACAGCGCGGTGGTCAGGAACACCGCCGTGATGCCCCGCTCCCGCAGCTCCGCGGCGAAGCGCTCGGGCGAGAGCACCACCTCGGGCGCGACGACCGCCAGCGAGCCGCCGTTCAGCAGCGCGCCCCAGAACTCGAACGTGGCGGCGTCGAAGGCCAGGTTCGACACCTGCGCGATGCGCTCCCCGGGGCCGAAGGGCACGTAGTCGGTGCTGCGCACCAGGCGCACCACGGACGCGTGCGCCACCGCCACGCCC
>JBEVLE010000676.1:0-8535 GCA_040509335.1 Longimicrobiaceae bacterium | reverse complement strand
GAGGGATTTCGGCCCGGAGGGGCGAGACCCGGCGGCTGTTTGCCGGGGCTCGACTCCGTTACGCACGGTTGTTTCGTGCGTTACGGAGCCGAAGCCCGACCCCGGCGCCAGCCGGGGGCACGCCCAACCCCGCGGTTCGCCGTTTACCTGCTTCCAGCCCTCTGCGCCGCAAGACGAAGCGCCTCGTACGCGTTCACCACGCCGCCGGTCGCGGAAAGCTCGGAAAACGCCACCTGCCCGCTCTCCTCGCCCGGCCTGATCACCCGCTGGTTGGGGAAGCGCGTCGCCGACTCCAGGATGATGGAGCGCACCTGCTCGGCGGTGAGCTGCGGGTAGTAGGACATGATCAGCGCGGCCAGCCCGGACACCACCGGGGCCGACATGCTGGTGCCCTGGTTGCGCGCGTAGCCGTTCCCCGGCACGGTGGACAGGATGCTCACGCCCGGCGCGAACACGTCCACCCGGGTCTGGCTGTAGTTGGAGAACGACGCGGCCAGCGAGTCGGCCGTGTACGACGAGGCGCCCACCTCGATCCACAGCCTGGGCTGCCCGCCCGCCTGGAAGGCGCGGATGGGGTAGCTGGGCCGCACGTCCAGGTTGGAGGCGTCGTTGCCGGCGGCGTGCACCAGCAGCACCCCCTTGGAATCGGCGTAGCGCACGGCGTCGTCCACCACGCCCTTCTGCGGCGAGTAGGCCTTGCCGAAGCTCATGTTGATGACCCGGGCGCCGTTGTCCACGGCGTAGCGGATGGCGTTGGCCACGTCCTTGTCGCGCTCGTCGCCGTCGGGCACCACGCGCACGGGCATGATGCGCACGGCCGGGGCGATGCCGTCCACGCCGATGCCGTTGCCGCGCTCGGCGCCCACGATGCCGGCCACGTGGGTGCCGTGCGAGGCGTCCGGCCCCTCCACGTCGTTGTTGCCGTAGCCGCGCTGGGTGGGGTTCGCGGGATCGTCGCCGATCACGGTGCGCGGGTTGAAGTCGGGGTTCAGGCCGTTGCGCAGCCGCCCCTGGAGCCGCTCCACCTCTTCGTCCACCGCCCTGGGGGTGATCCCGGCGGCGGCGAGCTGGAGGTACGCCTGCTGCGCCTGCATCACCTCGATGCGCACCGGGCGCAGCGCCGTGACCTTTTCCACCGTGAGCGAGTCGGAGCCGATCTCGCGCCGCAGGATGCCCAGGAACTGGTCCAGCGCGGTCTTGATCCCGGCGATCTGCTGGATCTGCTCCTGCGTGCTCGCGATCTCCTTCTGGAAATCGACCTTGACCTGCTGCCAGCGCTGGAAGTCGGCGCGGCCGGCGGCGGAAAGGGTGTCCTGCCGGGCGCCCTCGTAGCGGCGCAGCGAGGCGTAGACGCGGGTGATCTCGTAGGTGTCCTGGTGGACGTTGCCGCCCCGGCCGCCGATGAAGTTCCAGCCGTGCACGTCGTCCACGTAGCCGTTGCGGTCGTCGTCCACGCCGTTGCCGGGGATCTCGTCCTCGTTGGTCCAGACGACGCCGTCCAGGTCCTCGTGCTCGATGTCCACCCCGGTGTCGATGATGGCGACCACCACGGGCTGCCGCGGCTGCCGGCCGGCCAGCAGCTCCCGGTAGGCCCGCGCCGCGGCGGTCCCCGGGAAGCGGCCGCCCGCCTGCTCCTGGAACCACCAGTCGGCGGGCGGAAGCCCCAGCGCTTCGTCGGGGGTGGCGGCGGGGGCGGGGGCGGGCTGCTGCTGCGCGGCGGCCGGCCCGGCCAGGACGCTCGCGCCCAGGACGAGCGCGACCAGGCCGGGGAAACGGGTATTCGTCATCGCCAATGCTCCTCCGGATCGGGAAAGTGGGCGGGCGGCCCGCATCCCGGCGCGGGCGAGCCCTGGACACCATGTACCGCGAAAGCCGCCGGGAGATCCCGCAAGAAGCGCGGCAGGCGCGTCGAAGCGGTCAGCGGCAGCCGGGCCCGTTGCGGGTGGAGGTGACCTGGCCGGTGAGGACGGAGCGGCGCGCCTGGAGCACGAAGAGCAGCGTGTAGTAGGCGCCGCCGGCGGAATCGGACGCCATCCCCACGCCCGCCAGGTCGAAGCACCCCTCGATGAGGGCCAGGTGCGACGGGCTCTCCAGCCACCCCGTGACGGCGTACCACCCGGCGAGCGGCGACCCGGGCTGCCTGGAGTACAGGTTCTCGCCCATGTCCAGGAACGACAGCCGCTCGCCCACGCGGAGGGCGCGGCCGTCCAGCCCGTCGTGGCTGAAGGCGCGCTCGCCGCGCGCGGCGGCCTCGCTGTGCTCCCGCGCCACTCCGGCCAGGTAGTCGTCGTGGTGCAGGCGGCTGAGCCCCCGCCCCTGGCGGTACGAGTTCACCAGCTCGAGCACCTGCCGCTCGGAGCGCGCGCGCACCTCCGCCGCGGTGGGAGGACCGGCGGGCTCCGGGGCGGGGCGCGCGGCGCACGCCCCCAGGGCGAGCGCGAGGAAGGCGGGGAGGGCGCGGCGGAGGCGCATGCGGGCGGGCGGTGAGGGGTTCGGGGTCGCGGGGGCGGCGAGGTAAACGTAAGGCGGTGCGGCCCGGCTTCCAACCTCCGGCCTCCGCGCGCTGTCCAACGCCGTGCCCGACCAAGTCGTCCCCTCCACCCGGAGCACGTCCCGATGCGCCCTCTCGCAGCCGCGGCCACCGCCGCCCTCGCCGCCCTCCTGGGCTCCCTCGCGCCCGCCGCGGCGGCGGCCCAGGAATCCCCCTCCATCCAGTGGACCCTCGACCGGGACGCCGACGCCCCGCGGGAGCCCGGGATGGTGCAGCTCAACGTCGAGTACCTCTCTCCCGGCGGAGGCCGGAGCATGAACGGCCGCTCCGTGCCGCTGCGGGAGCTGCAGGGGCTGTCGGCGGCGCAGCTCGCCTCCGCGGCGGGGACGCAGGTGCGCTTCCGCCTGCGGCGCGACGCGGGGAACTTCGCCTGCGAGGGGTGGGCGCGGCAGGAGCGGGGCTCCGGCCACTGCGACTTCGCCGCGGACGCCGGCTTCGCGGCGGAGCTCGCCCGCCGCGGCATCGGCCGTCCCACGGCGGCGCAGCAGTTCTCGCTGGCGCTGCACGACGTGGGGCTGGGCTTCGCGGACGAGCTGGGGTCGCAGCGCTACGCCCGCCCCACGGTGGCGGAGCTGGTGCGGGCCGGCGAGCACGGGGCCGGGCTGGAGTTCCTGCGGGGGATGGGATCGCTGGGGTTCCGCATGGGCACCGTGGAGTCGCTGGTGCGCGTGCGCGACCATGGCGTCACCCCGCGCTACGTGCGGGAGCTGGCGGCGGTGGGGATCCGCGGCCTGGGCGCGGAGGAGCTGGTGCGCCTGCGCGACCACGGGGTGAGCGCGGCCTTCGTGCGGGAGATGGCGGCGCTGGGGTACGGCGGGCTGGACGCCGGGGAGATGGTGCGGATGCGGGACCACGGGGTGAGCGCCGCGTTCGTCCGGGAGATGCGGGAGCTGGGCTACGCGGGCCTCCCCGCCGCGCAGCTCGTGCGCCTGCGCGACCACGGCGTCACGGCGGACTTCGTGCGGCGGGCCAACGCCCGCGCCGGGGCGCGCCGCCCGGTGGAGGAGCTGGTGCGGCTGCGCAGCCGCGGCGAGCGCTGAGCGGGCCGCGCGGCTAGCGGGCGTAGGGCTCCAGCAGGCGGTCCCAGCTCCGCTCCAGGGCGGCGTACTCGGCGGGGCACCGCTCCGCGCGCTCCGCGGGGAGGGTGCCGCGCTCCAGGAAGCGCGCGTGCGCCGCCGGGTCGCGCCCGTACACCCAGCACGCCACGTTGTAGAAGCGCTGCACGCCCAGCGAGTGCTCGTCGGCGTAGGCCAGGTCGTCGAACTCGGCGTCCAGCCTGCCCAGGGCGACCACGCCGTCCAGGGCGGCCCGCTCGCCGTCCCCGGTCCCGTCCACCAGGACGTAGGCGGCGAACTGGTCGGCCGAATCCTCCTCGCGCCCCAGGGCGGGAAGGTCCAGCACGTCGATCAGCGCGTGCCCCAGCTCGTGGTACAGGAGGAAACCGGCCGCGCCCAGGATCGCCCGCTCCCGCTCCTCCGGCGTGGCCCGGTCCGCGAACACCTGCCCCAGCGCGTCCAGCAGCTCGTAGCACATCACCACCCGGCGGGTGGGCCCGTCGTAGAAGGCGTTGGCCTCGCCGCACCCGGAAAAGGACAGGGTGACGGGCGCGGGGAGCACCAGCCAGCCGTTCAGGTCCGCGGCGGTCCGCTCCAGGAAGCGGGTGTCGTGGGCGAAGCGCTCCCACCCGGCGAGCGCGGCACCGCGCGGCGGCGCGTACGCCACCCGGAACGAGCCCCCGCCGGAGGGCACCGGGGGCGGGGCTGGCTCCGGCGCGGGAGCCCGGGGTGCGGTCTCCACCACCGGCGGGGGCGGCGGCCCGGCGCTCTCCGGGTCGCAGGCCGCGGCGGCGGCCAGCAGCACGGCGCCGGCCAGCAGCCGGAAGAAACGGCGGCGCACGGCGGATGCGGGCGGGCTCACTTCTTCTTCCGCCGGCTCCGCGCGACGGCGAGCGACTTTTCCATCCACGGGCGCAGCTCGTCCGGGCTTTCCAGCAGCTCGCCGGGGAGCTCGTGGTAGTTCATGGGCTTGGCGTCCTCGCCGAAGGGCTGGAAGCGCCCCATCCCCGCCCGCTCGAAGTCCGCGCGGTTGCTGTCGTCGGTCTTGAAGTACACCTGGTCGTCGTCCACCACCGCGAAGAACAGCCCCTCCGAGTACACGCCGACGGCCCCGAACATGGACCGCCAGGTCACCGGCGCCACCCGCCCCAGCTGCTCCAGCACGTACGCGCGGAACTCTGCGCTCACCGCCATCTACGGCTCCCTCCCCCGCGTCGGTTCAGATCCCCAGGAAGCGGCCCGCCCGCTCCGGGTCCAGCACCTCGCCCTGCGCGTCCAGGATCAGCGGGAATCGCCGCCCCTCCACGCGCACCGTGTCCCACGCCGCGTTCACCGACACGCCGCCGTAGTCGGCCCGCCCGGGGTGGTACTCGCTCCCCAGCACCCGGCCTGCGGGCACCACCAGCGTGGAGGTGCCGAACAGGCCGATGCGGGAAACGTGCAGCATGCCCTCCGCCTCGTCCACAGCCACCCGGGCGGCGTAGCAGCGCACGTACACCAGCATCCCCGCCAGGAACGCCAGGCCGACGGCCGAGACGCCCACCGCCCACGCGAGCCGCACCGGGAGCGGCGCCAGCACCCCGCCGTCCGCGGGGCTCAGCCCGAAGTTGCGCCCCAGCCACACGCCGGCCCAGGTGCTCCCCGCGGCGCAGAGCAGCGAGAACCAGAGCAGGGCGCGTACCTTGGTGCCCTGCGCGCCGGCGTCGTAGATGGGCGTCATCGGGATTTCGTGAACGGGCGCGATCGGACGCGGCAGCCAGGAGGTGTGGTCGTGCAGCCGGGAGACGAGATCCCGGCGCTTCACGCAGCCTGGATGCGAATGGGCTCACGGATAACGTCCTGCCCCTCGAGCGCCTCTTCGCTCAGCGTCCTGTTCGCGTCGAGCACGAGGGCGATCGCCTCCTGCAGGTTTTCGCGGGCCTCCTCGAGAGTTGCTCCCTGTGTGTTCGCTCCGGGCAGTTCTTCCACGAAGGCGATGTATCCCGCAGGCACCTTCTGGAACACGGCAGTGAGTTCGATCTGCATTTCGGCTCCACGGCAAAGCCGTTCCTCACAGAACGAGCAGGCCCTGGCTCGCCTGCGCATGGTCAGCTCGCCCAAGGGATCTGGACCGCCCCCGGGTTGAATTCCGGACGATGGGTCACGCGCAACCCGGCTGAACGATAGAGCGTCCCGGCATCGCGCACCAGATGTCGAGCCGGGCGCGGCGGAAGTGGAAGCAGAGTCGAGCGATAGCCGCGCCTGCGGACCGGGTTCTTGGGACGCAGGGCCTCGCCGGATCCCGCTCCGAACGAATGCCCGGCCCTGCGTCCACGAGCCCCCTCCGGGCCGTGCCGGAGGGACACGGCCCCTACCCGCCTCTCAGCCCAGGCTCTGCCAGTCGTCCTCCAGGTCCTCCACCTTGTCGCCGTCCCACTTCTTCACCTTGTGCAGGCCGTACGCGAACACCGTTCCCGGGGAAAGCTTGATCTTCTCCGAGCCGCTCCACGCCCCGCCTCCACTGGCGCTGATCGTCAGGCCCTGCGGCGTGGTTCCCGACGCCCCCAGGGTCAGCGACGTGTCGAACTTCTCGGCCAGCTTGCCGTCCATGACCACCCAGACCGACGTGCATACGCGGGCGTCGCTGCCCTCCTCCTTCAGCTCCTGGCGGACCTTGTTGGCCTCCTTGTTGAGGAGGTTCTCCAGCGGTGTCGCTTCGATGTGGAACCGGACGAGCTTGAGGTGGGCCTCGACGGCCTTCTTGTGGGTGAAGGCGGCCGTGCCGCCCGCGACGAAGTAATAGTCCACCCCCACTTCGACGTCGGTCGCCCGCTCGCGCGCCCAGTCCACCGTGACGGACTTCAGCTTCTTGATCTTGCCGTCGAGGAGGTCGTACTTGATGTTGCCGTCGACGGCGAGGTAGTTCGCCTGCGTGGCCGGCTGCTTCTTGGAGCCATACGAGCCGACCGCCACCGCGGGTGCGTTGCGCCTGAAGTAGCGGTTGCCGTCGGGTGCCTTGAAGTAGCTGTCCCTGATCTCGACCATGGTCGGTTCTCCGGTTGTCGGGGTCGCTGCGGTAGTGGCTTCGGCGCGGCGACCCCGCTTCGCGTCGAAGCCCGAGGTGGGACGGCCGGAGGATCGCTCCTCCGGATCGATCAGGGAGACTGGACGGGAGGCTCGATCGGCCGGCTCGGAAAGTCTCGGTCGTGGCGTGTCGGGAAGGGATGTTCGGGAAGACGGCAGCCGGCTCGTTCTCCAGGGGAAGCCGGCCGGGGCGGGGCGGGACGATCTGCGCCCACGCCACCAAGATGCAGAGCGCGGCACCCGCGGGGTAGCTTGATCTTCGGCGCCGCCGCTGTCGGCTCCTGTCCGCGACTCAGCGGGCCTTTCGCGAAGTGGCGGCGCACTTGAGGGATAGCCCGGGAGGGCTGTACCTTTCGGAGAACCAGGCGTTTCCCCGCAATCCCCCTCCCCGCCATGACCGAGCCCCGCCCCGCCGACCTGGAAGCGCGCATGTCGCGCCTGGAAGCGTTGGTCGACGAGCTCCAGCAGGCCGTCCGCCGCATGGAGTCGGCGGTGGCGCCCGGCTCCGCCTTCGACGCCGCGGCTCCGCCCCGGGTGCACCGGGCTCCGCCCCTCCCCCACGCCCCCGAGCCTGAGCCCGCGCCGCTCGCCGCCGCGCACGCGGTCCCGGCCACGGCGGCGCGCACGGCGGCGTCAGCCGCGCCCGCGCCGGAGACGGACGGCGAGCCGGACGGGCCGCTCGCCTGGCTGCCCGCGGTGCAGCCGGTGCCGGGCGGCGAGTTCTGGCTCAGCAAGGTGGGGATCGGGCTGCTCCTGCTGGGGGTGGCCTTCCTGTTCAAGTATTCCATCGAGCAGGGGTGGATCACCCCCGTGGTGCGCGTGGCCGCGGGGGCGGCCGTGAGCGTGGCGCTCACCGCGTGGGGGCTGCACGTGCGCGCCACGCAGCGCAGCCTGGGCCGCGTGCTCCTGGGCGGCGGCATCGCCGCCTTCTACATGGTGGGCTTCGCCGCCTCGCAGCTGTACGGGCTCATCCCCAACTCCGCGGCGCTGGTGTACATGGCCGCGGTCACCTCCGCCGCCTTCCTGCTTTCCCTGCGCGAGGACGAGCCGCTGCTCACCATCGTGGGGACGCTGGGCGGCGTGGGGACCCCCTTCCTCCTTTACCCGCGCACCGGGAGCCTGGGCTGGCTTTCCGCGTACGTGGCGTTCATCGCCCTGTGGAACGGCGTCGTGTACGCCCGCCGCCGCTGGGACACCGCCCTGCTGACGGCGGGCGTGGGCTCCTGGGTGGCGCTGGTGAGCGGGCTGGTGGTGAGCGAGCGCGCCGGGCCGCCCCCCGTGGACGCGCGCTGGGCGCTCCAGGGCGCGCTGGTGCTGGTGTGGGCCGTGCTGGGGGTGCTCCCCGCCGCGCTGTACCTGCTGCGGACTCCCGGCGAGGCGGACGACCGGGAGATCCTGGCGCCGGCCGCGCTCGCCTTCGTGTCGCCGCTGGTGGCGGCGGTGTTCACCTCGGCGGTGTGGGAGCTGACGGCGCGGCAGTGGGGCGCGGGGACGGCGCTGCTGGGGCTGGCCTACCTGGCCGCCACCCTGTGGGCGCGGGAGCGGCGCGGAGAGATGGCCGCGGTGCTGGGGCTGGCCGGCGCGATCCTGCTGACGCTGGGAACCGGCGTGGGCGCCCAGGGCGAGGCGCGCATCGTCCTGCTGGCCGCGGAAGCGGCCGGCCTTCACCTGCTGGCGCGGCGGGGGCTGGGCCGGGGCGCGGAAGTGTGGGCGCACCTGGTGTTCGGCGGGCTGGGGATCGCCTTCCTGGCCCGGCTGGGCGGCCACAACCCGCTCGCCGCGGTGTTCGCGCCGGACGGCGCCGGCGCGCCGCTCCCGTGGTCGCGGCGCCTCGCCGACCTCGCGGTCGCCGGCGCGCTGCTGGCC
>JBEVLE010000675.1:0-9791 GCA_040509335.1 Longimicrobiaceae bacterium | reverse complement strand
GGGGCCGCCGCCGGTTTCTTCGCGAACGATCGTCCCGGGCAGCTATCTGAAGGTCAGCGTCAGCCGGGCCGCGACGGCCCTCGTCGGTGTCGGGGTCCAGGTAGGATGCCAGAACGTCGCCGTTTCGCGTCATCCCCCACGGCTGGTACGCACGGGGAACGCGGGTGCGGCCGACGAGCTTCCCGTCGGGCCGGTAGACCTCCCACACGGTGTGGCTCTCCACCTCGTTCAACACGCGCTGAAAACAGGGGCTGGAAGCCGCGGCGCAAGCCCCGACCGCACGGGAAACGACACGCTTCCCGGAGGGCGCCATCTACGTACGATTTCCGCAAAAACTTAGGGAAAAACGGGAGGAACGGAAGTGGACGCCGGGCACGGGAGTTGCGAGGCCCCACCGGGCGCAAATTCGTTCAGGACACCCGGATAATGTCCGGTCTCCCACCCTCGACCGCCGTTGCCGGAGCCGCAATGCTGAGCCACCCGTCGCCGGACGAAGCGCCCGAAGCAGCATCGCTCCGCGGGAGGATCTTCACCGACCTCGACCGGCTGGCCTTCGCGGTCGAGATGGAGGCCGCCGGCCACCTCCGGGACGGGCGCGAGGACGAGGCGGCCCGCACCCACGCGGTGCGGCTGGGGGTGCGCCTGGCGCAGCGCCTGGTCGCCGGGGTGTGGGCGGACGAGGTGGACCGGCGCGTGGCGCGCTGGTCCGAGGAGTACGACGCCCGGCTGGCGCTCACGCAGACGTGACGCGAGCACGTCCGGCGCGGACCGAGGACCGCTGACGCCTCGCAGGGCTCCCGTGGGGCCAATTAATAAAACAGAGCCGGGTTCCCGGCGTCGTGGAGGCGTTTCCTGTCGGGCCGGGCACGACACCCGGGCCGACCGGCCATGGCGGCACCCCGGAGTCCGCGTTCGGCTCATCGACACGAGGGAGGTGGAGGCGTGGAGGAACGAAGCGTACTGGTGACCGGCGGGGCGGGGTTCGTGGGGAGCCACCTGGTGGACGCGCTGGTCGCGCGGGGCGACCGGGTGCGGATCCTGGACAACCTGGATCCCCAGGTGCACGGCCCGGACCGGCGGCGTCCGCCCTGGCTCTCGGGGTACGCGGAGCTGGTGGTGGGCGACGTGCGCGACCGCGACGTGTGGGACCGCGTGCTCGGCGGCGTGGACACCGTGTACCACCTGGCCGCGGCGGTGGGGGTGGGGCAGTCCATGTACCAGATCGCCGACTACACCGCGACCAACACGCTGGGCACCGCGTACCTGCTGCAGACGCTGGTGGACCGCGAGATGGAGCTGAAGCGGCTGGTGGTCGCCAGCTCCATGTCCATCTACGGCGAGGGGCGCTACGTGCGCGACGACGGCCGCGAGCCCGCCGCCGGGCGGCGCTCCGCGGACCGGCTGCGCGAGCACGACTGGGAGATGCGCGACGCGGACGGCGCCGCGCTCCGCCCCGTCCCCACGGACGAGGACAAGCCGCTGGACCCCACCTCCATCTACGCCCTCACCAAGGCGGACCAGGAAAAGATGGTCCTGCAGATCGGCGAGGCGTACGGGATCCCCAGCGTGGCGCTGCGCTTCTTCAACATCTACGGGCCGCGCCAGTCGCTTTCCAACCCGTACACCGGGGTGGCGGCCATCTTCAGCTCGCGCCTGCTCAACGGCGAGCCGCCGCTGGTCTTCGAGGACGGCGAGCAGCGGCGCGACTTCGTTTCCGTCCACGACGTCGTGGACGCCCTGCTGCTGGCCGGCGAAGCGCCCGGCGCGGTGGGCCGGGCGCTCAACGTGGGCTCCGGGAGCCCGGTCACGGTCACGGAGGTGGCGTCCACCCTGGCGCGGGTGCTCGGCGTGGACGTCGCGCCCCGGGTGACCGGCCGCTACCGGGTGGGCGACATCCGCAACTGCTTCGCGGACATCTCCCGGGCGCGCGAGGCGATGGGCTACGAGCCGCGGGTGACGTTCGAGGAGGGGATGAAGGACCTGGTGGCCTGGCTGCGGGAGCAGGAAAGGCCGGAAGACGGGGTCGAACGCCACGCGGCGGAGCTCGCCGCGCGGGGGCTTACGCTGTGAAGAAGGGGACAACGATGAGGAAGCGGGAGTACACTCTGATCACCGGCGGCGCGGGCTTCGTCGGCTGCAACCTGGCCGACGCGCTCCTGGCCGAGGGCGAGCCGGTGGTCGTCCTGGACAACCTGTCCCGCGCGGGGGTGCGGCACAACGCGCGGTGGCTGCGGGACACGCACGGCGACCGGGTGCGCGTGGAGATGGGCGACGTGCGCGACGCCGACCGGGTCCGCCACCTGGTGCAGGGGGCGAAGCAGGTCTTCCACCTGGCGGCCCAGGTGGCGGTGACCACCTCGCTGGAGGACCCGGCGCTGGACCTGCAGACCAACGTGGTCGGCACCTTCAACGTGCTGGAGGCGGCGCGCTCCATGCTCAACCCGCCGCCCATCCTCTTCACCTCCACCAACAAGGTGTACGGGGCGATGGAGGAGGTGGGGACCGAGCTGCACGGCGAGGCGTACCGCTACGCGGACGGGCGGCGCGGGGTCACCGAGGCGGCGCCGCTGGACTTCCACTCGCCCTACGGCTGCTCCAAGGGGGCGGCGGACCAGTACGTGCGCGACTACGCCCGCATCTTCGGGCTTCCCACGACCGTGTTCCGCATGAGCTGCATCTACGGGACGCGCCAGTTCGGCACCGAGGACCAGGGGTGGGTGGCGCACTTCGCCCGCTCCATCCTGGGCGGCGAGCCCATCACCGTGTACGGCGACGGCTGCCAGGTGCGCGACGTGCTGTGGGTGGAGGACCTTGTGCGCGCCATGCGCCTGGCCATGTCCCGCATCGACTCCGTCGCCGGCGAGGTGTTCAACCTGGGCGGCGGGGCGGACAACGCGGTCTCGGTGCGCGGGGTGATCCAGCGCATCGGCGACATCGCGGGGCGCGAGGTGCCGGTGCTCATGGCGGACTGGCGGCCCGGCGACCAGCGGGTGTACGTGTCGGACACGGCAAAGGCGGAGCGGACGCTGGGGTGGAAGCCGACGGTGGGGTGGGAGGATGGGCTGGAGCGGCTGGTGGGATGGCTGCGCGGCGCCGACCTGGCCACGCCGGTGCTCCCGCCGAGCGCGGGCACGCGGGTGGCCGCCCGTCCCCGGCTGGCCTCGGTGGCGCCGTGAGCGTGCTCGCCGCGACGGGGACCATGCGGGCGGCGGTGCTGGCCGCGCCGGGACGGGTGCGGATGGAGGAGACCGAAATCCCCGAGCCGGGCGCCGGGCAGGTGCGGGTGCGGCTGGAGGGGTGCGGGGTGTGCGCCTCCAACCTGACGCCGTGGGCGGGGCCGGAGTGGATGCGGTTCCCCACCGAGCCGGGCTCGCTGGGGCACGAGGGGTGGGGCGTGGTGGACGCCGTGGGCGAAGGCGTCCAGGGGCTGGAGCCGGGGCAGCGGGTGGCGGCGCTCACGTACCGGGCGTACGCGGAGTACGACCTTGCGGACGCGGACGCCGTGGTGCCGCTCCCGGACGCGCTGGCGGGCCGGCCCTTTCCGGGCGAGCCGCTGGGGTGCGCCATGAACATCTTCCGCCGCAGCGAGATCCGGGCGGGGCAGACCGTCGCCGTCGTCGGCATCGGCTTCCTGGGGGCGATCCTCACCCGCCTGGCGACCGACGCCGGCGCGCGGGTGATCGCCGTGTCCCGCCGGCCCTTTTCGCTGGACGTGGCGCGGGAGATGGGCGCCGCCGAGACGATCCCCATGGACGACCACGACGGGATCATCGGGCGCGTCAGGGAGCTGACGGAGGGCGTCTTCTGCGACCGGGTGATCGAGGCCGTGGGCAAGCAGTGGCCGCTGGACCTGTCCGCCGAGCTGACGCGCGAGCGCGGCCGGCTGATGGTGGCCGGCTACCACCAGGACGGGCCGCGGCAGGTCAACATGTGGCTGTGGAACTGGCGCGGGCTGGACGTGATCAACGCCCACGAGCGCGACCCCGCGGTCTACGTCCGGGGGATCCGCGAGGCGGTGGACGCCGTCGCGTCCGGCCGGCTCGACCCGGCCCCGCTCTACACCCACAGCTATCCGCTGGACCGGCTGGACGAGGCCCTCGACGCCACGCGCGACCGGCCCGACGGGTTTCTCAAGGCACTCGTGATTCCCTGATGAAACAACAGGTTACAGGTTACAGGTTACAGGGGACAGCAAGCGGGGCCGGTGTAGTTGCAGGCTATCCCCTGTCCCCTGTCCCCTGTCCCCTCCCGCGCCTGGGCTTCCTCGGCGTGGGGTGGATCGGCCGGCACCGCATGGAGGCCATCGTGGGCACCGGCGCCGCCGAGGTGGCCGCCATCGCCGACCCGTCGCCGGAGATGGCGGCCGAGGCGGCGAAGCTGGCGCCGGGGGCGGAGGTGGTGGGCTCGCTGGACCAGCTGCTGGACGCCGGGGTGGACGGCGTGGTGATCGCCACGCCGAGCGCGCTGCACGCCGGGCAGTCCATCCGCGCGCTGGAGCGCGGGGCGGCGGTGTTCTGCCAGAAGCCGCTGGGGCGCACCGCCGCCGAGGTGAAGCGGGTGGTGGACGCGGCGCGCGCCGCCGACCGCCTGCTCGCCGTGGACCTGTCGTACCGCTTCACCCGGGGGATGCGCCGCATCCGCGACGTGGTGGATTCCGGGGAGCTGGGGCGCATCTACGCCGTGGACCTGGTGTTCCACAACGCCTACGGGCCGGACAAGCCCTGGTTCTACGACCCGGCGCTGTCCGGCGGCGGGTGCGTCATGGACCTGGGCGTGCACCTGGTGGACCTGGCGCTGTGGACGCTGGGCTTTCCCGCGGTCCGGGAGGTGTCGGGGAAGCGGTTCGCCGGGGGCGAGCCGCTGGGGGCCGGCCCCGACCGCTGCGAGGACTACGCGGTCGCCATGCTGGAATTGGAGACGGGGGCGGCGGTGCGGCTGGCGTGCTCGTGGCGGCTCCACGCCGGGTGCGACGCCGTCATCTCCGCCGACTTCTACGGCACGGGCGGGGGCGCGGCGCTCCGCAACGTGAACGGCTCCTTCTACGACTTCACCGCCGAGCGCTTGCGCGGCACTTCACGCGAAACGCTGGTGTCGCCGCCGGACGGGTGGGGCGGGCGCGCCGCGGCGGACTGGGCCGAGCGCCTGGCCCGCGGCGAGCGCTTCGATCCCGCGGCGGAGCGGCTGGTGGAGGTGGCCGCGGTGCTGGACGGCATCTATGGCCGATAGGCTGCGCGTCTTCCTGTCCACCGACACGGTGGGCGGGGTGTGGGACCACACCGTCGCCCTCGCGCGCGAGCTCCACGGCACGGGGCACCCGGTGCTGGTGGCCGTCCTCGGCGAGCCGCGCGACGAGCGCCTGGCGCACCTGCCGGCGGGGGTGGAGGTCACCTGGCGCCCGTACCGGCTGGAGTGGATGCAGGACGCCGCGGAGGACGTGGCGGCCGCCGGGGCGTGGCTGCGCCGCACCGCCGAGCTGTGGCAGGCGGACGTGGTGCACCTCAACCAGATGGCGTACGCCGTGGAACCGTTCGCGGCGCCCGTGCTGGTGGCGGTGCACAGCGACGTGCTGTCCTGGTTCGGCGAGACGATGGGCCAGGACGCCCCCCCGGAGTTCGCGGCCTACGAGCGCTGGGTGCGCGAGGGGCTCGCCGCGGCGGACGCCGTGGTGACGCCCACCGCCTACCAGTCGGCGCTCGTCCTGCGGCACTTCGGGCGGGGGGCGGACCGCGTGATCCACAACGGCGTGGCGGCGCCCGCGGGGGAGCCGTCCGCGCGCACCGGGACGCTGGTGGTGAGCGCGGGGCGCGCCTGGGACGAGGCGAAGGGCGCGCACGTGCTGGACGAGGCCGCGGGGATCCTGCGCGCACTGGCGGGCGACTCCGCCCCCGCCGTGCACCTGCTGGGCGAGACCGCGGGCCCGGGGGGCGACCGCTTCGACGCCCGCCACCTGCACGCGCACGGCCGGGTCGAGCGCGCCGAGGTGGACGCCTGGCTGGGGCGCGCCTCGGTGTACGTGGCCGCCTCGTCGTACGAGCCCTTCGGGCTGGCGCCGCTGGAGGCGGCGCTGCACGGGTGCGCGCTGGTGCTCAGCGACATCGGCTCCTTCCGCGAGCTGTGGAAGGGGTGCGCCGTGTTCTTTCCCGCGGGCGACGCGGAGGCGCTGGCAAACGCCATCCTCCAGCTCCGCCACGACCCCGCCCGCTGTGCGCGGCTCGCGGAGGGCGCCCGCACGCGCGCCCTGCGGCGCTACACCGCCCGGCGCATGGCCGACGACTACCTGTCCGTGTACCGCGAACTGCTCGCCCGCCGCGCCGCCGCGGCCGTCCCGCGGAAGGCGGCCCTCGCATGAGGTTCGCCTTCTTCGTCCACAGCGCCGTGTCGGACTGGAACCACGGCAACGCCCACTTCCTGCGCGGGCTGATGAGCTCGCTCACCCGGATGGGGCACGCGGTGACCAGCTGGGAGCCGCGGCGCGCCTGGTCGCTGGAGAACCTGCTGGCGGACCACGGCGTGGGGCCGGTGGTGGAGTTCGCGCGGGGGTACCCGGAGATCGAGGTCCGGTCCTACGACGCGGCGGAGCGCCCGGCCCTCGCCGAGGAACTGCGCGCCGCGACCGCAGGTGCGGACGTGGTGCTCGTGCACGAGTGGAACGAGCCGCACGTGGTCAACACGCTCGCCCGGGTGGCGGGCGGCGGCGCGCTGCGCGTGTTCCACGACACGCACCACCGCCCCTGGAGCCAGCCCGAGGCCATCGCCCGCTTCGACCTGGCGGCCTACGACGGCGTGCTCGCCTTCGGCGGCGTGCTGCGCGACATCTACCGCGAGCGCTTCGGGGTGGAGCGGGCCTGGACCTTCCACGAAGCCGCGGACCACGTCCGGTTCCGTCCGCTGGACCGCCCGAAGAGCCGGGACGTGGTGTGGATCGGCAACTGGGGCGACGAGGAGCGCACCCGGGAGCTGCGCGCCTTCTGGCTGGACTCGGCGCGGCGCTTCCCGGAGCTGCGCTGGACCGCCCACGGCGTCCGCTACCCGGAGTACGCGCTGGAAGAGCTGCGCGAGGCCGGGGTGGAGTTCCGCGGCTGGGCCCCGTCGCTCACCGTGCCCGAGGTGTTCGCGGCCTCGCGCGCCACGCTGCACGTCCCCCGGCGCGCCTACGTGCAGGCGCTCGCGGGGATCCCCACCATCCGCGTGTTCGAGGCGCTGGCCTGCGGGATCCCGCTGGTGTCCGCGCCGTGGATCGACGCGGAGGGGCTGTTCCGCCCGGGCGACTACGCGGCCGCCGCGACCCCGGCGGAGATGGGTGAGCGTCTCCACGCCCTGTGCACCGACGAGGGCGCGCGGGCGGAGCAGGCCGCGCGCGGCCTGGAAACCATCCTCGCACGGCACACCTGCGACCACCGCGCCGCGCAGCTCCTGGACATCGTGGCGGAGCTGGGCGCGGCGGGGAGCGCGGGCGCCTCGACCCCCGCTTCGGAGGCCGCATGCACCTGACGTTCTTCGGCTCGTCGCTCGTCTCGTCGTACTGGAACGGCGCCGCCACCTACTACCGCGGGCTGATCCGCGCGCTCCACGGCCTGGGCCACACGGTGGTGTTCTGCGAGCCGGACGCCTACGGGCGCCAGCAGAACCGCGACCTGGCCGAGGACCCCGAGTACGCCCGCGTCGTCGTCTACCGGACGGCGGAGGAGCGGGACGCGCTGCTGGACGAAGCCTTCGCGGCGAGCGACTGGGTGGTCAAGTGCAGCGGCGTGGGGGTGTGGGACGCGGAGCTGGAGGCGGCCGTCGCGGAGCGGAGCGGCGGCGCGGCGCGCACGGCGTTCCTGGACGTGGACGCCCCGGCGACGCTGGGCCGCATCGCCGCGGACGCCGCGGACCCGTTCATCGCCTGCATCCCCCGCTACGACCACGTGCTCACCTACGGCGGCGGCCCGCCGGTGGTTGCCGCGTACGCGCGCCGGGGCGCCCGGGCGTGCACCCCGGTCTACAACGCGCTGGACCCCGAGGAGCACCGCCCGCTGGAGCGCGACGGCGCGCCGCGCTGGGACATCCTGTTCATGGGCAACCGGCTCCCCGACCGCGAGGCGCGGGTGGACGAGTTCTTTTTCCGCGCGGCCTCGCTCTGCCCAGAGGCGCGCTTCGCCCTGGGCGGCGAGGGGTGGGGCGGCCGGGCCATGCCCGCCAACGTGGAGTCCCTGGGCCACGTCCCCACCGCCCTCCACAACGAGGTCAACGCCGCGGCGCGGCTGGTGCTCAACGTGCACCGCGAGTCCATGGTCGCCAACGGCTGGTCGCCGGCCACGCGCATGTTCGAGGCGGCGGGGGCGGCCGCGTGCCAGGTGACGGACGCCTGGGAGGGGATCGACGAGTTCTTTGCCCCCGGCGAGGAGATCCTGGTGGCGCGGGACGCGGAAGAGGTGGCGGCCTGGGTGCGCGCGGTCGACGACGCGCGGGCCCGCGGCATCGGCGAGGCGGGGCGGCGGCGCGCGCTCCGCGACCACACCTACGGGCAGCGCGCGCGGCTCCTGGACGCCGTCCTGCGCGCCCCGGTGGCGGTGGAGAGCGTCGCATGAAGCTGGTCGTCTTCGGGCTGTCGATCTCCTCCAGCTGGGGGAACGGGCACGCCACCACCTACCGGGCGCTGCTGCGGGCGTTCGCGGCGCGCGGCCACGACATCGTGTTCTACGAGTGGGACGCGCCCTGGTACCGCGACAACCGCGACCAGCCGCGCCCCGGGTTCTGCCGGCTCGTGCTGTACCGCGACTGGGACGCGGTGGCGGACCGTGCGGTGGCGGACGCGCGCGAGGCGGACGCCGTGCTGGTGGGGTCGTACGTCAAGGACGGACCGCGGGTGACCGACGCGCTGGCGGAGGCGGGGATCGACCCGCTCTTCTTCTACGACATCGACACCCCGGTGACGGTGTCCGCGCTGCGCGGCGGCGGGGCCGAGTACCTGCGGCCGGACCAGGTGGCGCTCTTCACCCGCTACTTCTCCTTCACCGGCGGGCCCTTCCTCCAGGAGGTGCTGGAGGCGGAGCTGGGCGCGCGCGAGGCCGTGCCGCTGTACTGCTCGGTGGACCCGGAGCGCTACCGGCCCGTGGCGGCGGACCCGGAGCTCGCCTGCGAGCTGGGCTACATGGGCACCTACGCGCCCGACCGGCAGCCCGTGCTGGAGCGCTTCCTGCTGGACGTGGCCCGGCGGCTCCCGGAGCGCGGCTTCGTGGTGGCGGGGCCGCAGTACCCGGAGGACGTGGCCTGGCCCGGCAACGTCCGCCACCTGCACCACCTGCCGCCGGACCGCCACCCGGCCTTCTACTCCAGCGCGGCGTGGCAGCTCAACGCCACGCGGGCGGACATGGTCGCGGCGGGGTGGTCGCCCTCGGTGCGCCTGTTCGAGGCGGCGGCGTGCGGCGCGGCCATGATCTCGGACCGCTGGCCGGGGATCGAGCGGTTCTTTGCGCCCGGGCGGGAGATCCTGCTCCCGGGCAGCACCGAGGAGGTGGTGGCGATCCTGCGCGGCACCCACCCGGACGACCGTCGCGCCATCGGCGGGGCGGCGCGGGCGCGTGTCCTGGCGGAGCACACCGCGGAGCACCGGGCGGAGGAGCTGGAGTCGCTGCTGCGTACGCCGGTGCGGACGTCATAAGGGTGGGAACAGCAGGATTTGGGCGTGCCCCCGGCTGGCGCCGGGGTCGGGCTTCGGCTCCGTAACGCACGAAACAACCGTGCGTAACGGAGTCGAGCCCCGGCGGAAACAGCCCCGCCGGGTCTCGCCCCTTCGGGCCGAAATCCCT
>JBEVLE010000674.1:0-26616 GCA_040509335.1 Longimicrobiaceae bacterium | reverse complement strand
CGTGGGCCGAGCAGAACCACCGGGACCGCCGCGAGCTGGGCCAGTCCGAGCACGTCGCGGTAGAAGCCGAACGCTTCGTCGAAGTCGTCAGCGGTCACGACGAGACGCGTCTCGGTCACGGTGGGTTCGGAATCGGTCGTCATCGGAGCCACTTCACGTTGGGTCGACCCGGCGCTCGGTCTCGGCTTTCAGGCGAGACAGCAGATCAGCGGTGGTCTTGTTCAGCGTTCGTCGGCTGAAGCGCCGGAACAGCCTGACAACGGCGCCTTCCCATGACTCCTCGGAGCGAGCCAGCGTGCCGTCGTCGTGCGGCTCGAAGCGAAGGACGTGCGTCGCCGTGATGCCCATGGTGTGGCCGGTCCAGGCGATCTGGTGGGGTGGGGCGACGACCTGCAGCCTCGAGACGATGGTTCCGGGCCCGGACTTCCACCGGAACTCGGTGCCCGGCTGCAGTGGTCCGTCGGTCCGTGCGGACTTGACGTCGGGGTTCCAGGCCGGCCACTCGTCGATGGCGGCCATCACCGAGAACACCACCTCGGGAGGGGCGTCGATGTGGAGCTCCATGGCCGCGGCTGCACCGGCAACGTTCGTGTGGTGAGACAGGTCGACGCGGCGGAGAAGTTGGGCGTTGAGGGCGACGACGATGGTGGAGATGCTCATGAGGATGGCGGCGACGGCCGGGGGCATGGAGATCCCGGCCCACGCGAATGCGCCCGCGGCGAGTGGGATGGCGACGATGTTGTAGCCGGCCGCCCACCACAGGTTCTGGATCATCTTCCGGTACGTCGCCTTCGACAGCGCCACGATCCGGGGCACGTCGCGCGGATCGCTGCGCACCAGCACCACGTCGCCGGCCTCCACGGCCACGTCCGTCCCCGCGCCGATCGCCACCCCCACGTCGGCGCTCACCAGGGCCGGCGCGTCGTTCACCCCGTCGCCCACCATCGCGACGCGCTTTCCCCGGGCCTGCAGCTCGCGGATCTTGTCGGCCTTGTGCTCCGGCAGCACCTGGGCGAAGACGGTGTCGATCCCCAGCTCCTTCGCCACGGCGTCAGCGACGGCCTGGGAGTCGCCGGTGAGCATCACCACCTCGATCCCGGCCTCGTGCAGCCGCCGCACGGCCTCCGCGGACTCGGGGCGGACGGCGTCCGCCGTCGCGAACGCGGCGGTCGCCTGGCCGCCCTCCAGCAGGAAGACCGCAGAGCGCCCCGCGCCCGCCGCGCGCTCCGCCGCCGCGGCGAGGACGGCGGGGAGTTCGATCCCTTCGGCGCGGAGCAGGTTGGGCCCGCCCACGCGCAGGTCGCGGCCCTCCACGCGCGCGCGGACACCCTGCCCGGGGATGGCCGCGAAGGCCTCGGCGGGGGGCGCGGCGATCCCCCCCTCCTCCGCGCTCTTCACGATGGCGCGCGCCACCGGGTGCTCGGAGTCGCGCTCCACGGCCGCGGCCAGGCGCAGCGCCTCGTCGGGGTCCGTCCCGTCCGCCACCGCGACGTCCACCACGCGGTGCTCGCCGAGCGTGAGCGTGCCCGTCTTGTCGAACACCACCGCGGTGAGGTTGCGCGCCTCCTCCAGCCCGCGCCGGTCCCGCACCAGCAGTCCGCCGCGCGCGCCGAGGGTGGTGGAGATCGCCACCACCAGCGGCACCGCCAGCCCCAGCGCGTGCGGGCAGGCGATCACCAGCACGGTCACCATGCGCTCCACCGCGAACGCGGGGTCGCCCGGGCGCAGCGCGAGCCACGCCACCAACGTGGCCACCCCGGCCGCGACGGCGACGAGGGTCAGGTAGGAGGCGGCGCGGTCGGCGAGCGCCTGCGCGCGCGAGCGGGAGGTCTGCGCCTGCTCCACGAGCCGCATGATCCCGGCGAGCGCGGTGCGCTCGCCGGTGCCGGTCACGCGTACGCGCAGCGACCCCTGGCCGTTGACGGTCCCCGCGATCACCGTTTCGCCCGCGTGCTTCTTCACCGGCCGCGACTCGCCGGTGAGCATGGACTCGTTCACCGAGCTCTCGCCGGAGAGCACGGCGCCGTCGGCGGGCACGGCCGCGCCCGGGCGGACGAGCACCACGTCGTCCTCGCGCAGCGCGTCCACCGGCACCTCCTCCATCTTCTCGCCCACCACCCGGACCGCGGTGCCGGGCAGGAGCTTCGCCAGTTCCTTCAGCGCCCCCTGCGCCTGGGTGATGGAGCGCATCTCGATCCAGTGCCCCAGCACCATGATGGCGACCAGCGTCGCCAGCTCCTCCCAGAGCGGCATGCCGGGAAAGCCCAGCGTGACGGCGGCGCTGAAGACGAACGCCACGGTGATGGCGAGCGAGATCAGCGTCATCATCCCTGGGAGGCGGGCCTTCAGCTCCCGCACGGCGCCCTGGAGGAAGACGACGCCGCCGTACAGGAAGACGGCCGTCCCGAAGACCGGTGGGATCCACTGCGAGCCGGGGAAGGCCGGCGCGTGCCACCCCGTCAGCGACGTCAGCATGTGTCCCCACAGCACCGTGGGGATGGTGAGCGCCAGCGTCAGCCAGAACTTGCGCCGGAACATCTCCGGGCTGTGACCGGCGTGCTTGTCGTGCCCGCCGTGGCCCTCGTGTCCGGCGTGGGCCCCGTGTCCGTCGCCGTGCGGAGCGGCCGCCGGTCCCGGCGGGTGCCCGGCCGGGTGCGGCATCTCCGGGTGCTCCGGGTAGCCCGGCTCCATTGGGGGCTCGCGCCCATTCCCCGCGGCGTGGGCCGCGTGGTCGCCGGCGCCGGGGGGCGCGGGAGCGCCGTGCCCCGCATGCGCATGGTGGTGCCTGTACTCGTCGTTCATGCCGCCCCGTCCCCGCGTGATGGGCCCGTAAGCCGTCCCCGGACCAAGCTAGTTTTACGCCGCATAAACCACGCCGGTCCGGGTTCCTCCGCCCCGGACCGGCGCTCTCCCTCACAGGTGCTCCTGGATCTTCCGCTCCAGCAGCGGCCGCGGCACGGCGCCGACGACCTGGTCCACCACCTGCCCGTCCTTGAAGAACAGGAAGGTCGGGAGGGAGCGGACGCTGAAGCGGGCCGCCGTCCGCGGGCTCGCGTCCACGTCCAGCGTGCCGACCTTCACGCGCCCCTCGTACTCCGCCGCGAGCTGCTCCACGATCGGCGCAACCATCCGGCACGGGCCGCACCAGGGGGCGCCGAAGTCCACCAGCGCGAGGCCGGTCCCGCGGTCGATCTCCGCCTCGAAGTTGCCGTCGCCGAGGGCCAGCACTCCACCCGCCGTGCCCTGCGTACCCGCTGCGCTCATCCGGACCTCCGTCTGCAATGTGTGGATACACGCGGGGCGCGGGACCGTCCCGCGCCCCGCTCCGTGCTACGCCAGGCGGACCCTGCGCA
This sequence comes from Longimicrobiaceae bacterium, assembly GCA_040509335.1. GTDB lineage: Bacteria > Gemmatimonadota > Gemmatimonadetes > Longimicrobiales > Longimicrobiaceae > JAFAYN01. Next base: position 23,263 of record JBEVLE010000674.1, on the reverse strand, counting down.
GGCGCAGGCTGTTGGCGACCACGCTCACCGAGCTGAACGCCATCGCCGCGCTCGCCAGGATCGGGGAGAGCAGCAGCCCGAAGGCGGGGTAGAGCACTCCGGCCGCCACGGGGATCCCGACGACGTTGTAGATGAAGGCCCAGAACAGGTTCTGCTTCATCGTCCGCATGGTCCGCCGCGACAGCTCGATGGCCGAGGCCACCCCCTGGAGGTCGCCGCGCATCAGCACCACGTCCGCGGCCTCGGCCGCGATGTCGGTCCCCGTGCCGATGGCGATGCCGACGTCGGCCTGGGCGAGCGCCGGCGCGTCGTTGATCCCGTCGCCCACCATCGCCACCACCCTGCCCTGCTCCTGGAGGCGCCGGACCTCGGCCACTTTCCCCTCCGGCAGCACCTCGGCCACCACCCGGTCCACCCCCGCCTCGCGCGCGACCGCCTCCGCGGTGCGGCGGTTGTCGCCGGTGAGCATCACCACCTCCAGCCCCATCCGCTTCAGCCTCGCGATCGCCGCACGCGAGCTGGCCTTGATGGGGTCGGACACCGCCACCAGCCCGGCGAGCCGGCCGTCGACGGCCACGTACATCGGCGTCTTTGCCTGCTCCGCCAGCCGCTCCGCGTCGGCGCGCAGCGCCTCCGTCGGGACCGCGTAGTCCTGCATCAGCAGCGCGTTGCCGATGGCGAGCGCCCGGCCCTCCACGATCCCCACCGCGCCGCGCCCCGTCACCGCCTCGAAGCCCTCGGCGTGCGACAGGGCGATCCCGCGCTCCCTGGCGTGCTGCACGATGGCGTCGGCCAGCGGGTGCTCGGAGGAGGCCTCCAGCGAGGCCACCAGCCGGAGCAGCTCCTCCTCGGAGGCGGCCACCTCCCCAATCGCGCCCGGCGCGAGCGCCAGCTCCGTCACCGTCGGCTTCCCCTCGGTCACGGTGCCCGTCTTGTCGAGCACCACCGTCCCCACGTCGCGGGCCCGCTGCAGGGCCTCGCCGCCCTTGATCAGGACGCCGGCCTCCGCGCCCTTCCCCGTCGAGACCATCACCGCCGTCGGCACCGCCAGCCCCATGGCGCAGGGGCAGGCGATGATCAGCACCGCCACCGCGGCGGCGAAGGCCCGCACCCCCGGCGCCGCGTCCGCCGCCACGAACCAGACCACGAAGGTGGCGATGGCGAGGGAGATCACGATGGGGACGAAGATCGCGCTGATCCGGTCCGCCAGCCGCTGGATCGGCGCCCGGGAGCCCTGGGCGTCGCGCATCAGCCTGACGATCTGCGCGAGCACGCTGTCGGCGCCGAGCGTGGTCGCCCGGTAGCGGAACGCGCCCGTCCGGTTGATGGTCCCGCCGATCACCCGGTCGCCCGGACCCTTCTGCACCGGGAGCGACTCGCCCGTCAGCATCGACTCGTCCACCGCGCTCGTGCCGGAAACGACCTCGCCGTCCACGGGGACCCGCTCGCCGGGGCGGACCACGACCACGTCGCCGTGGCGGACCTCCTCCACCGGCAGGTCGGCCTCGGCGCCGTCGCGGAGGACCCGCGCGGTCTCGGGCTGCAGGTCGGCCAGCGCGCGCAGCGCCGCCGAGGTCTGCCGCTTGGCGCGCGCCTCCATCGCGTTGCCCATCAGGATCAGCGCGATGATGAAGACCACGGCCTCGTAGTAGACGTCCGGCGCCACCCCGCGGGCGATGAAGAAGCCGGGCGCCACCGTCGCGGCCACCGAGTACAGGAACGCCGCCCCGGTCCCCACCGCCACCAGCGTGTTCATGTCCGCCGAGTGGTGGCGGAAGGCCGCCCAGGCGCGCGTGTAGAAGTGCCGCCCCGCCCACGCCATCACGCCGAGTGTCATGGAAAGGAGCGCATACGAGAGTACCATGCCCGGGACCCGGTACAGCCAGGGCATCGCGCCCTCCAGCACCGGGTTCAGCCACCCCATCGCCCAGCGCATGAAGGGGTCGACCGTGGCCCCGTGGGCGCCGTGCTCCCCAGCCGCCATGAGCGGCATGGAGGCGATCATGGCGACCACTGCGACGGCGAAGCTCACGCCCGCCTTCGTGCGGAGCTCCCGGAACTCCTCCTCCTGGGCGCGGTCCTGCGCCGCCTGCTCCTCGAAGGCGGTCTGGTCCGCCCGGGCCAGCTCCGCCCCGTAACCGGTGGCGCGGATCGCCTCCACCAGCGCGTCCGGGCTCGTGGCCGCGGGGTCGAACGCGACCGTCGCGTTCCGGAGCATCAGGTTGACGGCCGCGGTCTCCACGCCCGGCTGCTTTTCCAGCGCCCGCTGCACGCGCCCCGAGCAGGCGGCGCAGGTCATCCCGGAAACCGGGATGGTGACCTTGCCGGCAGCCCCGGGGCCGCTCCCGTGCGGATGCGGTGCGGGAGTCATCCCGCCACCGCGGCGCTCCGTCTCGATGCTGGTTGCCATGACCTCGCTCTCCTTACGCTTCCACGGTGAGCCTGCCGCGCAGCATGCTCATCCCGCAGGTGAAGTCGAAGCTCCCCGCCCGCTCGGGCGTGAACTCGACCGCCGTCTTCCGGTGGGCCGGGAGGAACTTCCGGATCCCGAACTCCGGGAGCACCACCTCCTCCGAGCACCCGGAGGTCTCCTGCCGGTCGAAGACCAGGCGCACCGGGGCCCCCGCCTTCACCCGCACGTGGGCCGGCTCGTAGCCGCCGAGCACGGTGATGGTGACCTCCTGGATCCCGCCCGAGCCGACTTCCGCGTGCGCGGACGTCCGCCCGGCCAGGAAGAAGTACCAGTTCACCCAGGCGATGGCGGCGAGCCCGCCCAGCACCACCAGCCAGTCCGTGGGGCTCACCCCTGGCTCCCGCCCACGCAGGCCTCGTATCCCTCCTCGCCGATCGCCTGCTCGATCCGCTCCGGCGTGACCGCCTGCGGGTCGTACTCGACCGTCGCGGAGCCGATCTTCACCTCCTCGACCCTCACTCCCTCCAGCCCCTGGAGGACCCGGCTCACCGCGCCCACGCAGTGGCCGCAGCTCATCCCCCCGATCTCGATCGTAGTGCGCTCCATGGTGCTCTCATTCGTCGGTGTTCTCATACCTCCCACGGGTATCAATTTATATACCCCCCACCCCTATTGTCAACACCCTACCTGGCGTGCTGCTTGCACGTGCAACCGCTCCACAATCACCCCCTCTGCCGTGGGCACGACTGCAGGCATCATGAGCGAATTGCAGCAGGAGGTGTCCAACGGGATCCTGATTGCCCCGCCGGGGCAGACGAAGATCCCCGAGGGCTCCCACATCAAGGCGGCCGTCCCGCCCGTGATGGACCTGGACGAGGCGAGCACGCGGATCGACGGACCGATGCTCGCGCTGTGCGGCGTCGTGCGGAGTGCCGAGCCAGACCGGCACCCCGCATTCAGCTACGTGAGGGACGCATTCGTTCTCCCCGAGCTCGCCGGGCGCGCAGCGGAGGGCCAGGCTCCCGACTCCACCCCGGGCATCGGTGGCGCGCTGGTGGTCTTCCCGGCCGAAGCCCCCCCGCAACGGCGGGTGTACCTCGACGACGAAGTGCGCGTGCACGCGGAGGTCCGCGTCAAGTACGGGGCCGTCCGGGCGGGGGAGCCCCTCCGTGCCGGCGACCTGTACGACCTGGCCAACCTGCGGCTCGAAGGGGTCCGCGAAGGGAAGGACGGGTTCTTCTGGGTGACCCAGGAGCCCGGCCGGTTCGCGCTCTACTTCGACCTCGTGCCGGTCCTCGGGGGAGAGGGGATGGGGGCGGAGGTCCGCGAAGCGCTCCACCGGGAGATCCTGGACGGCATGGCGCAGGAGCTTCTTCGCGGGTTCCTGCGGCTGGCCTTCGAGGAGGGTGCCCAGGTGCAGGAGGGAATGGCGGCGGACGGGTGGGTTCCCGCTCCGGGCCTGCTGCCGGAGCCCTGGACTTCGATGTGCCGGGCGTACGGGGAGGGCCGCCAGGGAGACGCCGAAGCCCTGGCCGCCGGCGCGTTCACAGCGGAGCGCGCCGACCTGATGCTCGACGCCTGGTGCGCGGACGAGCCGTTCGCTTCGGAGAGGGGCTTTCTCGAGACGGCGGTGCGGAGATACTTCGCCGAGGACTACATCAGCTCGGTATCCGTCGCGCTTCCTCGACTCGAAGGGATCGCCAACCGGGTACGGAGGGACAATCAGCTGCGAGCGGAGAACAGCATCTCCAGGGCGATGGAGGGGCTGGACGACCTCTCCTCCGGCCCTACGAAGGGGAGGTGGCTCCGGGGCCAGGTGCTGGAGAGGTTCGAAGTCTTCGTGGAGCGCTTCCTGGACCGACATACGAACGCCCGGGCACAGGGAGCTGTTCTCGTGCGGGGGCGCCATGGGCACGCGCATGGAGCGAGCGACGCGAGTGTCTACGACCGCAGGTACGCGCTGCAGGTCCTGCTCGCGGTGGATGCGCTCCACTTCATCTTGAAGCGCTGAACGGGTCACCGCGGGCCGCGCCAGTCCTCCAGAAGCACCAGTAGGTGACGTGGCGCCGACGGCTCCGCGGCGCGCTCGACCATCTCCGTTCGCCTGGGCGCCCGCCACGAGCTCGGCCATCGTCAGCCCCGCTCCATACCGCTCTTTCAGCCTCGCTCCGACCTCCTCGCGGGCATCCGCCCTCGCGGGTGCAGACGGACGACGGCGCACAACGGCCCAGCCGGAGTGCGCTACGTCGCGTCGGTGGCCGCTTTGGCGGCTCCCGGCGTGCTCCGCCTCAGCCAGCGCTGGCCGGTCGCCCCGTAGACCCAGGCGATCACGAAGAACTGGAACGGCACCCGGACCCAAAGGTAGACCGGGCCATGCTCGTGCCCGCCGAAGGGAATCCTGGCAAGGGCCGCGTAGACGTTGGAGGGAAGGATCCCGAGCAGCATCAGGATCAGGCACAGACCCGTGAGCCTGGCCACTTGAGGCACCCAGACCCCCAGGGCGCCCAGGATCTCGAGCACGCCGGTGGCGAGAACGATCTCCGTCCGGAACGGCACGAACGGGGGGAGCATCTCCGCCATGGCCGCCGTGCTCGTGAAGTGCGCCGAGCTGGTCACGAGGAAGAACAGGGAGAGCCCGACCTTCCCTCGGGTGACCGGCCGGATCCGAACGCCGGGGATCCAGCGGTCTGCCGCCGTCAACAGGACATAGGGCCCGACGAGCACCAGGGCGAGAAAGAGAAGCATGGGAGCCTCCGGCGAGGGTTCGCATCCGCGGCATGATCGTCAGTGGCCGCCCGGTCGGCGGCAAACCGCAGCTCCGACACGGCGACCCGGGGGCTACGCGGCCCGCGGGACGGCCGTGCGCTCCAGCAGGTCGAGGACCTCCGTCAGCGTGGTGCGGCCGCGGTCGCGCGCGTACCAGCGCCGCACCTCCCAGTAGCGGTCCTCCTTCGGGAGACGCTGCGCCTCCGGGGACGCGACGGTGGACTCGCTTCACCAGGACCTGGCGCGGATGCCCGCGATGGACGCGAAGGAGCTGTGGTCCTTCTTTCCGGAACACGGGGCCCGGCTCAACCGCCTCGCGGAGATGCACCGCTCCATGATGGCGGACAGGAAGACGAAGTAGACCCGTCGGCACGCCGGAGATCACAAGCCCGCGCGTGTCGCTGGACCCGCAACCGATCGCACGGGTAGTGCGGGAGAACCCGCATCGGTTCTATTTTTTCGAGGAACCGGGATTGAGCGTCGTTTCCATACCTGGGCCGTGATCGAGGAGGGCCGCCCGCGATGAACGGGTTCACCTATCGGGGCGCCGACGGCTCTCCCCTGTACGCCGCCACGGTCGGCGAGTCCGGGCGGGCACCCGGCGATGGAGGCCACGTGGTCGTCCTGCTTCATGGCGGCGGCCCGGACCACCACAGCCTGATCCCGCTGGCGCAGCGAGTTGCCGATCCCCACATCGTGGTCCTGCCCGACGTCCGCGGCTATGGGCGCTCGATCTGCACCGACGAATCCCGCCACACCTGGGCGCAGTACGCCGACGACGTGATCGCTCTGCTGGACCACTCCAGGTGCGCGATGCAATCGTCGGGGGGGCCGGACTGGGTGCGACCGTCGCGCTGCGCACGGCAGTCACCTACCCGGATCGTGTCGCCGGTGCCGTGCTGATCAGCGTCGAGGACATCGAGGACGACGAGCGGAAGCTGGCCGAGATCGCGTTCATGGACGCGTTCGCTGCCCGCGTCCGCACGGACGGGATCGAAGCGGGCTGGGGACCCATCCTGGGCGATCTGGTACCGGTCATCGGGACGATGGTGCGGGACGCGATCCCGCGTTCCGATCCCGCCAGCATCGCTGCTGCGGCCGCCATCGGGAGGGACCGGGCCTTCCGCACCGTCGACGAGCTGTCGGTGATCGGGTCTCCTGTCCTGGTCTTCCCCGGGCTCGACTGGCGACACCCGGCGGCCGTGGGCGAGGAACTCGCGCGAGTCCTGCCGAACGGGCGCCTCGCACCCGTGGCGCTCTCGGCGGAGGTTCTCTCCGCCGACGACTTTGCGAAGGCGTTCGCGCCGGCCATCCGCGATTTCCTCGCAACGACAACGCGCGGCGGCTGAGCAGGGGACGGGCGGACGTAGACCGGGATTCCGGAAGGTGCGTCGTGCAGATCAGCGCATGCCGCCCGGCGGCGCGGTGGCGACGAGCACGGCGGTGACGAGGAGCACCAGCACCCCCACCGCGACCTCCACCGTCGCCGAGCGGCGCAGCCGCCCCGCCGCCCGCTCGTCGCCGAGCGCGGGCTTGACCCTGAGCCAGTTGTAGGCGCCCGTCCCGAACACCACCGAGAGCACGGCCAGCTTCAGGAGCAGCGTGCGTCCGTAGGCGCTCTCCCACAGCGCCGGGATGCTGCCCAGGTGCAGCCAGGCCGCGAAGAGGCCCGTGACTGTGAGTGCTCCGGCGAAGAGGAGCGCGGTGGGCGAGAAGGCGCCCACCAGCGCGGCGACCGCCGGGCCGCGCTGCCCCTCGTCCAGCCGCCTCGCCGCGGGGATCCCCGCGGCCAGCACCAGCAGCAGCCCGCCGATCCACCCGCCGGCTCCGAGCACGTGGACCGCGTCGGCCAGCATGGCGAGCCCGCCTATCCGCGGCGCCGCGGCCGCGTGTCCGGACAGGGCCGGCGCGAAGGCGAGCACCAGCGCCCCGGCACCGGCGAGCGCCCAGCCGGCGGGGAACGGCTCCACCCGCGGCGGTGCCGGATGCGCTTCGGGCTCCTCCACCTGGACGGCGCCTCCCTCCGGCCCGACTCCCACCGGGGAGGGCGCAGGCGGGCGGACCCGCGCCCGGGCGGCCGCGTGACCGCGCCGCGCCGCGGCGAAGCCCGCCAGGGCGAGCAGCGTGCCGCCCGCCTGGAGCAGCCATCCCCAGCCCCACAGCGTCCGCGTCAGCATCGCGCCCACCAGCGCCGGGTCCGCGACCCTGGAGGCGCCGTGGAGCGCGTAGGACTGCGCGCCGAGTCGCAGCAGGGCGGCCACGCCGGCGAGCGCCGCCGCGGCGAGCCCCAGCCGGGCGGCGCGCCGGGCCGCGGGCTGCACCACGGCCAGCGCGGCGGGGGTGCGCCGGCGCGCAGTCAGGGGCAGCACCGCGTAGCGGAAGGCCGCGGCGCCGATCACCCCGGTCAGCGCCAGGTAGGTGAGCCAGCGCACCGCCACGTACAGCGGCGACCCGGCGTCGAACCCGCCGCCGGTGGGCATCGCCACCGCGTCGTGGTGCGACGCCGGCGGGGGGGCCGCACCGGGGGCGACCGGCCCCGCCAGCCCCCGGGCTCCCGGCGCGATCACGAACGTGTAGGTCCCGCGCACCGGGTGCCCGTCGGCCCCGGCGACCTGCCAGGCGACCGTGTAGGTGCCGGCCACGAGGCCCCCGTGGATGGGCGCGACGATCACCCTCGCGGAGTCCGCCGCGAGCGCGAGCGGCCCCAGGTCGACCGAGGCGCTGTCGGCAGCCAGCAGCTGCAGGCGCGCGACCGCCAGCTCCACGTCCTCGTTGAAGGTCAGGCGGAGCTCGCGGGGCGCCTCGGAGAGGTGCGCCCCGCTCGCCGGCGCGGAGCGCTGGAGGGCGCCGTGTGCGTACGCGCTCGCCGGGACGAGGGCGAGCACCGCACAGACCAGGAGCGCCAGCACCAGGACGCCCGCGGCGGAGGGATGCGCCCGGGGGCGGCCCGGGCGCCTGGGGGAAGCCGCCCGGAGCATCTACGGGCGCCCCGCCACCACCTGCCGCACCTCGGGGTCGGACCAGACCTCGCGCAGCGCGGGGTCCCGCTGGATCTCGCGCTGCACGGCCGGGTCCCGCACCAGCTCCCCGGCCAGGGTGAGCAGCTTGCGGGTGGCCTCGTCGGCCGGCGCGCCGGCGACGCCGTGCCCGGCGTGCCCGGCCGTGGGGGCGGCCCCGGTGGCGGTCCGGCCGCTTCCGTGCTGCATCCCGGCGTGGCCGGCGGCCGCCGTGCCGGCCGCGTGCTCCGCGTGGGCGCCCGCCGGGGAGGCGGTGCCCTCGTGCCGCATCCCCGCGTGCGAGCCGCCCGCCGCGGTGCGCCCGCCCGCGGAGTGCCCGGCTGCCGCGTGAGCCGCCGTGGCCGTGCTTCCGGCTTGGCCCGCGTGTGCCCCGGTGGCCGCGGCTCCGGTCCGGGTGCCCGCCGTTCCCGAGGACCCGTGTGCCATTCCCGCGTGGCCGCCCGCCGCGCCGGAAGACCCGGTCGCCGAGTGGCCCATCGCGGCGTGGCCCGATCCGGCGGCCGTCCGCGCATGGCCGGCGCCCTGCCCACCGGCCGCGCCGGCGCCGTGCCCGGCGGAGTGGTCCATCCCCGCCATCGCCCCCTGGCCGGCACCGCCCGGGGCGGTGTGGTCCATCCCGCTCATCGCCGAGTGGTCCATCCCGGCCATGCCCCCGGCCCCCGCCGAGTCCGCCCGGGTGCTGTCGTTCGCCGCATGGGCTCCGTGGCCCGCCGCGGGCGCGGCGGGCGCCGGGGCGCTGTCACGAGCGGCCTGCGCCGTCCGCTCGCCCGCGGCGGAGTCGTTCGAGCCCGAGCACGCGGCCACCACCACCGCCGCGGCCAGGCTCACGCCGAGCTTTCCGTACATCGTGTTCCCCTCGTCAGGACGCGGCCGGCCGCGTCGGTTCAGTGGCGGTGCTCAGGCTGCGCCGGAGCCGCGGCGGGGCGGGTGCCCTGCTGCCTGCGCAGCTCGGCCAGGCGACGCTGCACCTCCGGGTCGCTCCAGAGCTGGTGCAGGCGCGGATCCGAGTGGATGCGCCCCTCCACCTCCGGGTCCGACAGCAGCCGGACGACGAAGTCCATCGCCTGCGCGCTGTCCGGGGCCATGGCTCCCGCGCCCGGCGCCGCGCCGTGGCTCATCCCCGGCATCCCGCCGTGCACCTCCGACATCATCCGCTGGAGCACGGGGTCGCCGGCGACGCGCTCGCGGATCACCGGGTCGGCCATCATCCGCTCGTGCATCTCCATCATGCGCGCCGTGCCCGCCGCATCCATGCTCGTGCCGCCGGGCTGCATGCCCGCGCCCTGCGCCGGCTGCGCGCCGCCCATGCGGGAGTGATCCATCCCCTGCATCCCGCCCTGCGCGGCCGGCATCGCGCCGTGCTGCATCCCCGCGTGGCCCTGCGCGGCCCCGGTCTGCCCGGGCTGCGCCGCGCCATGCTGCATCCCGGCCATGTTGCCGTGCGCCATCACGGCGCCGCGCTCGACGGTGGGCTGGGGGAAGCCGGCCAGGAAGCCGGTGACGGGGCCGCCCATGTTCTGGACGCCCATCATCTGGCTCATGTCCCGCCACTCCTGCTCGGTCATCACGAACGAGGTGTTGTCCCGGTAGCGCTCCGCGGCCCGCAGGATCTCGGCGCGCTTCTGGTCCGCCGGCACCTTGGGCGAGGCCAGGATGTCGGAGATCACGTCGTGCATGGAATGCAGGTTGTCGAAGATGATCGCCGCCTCGGGGTAGCGCTCCGCGAAGCGCGGCGCGACCGCCGCCGTCATTGGCATCAGGCGCGGCATGTTCTCGGGCGCGTTCTCCAGCATCTGCCGGAAGCGCGCGACCGTCGCCGTCACCCCGGTCTGCCGCTCGTCCGGGGTGCGCCCGACCAGCAGCGGCTCGTAGAGCCCCACCTGGAGCCAGTGGTAGCCCCAGATCAGCCCGTTGAACTTCGGGTACTTCTCCCGGAAGGCCGTGGAGTAGTACTGCCCCTCCATCAGCTCCATGTTCTTGGGGAGCGAGCTGAAGGCGAGGTCGGGCCGGCTCTTGTAGTAGCGGATCAGCTCCGCCACCTCCCGGTCCTTGTCGGCCTCGGAGAGGCGCTCGTCGCCCAGCACGTCGTAGATCTGCCGGTGCAGCAGGTGCGCCCACTCGAACATCAGCTTCGCCTCGGGCGCGATCTTCACGTAGGCGATCTCGATGGCCCCCTCCTCCAGCGGAAGCCGGGGCGGGCTCACCAGCAGCTTCCGCGTGACGAAGTTGTACTCCCGCTCCTCCAGCTCCGAGGCGGGCGCGTCCGGGTTCGTGTACAGCTCCTCGTACAGGATCGCGTGCCCGTAGTCGAAGGCGTTGAACAGGCGGTCGGCCGCCGGGTAGTTGCGCCGGAACACCCAGTTGTGCTGGGCCGGCAGGTAGAACGGCTCGTGCTGCTGGGACCACTGCGCCCGGGCGGGTTCCGCCGCCCCGCCAAGGGCCAGCGCCACCGCCGCGGTAGCCACCACCGCGCGGGCGCGAACTTGAGCGTTCATCACTTTCTCCATCCACATGCGTAGGGTTCCGGGCTTGCTGTGCTCTCGTCCACCATCTTCAACGGAACGGCATCAGGGAGCGCACCGCGAAGGCGTGCGCTGCCCCGAAGGTGAAGAACCAGCCCTGGTCGTCACCCGCGAAGCGCCGCCCGACCCCGAGGTCGACGTTGAACTGCGGGCTCGTCTGGTAGCGCAGGCCGGTCTCGGCGGTCCAGGACAGGTCCTCGTCGTCGTGAAGCGGCTGCTCCGCGAACACGTCGGCGGTCACCAGCAGGGAGCGGAGCGGGAAGGTCCGGTCCACCGCGACTCCCGCCATCCACCGGGACGCCTCGCCCACGTCCTCGCCCTCTTCCGCATCCGAGCCGAGGGTGTACTGCGCGTTGGCGTGGAAGCGCGCCCAGCTGAGGGTGCGCGTGGCGATCCCCTTGAGCGACGTGTACGCGCGGTCGGGGCCGAGCCCGCCGACCGGGAGCAGCACGTCCGCAGCGACGGCGAGCGCCGGCAGCGTCCGCGTCTCCACGTTCAGGTTGTGGAGCGCGGCGATCTCGATCCCCGCCAGCGCCGTGGTCTTCCCTTCCCCGCCCGCGTCCACGAACGCGATCGGGAAGCCGATCTCCAGCTGCGTGCGGGGAAGGATGCCGTAGGCGATCTCCGGGGCGACCTCCCAGCTGTAGACGCCGCCGGAGGCGCGCTCCAGCCGGAGCGGCGCGAGCTGGAGCTCGAAGGCGTACCTCTCGACCGGGTAGGCGTCCTCGATCCGCACCGGGCGCCCGGTGTCGGTGTTGTAGTAGTCGGTCTGCGCGAGCGCCGGGGCGGCCTGCGCGCCGAGCGCGAGCACCGCGGCCGTCATTCCGCCGGCCAGCTTCAGTCGGGTCTTCATGGCTTCCATGTTCTCGTGATTGCTTCTGCCTGAGCTCCCCCGGCCCGCACCGGAGCCGTCTCTGAACGGGCCCACGGGGAGTTTGATTTTATCCAGCATAAAACATGCTCGCAAGAAGCGGGGGCATCACTGCCCCCGTGCGCCTCAGCGCGCGTGCTTGTACATCATCTCGACCAGCTCGTCGTACATCGCCTCCGCCTGGTCCCCGCCGGAGCCGATCGCCGAGGAGGCGCAGTGCTTCAGGTGGTTGCGCATCAGCTCCCGGCCGACCGAGCGTAGCGCCTCGTGGACGGAGGAGATCTGCGTCATGATGTCGGCGCAGTAGCGGTCCTCCTCCACCATCCGCTGGAGCCCCCGTACCTGCCCCTCGATCCGGCGCAGGCGCTTCAGGTTGCGGTCTTTGACCGCGCCATCCACGCCAACCGCCTTCCGCCCCTCCGCCCCTTCCTCGTGGGCGCCGCACCCGCAGGTGGCTCCCGGACTCTCCGCCTGCGACTCCGTCGCTGCCATGGCTCCTCCCGTGCGCCGTTCACCCGAATCGGATCCTGATACCCCCACAGCCTATATGCAGGTTCCGGGTTGCCGCAAGGTCGGCGGCCGCGGCCGCGGTGCGTCACGCCCTGCGGGCGTGCGGGCAGAGGTCACTCTCCATGCGCAGTGCCTGCGGGAAGCAGAACAGGTGCGTGAACGGAGACTGGTCGGGGTGCTCGCAGTGGAGGAGGTGATGGTCGGCGCCCTCCGTGGGCAGCGGGTGCGCCATGATCGCGCCGGAGAACAGCACCAGCGCCAGCGCGAGCAGCGCACCGCCCAGGGAGCGGCGCGTAACGTGGCTCCCCACCGGCGGGTCCTCCCCGGCGAGGCGGCGGATGCGGCGCTCCAGGAGGTTGGCGCGCTGCGCGAACCCCACCGTGTCGTCCGGTGCGGGCGACGACTGCCGCCACCCGGCCAAGGCGAGGATCGCGGAGGCGAGCGCGAGCGGCCGCTCGCGGGCGGCCCGGTCGTCCGCCTGCACCTCCGCTTCGTCCGCAAGGTCGTCGGCCAGGCGCCGCAGCGCCGGGATCCAGAAGAGGACGAGCGCCAGGAAGCGGAGCGCCGACAGGCGCAGCGGGTCGCGACGGGCCGCGTGCGCGCCCTCGTGCGCGAGCAGCGCCTCCAGCTCGGCGGGCTGGAGCTGCTCGGCGAGCGCCTCGGCCACGTAGATCCGGGGGCGGAGCCACCCGACCGTGAACGCCGGCGTCGGAAGCCCCTGGACGACGCGCACCCGGCGCGGGTCCACGCCCACCGCGGTGGCCGCGGTCCAGAAGGGGTCTCCCTCGACCGGGACGGCTGCGTCGAGCGGGCGTAGGGCCGAGCGGACGCGGTGCGCCGCGCGCACGCGGTCGTAGATGGCGTAGAGCAGGCCCGCGACGATCAGGACGTGGAAGAGGAGGTGGACCGGCTGCATCAGCTCGTGCAGCGCGATCAGGCAGAGGGCGCCGAAGTGGTCCTGGCCGCGGAGACCGTGCTCCAGGCCCGTGGCGAAGTGGTGGCCGAAGACCGGACCGACGCTGAGCACGAGGAGGGTCGCGGTCGCGAGGAGCAGCACGCGCCGGTGAGCCTCCTCCCGGGTCACGAGCGCTGCGCTGCGATGAGGGGCGACCTGCGCCATCAGCCGTCCCCGTGCCCGGCCAGGCGCTCCTGGATCAGGCGGGCGAGCTCCGTGAGCCGCTCCGGGTCGTGCTCGGCCAGCACGTCGAGGAACGAGGCGGTCACCGCCTCGGGGCCCATGGAGAGGATGCCCTCGACCACCCGGCGGGAGGCCTGCGTGCGGAACTCCTCCTCCGTGAAGCGCGCCTCGTAGTGCAGCAGGTCTTCCTTCTTCTCCCTCCGGAGCAGCCCCTTCTCGACCAGCTTGTTGAGCACGGTGATCGTCGTGTGGATCGCCACCTGGTGCTCGCGTACGACCTGCTCGTGGATGGTTCGCGCGGTGGCCGGGCGGTCGATCTGCCAGACCATACGCATCACGCGGGCTTCCAGGTCGCCCAGGACCTTCGCCAGCCCGTCCGCTGACAGGCGGACGGTGTCCTGAATGCGGAGCGGCTCGCGGTCCGAGGAGGAAGGTTCTCTGCTCATGGGGAGGCCTCGATCATGGGTACGCGGGACCACACCTTCAGAATACGTGCCGTTTTACCCTGAGTAAAGAGCGTGCGTTCCTCGGCTCGCACGGACCGGCACGGGTGCGAGGCTCCGGCCGTCGGGCAGCTGCCGCAGGATGCTGCCTCCTCCCGGCGGACCATTCCCCCACGGGTACCACGGGTGCGACGACGACATGACCGTCTTCCACTTCGGACATCGCGCGCCAGGAGAACAGGCTCCCGCAGCTCGCTTGACAGCCTGGTGCGCCCGAATCATCGTTAATCGTAGATTTACGATCTAACCAGTACGCGGAGCTCGCCCGTGAAGTGTTGTCCGCCACCGCCGCCGCTGCTTTCGGGCCCGGATCCCGACGTGGAGCTCGCCTCGCTGGCGAAGGCGCTCGGGCACCCGGTGCGCGTGCGCATCCTCCGCATCCTGCTCGACCGCGAGGAGTGCGTCTGCGGCGAGATCTGCCAGGAGCTGCCGCTCGCCCAGTCCACGGTGTCGCAGCACCTGAAGGTGCTCCGCGAGGCGGGGCTCATCCACGGCGAGATCGACGGCCCCCGGACCTGCTACTGCGCGGACCCGATGCGGCTCCGGCATCTGATGGTGCTGCTGGACGGCGTTGCAGCCGCTGCCCGCGTCTGATCTCCTTTCGGCTGGAGGAACCCACCCCGGCAAGCGGCCCGGCGGGTGCTCTTCCACCGCACACGCAACTCGGCGCGGAGCCGGATCGCGGAGGCCCTGCTCGCCCGCAAGGGGCGGGACAGGTTCGTGGCGGGGAGCGCCGGCACCGACCCGACCTCCCAGGTGCACCCGATGGCTACTGGATGGAGGATCCCGCCGCGGAGCCCGATGAGGGGCGGCGGCACGCCGCCTTCCGCCAGGCCGTGCTCTACCTCTCCCTCCGCATCGACCTGCTCCTCGCCCTCCCGTTCGGGACGCTGGAGCGCCGCGCGGTGGAGAGCGCGTGCAGGAGATCGGCGGCCCTCCCGAAGCCGGCGCCGAGCCCAAGCCCATGACCCCCCGAGAGCTGATGCGATACGCGCTGATCTCCGACGTCCACGCCAACCTGCCCGCGCTGCAGGCGGTGCTGGACCACATCGCCGGCCAGCAGGGCCTCGCGGCGACCTACCACCTGGGAGACCTGGTGGGGTACGCGCCCTGGCCCAACGAGACGGTCGCCCTGCTGCGCGGCTTCCGCGTGGACGGCATCGCCGGCAACTACGACTCCACGGTGGCGACCGACTACAAGCACTGCGGGTGCAAGTACGAGGACCCGCGCCAGGAGGAGCTCTCCCACCTGAGCTATGACTGGACCCGGCGGCACGTCTCCCCTGAGACCAGGCGCTTTCTCGGCTCGCTCCCCTTCCGCATCGACGTGCGGCCGCGGGGCGGGCACATCCCGGGCCCGAAGGTGATCCTGGTGCACGGGACGCCCACCCTGAACACCCTGTACTGGACGGAGGACCGCGACGACGCCTTCTGCCTGAAGATGGCGGAGCAGGCGGGCGCGCGGGCGGGGGACGTGATCTGCTTCGGGCACACCCACAAGCCCTGGCAGCGGACGGTGGAGGGGATCCACTTCGTCAACACCGGCTCGGTGGGGCGACCCAAGGACGGCGACTGGCGCGCCGGCTACGTGCTGCTGGACATGAGCGGGGAGGCCCCGCAGGTGGAGTTCGTGCGCGTGGAGTACGACCTGGAGCAGGCCATGGCGGGGATCCAGAAGAGCGAGCTGCCCGACGATTTCGCCGAGTACCTCCGCACCGGAGGGGTCCCGGCCGCGGTTCCGGCCCCTGCCGGCGGAGGCGTGTAGACGCCGCCCACCCACCAACCAAACCTTATCCCCGGAGCGGAGGACGGATGCGAACGGACGTGCGGCGGGCGGTGGCGGAGGCGCTCGGGACCTTTTTCCTGGTGCTGATCGGACCGGGTGCGGCGATGGTGGACGCGTACACGGAGGGGACCGTCGGCCACGCCGGCGTGGCGCTCGCCTTCGCGTTCGTGGTGGTGGCGATGATCTACGCGCTCGGGCACATCTCCGGGGCGCACATCAACCCGGCGGTCACGATCGCCTTCTGGTCCGTCCGCCGGTTTCCCGGCCGCCACGTCCTCCCCTACGTCCTCGCCCAGTGTGCAGGGGCAGTCGCAGCCTCGTACACGCTGGGGGCGGTGCTGGGGCCGGTAGGGAGCTACGGGGCGACACTCCCCGCCGTGGGCGTGGGCCGCTCGTTCGTCGTGGAGTGGCTCCTCTCGTTCGTGCTCATGCTCGTCGTCATGGCGGTGGCCACGGACGAGCGGGTGGCTACCGGGTTTGCGGGCATCGCCGTGGGGCTCACGGTCGGGTTCTGCGCCATGATGGGCGGGCCGCTCACCGGCGCCTCCATGAACCCCGCGCGCTCGCTCGGGCCCGCGGTGGCGGGCGGGATCTGGGCCGCGCACTGGATCTACTGGGTGGCTCCGCTCACCGGCATGCTCGCGGCTGCGCGGGCCTACGAGTTCCTCCGCCCCGCCGGTACGGCGGCTTCCGTCCCCCGGGGCGTTCCGCTCGGGGTGGAGGGGCGGATCGACACCGCAGGGCCCCCGTCCGCCGGCGAGACCGCCGACCGGCCTACTCGCGGAGGGCCCGAAGCCCGTTGAGCACCACCAGGAGGCTCGCCCCCATGTCGGCTGCCACCGCCATCCAGAGCGTGGCGTAGCCGAGCACCGCCAGGACCACGAACACCGCCTTGGTGAGCAGCGAAAAGGCGATGTTCGTGCGGATGATCCGCTCCGCCTTGCGGGCGAGCCGGATCGTGGTCGCCAGCCGGGAGAGGTCGTCCGCCATCAGTGCGATGTCGGCCGTCTCCAGTGCCACGTCGGTCCCTCCCGCGCCCATCGCTACGCCCACGTCGGCGGCGGCCAGCGCCGGCGCGTCGTTGACCCCGTCGCCCACGAAGAGCACCGCACCGTGCGCCCGGCGCAGCTCCTCGACCGCCGCGGTCTTGTCCTCGGGGAGCAGCTCGGCCCGGAATTCGTCCACCCCCGCGCCCGGCCCGCCCAGCGACGCCGCGACGGCGCGCGCCGTCCCCTGGTTGTCCCCGGTCAGCATCACCACCCGCGAGATCCCCGCGCAGTGCAGGGCCCGCAGCGCGTCCGCGGCCCCGGGCCGCACCCGGTCCGCGATGCCGATGATCCCGCGGACCCGCACGGGTCCTCCCTCTCCGTCCGCCGTCCCCACCAGCACGGCCGTCCGCCCGCCCGCCACCTGCGCCTCCAGGGCCGCGCGCGCCGCGGCGTCCAGCGCACCCAACTCGGCGAACAGCCGCTCGTTCCCGAGGTGGACCGTCTCCTCGCCCACCCGCGCCCGGAGTCCCTTGCCGGTGACGGCCTCCACGTCCGCGGCGGGCCGGAACGCGACGCCGTGCTCCTCCGCGTGGCGGAGCACGGCCCGCGCGAGCGGGTGCTGGCTGCGCGCCTCCGCGGCCGCGGCCAGCGCGACCACCTCGGAGACGTCCGCGCCGTCCAGCGGCACCACCTCCACCACCTCCGGCCGGCCTTCCGTCAGCGTCCCCGTTTTGTCGAGCGCGACCACCCGCACGCGGCCGGCGTTCTCCAGGTGCAGCCCGCCCTTGATGAGGATGCCGCGCCGCGCGCCCCCGGCGAGGGCGGAGACGATGGTCACCGGGGTGGAGATCACCAGCGCGCAGGGACAGGCTACCACCAGCAGGGCCAGCGCGCGGTAGATCCAGGTGTCCCAGCTCCCCCACCCGGCGAGCGGCGGCACCACCAGGACCAGCAGCGCCAGCGCGACCACCGCGGGCGTGTAGACGCGCGCGAAGCGGTCCACGAACGCCTGGCTCGGGGCGCGGCTGGCCTGCGCCTCCTCCACCGCGTGGATGATCCGGGCGAGCGTGGTGTCGGATGCCGGCTTGCTGGAGCGCACTTCCAGCGCGCCCTCGCCGTTCAGCGACCCGGCGAACACCTCGGCCCCCGGCTCCTTGTCCACCGGCATCGACTCGCCGGTGATCGGCGCCTGGTCCACGCCCGAGCGGCCGGTGAGCACGGTGCCATCCACCGGGATCTTCTCGCCCGGCCGCACCACCACGGTCTCCCCCACCTCCACCCGGTCCACGGGGACGCGCTCCTCGCGCTCCGCCCGCAGCACCGTCGCCTCGGCCGGGCTCAGGTCCATCAGGGCCTTGATCGCGTTCCGCGCCCGGTCCATCGAGTACGTCTCCAGGAGCTGGGCCACCGCGAACAGGAACATCGCCGAGGCGCCCTCCTCGTACTCCCCGATCAGCACGGCGCCCACCGCGGCGACGCTCATCAGGAAGTTCATGTCGAGGGCGCGGTTCAGCGCCGCGCGCACGCCGCGCGGGACGATGTGCCACCCGCCCGCGACGATGGTGCCCACGGCGAGCACCGCGGCCAGGGCATGGCTCTCCATGGCGTGCTCGGCCACCAGCGAGCCCAGCCAGAACACGCCCGAGACCGCCGCCAGCACCAGCCGTCCGCGGCGCTCCCACCAGGTGGCCTCCGCCCGCTCCTCGCCCACCAGCAGCGCCCGCATCCCGAGCTGCGCGACGGCGCGCTCCACCTCGGCGGAGGCGATCTCCCCCTCAACGGTGAGGCGCCGGTTCACCACGTCGAAGCCGAGCCGCGCGACCCCGGGGAGACTGCCGAGCTTCCCCTCGATCAGCCGCACCTCGTCGGCGCAGTCCATCCCCTCGACCTCGAACACCTCCCGGCGCGCCGGGGCGTCGTCCTTCACCCGGTAGCCCACGCGGGTGATGGCGCCGGTCAGGTCGCCGCGCGCCAGCTTCCCCTCGGCGTACTCGACCGTGACCTTGCCGCCCATCACGTCCACGCGCACGTCCTGCACGCCCTCGAGGCCGCGGAGGGCCCGGTCCACGCTCGCCGCGCAGCTGCCGCAGTCCATCCCGCCGACGTCCAGCGTACAGGACGCGGAGGGGGCGGGAGTGGCGGCCGGTGCGCCGCCTCGGGCGGATGGCTCGCTGGCGGTGGACTTCATGCCGGTCCCCTGCTCCTGGTGTGCTCTTCCCGCCTGCGGAGAAACCCGACCGAGTGTCCTTGCAGGCGGACTACCTCGAACATATCATTGAAAGATGATATGTCAATCGGAGACTGTGGGGGCGAGGGCATGAGCACGAGAGTAGAGGTGGTGGTCATCGGGGGCGGCCAGGCGGGGCTCGCGATGGGGCACCACCTGATGCGGCAGGGGACGGAGTTCCTGATCCTGGATGCGGCGCCCCGCCCAGGTGACGCGTGGCGGACCCGGTGGGACTCGCTCACGCTCTTCACCCCTGCCCGCTACAGCGCCCTGCCGGAGATGCCCTTCCCGGGGGAGCCGGAGAGCTATCCGACCAAGGACGCGGTCGCCGACTACCTGGAGGCGTACGCGGCGCGCTTCGACCTGCCGGTGCGCTCGGGGCGGCGGGCGGCCTCCCTCCGGCAGACTGGGGACGGGTTCGTGATCGAGGCGGGCGGTGACCGGTACGAGGCCGGGCAGGTGGTGGTCGCCACGGGACCGTTCCAGGCCCCGTTCGTCCCGGAGATCGCCTCCGGGCTCGCCCCGGAGGTCGTCCAGCTCCACAGCGCGGAGTACCGCAATCCCGCCCAGCTTCCCCCGGGGGACGTCCTGGTGGTGGGCGGCGGCAACTCGGGGGTGCAGATCGCGGAGGAGCTGTCCCGCACGCACCGGGTGCACCTCTCCGTCGGGGAGCGGCTTCCCCGCCTCCCGGAGCGCCTGCTCGGCCGAAGCATCTTCGGGTGGCTGGACGCCGCCGGGCTGCTCGACGTGACGGTGGACTCCCGCCTCGGGCGGCGGATGAGCCGGACGGAGACCCTGATCGGGAAGAGCCCGGGCATGCTGCGCCGCAGCCACGGCGTCGAGCTGGCCGGCCGCGCCGTGGCGGCGCGCGGGGATCGCGTGACGATGGCCGGGGGCACGTCGACCCGGGTGGAGGGCGTGGTCTGGGCGACCGGATTCCGGGCCGAGTACGGGTGGATCCAGGCCCCCGTCCTGGGCGCGCGCGGAGCACCGGTGCAGCGGCGGGGGGTCATGCAGGTTCCCGGACTCTACTTCCTGGGGCTCCCGTGGATGCACACCCGCGGCTCGGCCCTGATCGGCTGGGTCGGACGCGACGCCGCGTACCTGGCCGACCGGATCGCCGCCCACCGGCCCCGCCCCGCGCCCAACGCAGGAGCGCTCGCATGACCCCGCCCGGGCACCCGAAGCAGCAGCACTACGTCCCGCGCTTCCTGCTCAAGGAGTTCGGGTCGGGGAAGAAGCACCGGCTCTACACGTACGACAAGCAGACCGACCGCGTCTTCCAGACCAACCCCGACAAGGTGGCCGCGGAGAACGGGTTCTACGACTTCACCCTTGAGGGTAGTACCTTCACCGCCGAGCCGGCGATGGGCTCGCTGGAGACCGCCACCGCTCCTGTCGTCAAGCGGATCCTCCGGGAGGAGAGCCTGGCTTCACTGACCGACGAGGAGCGGCGCCTGCTCTCGCTCTTCGTGGCGGTGCAGTACACGCGCACCCGGAACTTCCGCGACACACTCTCCGACCTGAGCCGGCGGATGGCGGAGTGGCTCCGGGGCGCAGGAGCGGACGCGGAGGGGCTGGAGATGACGGAGGACGACGCCGCGGCCATGTCCGTCCAGATGGCGCTCGATGCGCACGAGTTCGCGCCCCACATCTACGACAAGGCGTGGCTGCTCCTCAAGAACCCGACGGCCACCCCGTTCTACACCTCGGACAACCCCGTCACCTTCCAGAACCTCGACGACTTCGGGCCGTACGGGAACATCGGCCTCGCGGTGCCCGGCATCGAGATCTACCTGCCGCTCGGCAGCCGGCTCTGCCTCTCGATGCTCTGCCGCACCCGCGAGGAGCAGGCTCGTGACGGCATCCGGAAAGTGGAGCAGCTCCAGCGCACCCTGCCGCAGAGGGGGCGTGAGCTGGAGTCCCACGCCCTCCGTGCTCGACAGATCGTGGCCGCGTTCGACGAGGGGGTGCCGCTGCTGCAGGACCGGGACAACGTGCTGAACGTGAACTCGCTCCAGGTGCGATACTCCGCACGGTACGTCTACTCGGGCACCGACGACTTCTCCCTGGTCAGGACGATGCTGCGGGACCACCCGCGCCTGCGCACCGGTCCGCGGCTCCGCGTCGGGTGAGGCGACACGTTCTCCGCCAATGCGCATGCCCTTGACGCCTCTCGGCGACCGACGTATCATCCCGCGCTGATACCACGCTCTCCACATCCGCCATGCCCGAGACGGTCCAGACCCAGTCGCTCGCCATCAAGGCCAAGCTGTTCCGCGGCTTCGCCGACCCGTCGCGGCTCTCCATCATGGAGGCGCTCCGCGACGGGGCGCGCAGCGTGAGCGAGATCGTGGAGACGACCGGCCTCGCGCAGTCCAACGCCTCCAACCACCTGGCCTGCCTGCTCGACTGCGGTCTGGTCTCGCGCGAGCAACGGGGGCGCTTCGTGTACTACGCGCTGGGCGACGCGCGGGTGGACGCCCTCCTCGCGACCGCGGACGAGCTGCTCTCCGACACCGCCGGGGGTGTCTACGCCTGCCCCCGCTACGCGCGGGCAGGGTGATGCCGCGGGCCCCGACCTTCCCCCGCGATGCAGGCCTCGCCTCCCTCCGGCGGGCGCTCGCCCGCCGGGTGGTGACGCTGCTCGCGCTGCTGAGCTTCGGCCTCTCCTCGGCGGAGGCCCTCTTCGCCGAGAGCCGGCCGGCCACCCTCTCCCCGGACGCCCCCGGGGTCTCCGCCCTCGCAGGGCCGGCGGTCGCGGCCGTCCGTCCGGAGAGTCCGGCCGGCGACGAGGCGGACTGCCCGCCGGGCTGCCTGTGCAGCTGCCCGTGCGCCTGCGTCCAGGCCCGGATCCTCCCCCCCGCGGAGACGGTCCCGGCCCCTCCATGCCTCGAAAGCTCCCTCCCCTCCTCCACGCCCGAGCGCCGGCCCGTCAGCGTGCCGCGCTCCCCCCGCGTCCGTCCTCCCCTAGCTTAGCTCCCCGTCGGTCCGGCGTCCCCAGGGACGATCCGGCCCCCGGTCCGCGGCCCGTTCCGGGAGCGGATCCCCATCGCCCGTACACCAACGACAGATCCTGAGCCGTGCCCGCTCCCGGGAACGGCCGGGCTCCGACTGGGAGCGTTCCTACGTGAGATCCAGACCCGTTTCCTTCCGCCCGGGCGGGAGGGTGCCGAGCCGTGCCCTGGTGCTGCTCGCGCTTCTCGCCGTTCCGGTGGGCGCCGGCGCGCAGCAGGGCGTCCCTGCCGACTCCGCGCTCCTGCTGGCGCTGCGCCGCACCAACCCGGAGCTCGCCGCCCGGCGCGCCGCGGCCGTGGCCGCCGAGGCCCGGCTACTCGCGACCGGCTTCGCCCCGCCCCTGGTCCTCTCCGCAGAGGCGGAGGAGGTCCCGGACGGCGTGAACCTCGCCGGCGCCGCGCTCCGCCTGGGCGTCGAGAAGGAGTTCCTTTCCGGCGGGCGCCGGAGCGCGGAGCGGGCGCTCGCCGCCACCGACGTGCGGACGGCCTCCGCCGCGCTCCTGGCCACCGAGCAGCGGCTCCTGGCCGAGGCCGCCCGCGCGGCGCTCCGCATCGCCGGCGGCACCCGGATCGCCCGGCGCCTGGCGGCGGAGGACTCGCTGCTCGTGGGCGCGGAGGGGGCGCTCCGCGCCCGCTTCAGCGTCGGGGAGGCGCGCTACGTCGACGTGCTGCGGCTCCGCACCGAGCGGCTCCGCATCCAGAGCGAGCGGGCCGAGGCGCTCACGCTGGCCGCGTCCGGCCGCCGGACCCTGGAGACGCTGCTCGCCCCGGCCCCGGACACGCTCGTCGAGCGCCTGGTCCGGACCGCGGCGGACCCGCTCGCCGGCGACACGCTTCCGCCGGCGCCGGACCCCGACACCCTCCTGGCCCGCTCCGGGGCCGTCGCGCTGGCCGACGCCGCGGTGGAGCGGTCCCGCGCCGCGCGCGCCCTGGTCGTGGCGGGGCAGCGCCCCCGCGTCTCCGCCTCCGCCGGCCTCCAGAAGTTCGACGGGGAGGGCGGCGCGGGCTTCGGCCCGACGCTGGGGGCCTCGATCTCCCTTCCCTCCACCGCCGCCCGCGCCAACCGGACCGCGCTGGCCGCGTCCGAGGCGCAGGTCGGCGCCGCCGAGGCCGAGCGGACGGCGACGGTGGCGGCGCTGCGCGGGGCGCTCCTCGCCGTCCGCGACCGCTACGAGGCCGCCCGGGCGCGGCTCGCCCTCTTCGACGCCGCCCTGCTGCGCGGCGCGCGCCAGGAGCGCGAGGCGGCGCTCGCGGCGTACGGCTCGGGTGACCTGTCGCTCGTCGAGCTGCTCGACTTCGAGCGCGCCCTCGCCCGCGTGGAGACGGCCCGCCTTCGCGACCGCATCGAGGCAGCTGAAGCACTCGCTGCGCTGCTCGGCGCGGATGACGACGACGACCACCATGCAGCTGCGCGGGAGAGCGACGCCGATGACCGATAGAGGGCGGGGTGACGGCGGGTCCATACCCGCGGTTCCGAGGGTGCGGTTCTCGGACGGCGGGAGGG